>JAUMCA010000112.1:15744-24532 GCA_032119475.1 Thermoleophilia bacterium | reverse complement strand
CTGCCCTCGCCGGGTCGAAACAGGCCGGACAGCTGCTCGACGCACGCAGGCTTGGGGCGACCCGTCCTACGGGAGCGGGCGCGTCATCGACGCCCCGACGCTCAGGGGCGCTCCGGCCAGATGCCGTTCAAGCACATGCAGTACTGCATCGTCACCGCGTTCGACGCCGCCACGAGGGGCACCGTCGCCGCCCCGCCGGTGGCGCCGGTGAACGGGAAGCCGCCCGGCCACCCGATCTGCGTCACGGGCGTCGTGGAGCCCTGCCGCGAGGTCGCGCCCGTCGGCGTCTGCCCGACGGGCATCCCGTTGCCCAGGTTCGGGAGCGTGAAGTACGTCGAGTTGTCGGTCGGTCCGTAGTAGTTCCCGATCAGCGCGAACAGCGCCTGATACTGCCCGATCGCCATGCGCTGCCCGCTGCAGGTCGTGTAGTTCACCGGTGCGTAGGAGCCGGCGAACGGGCTGATCGCGGCGATGAAGTCGTCCTCACCCATGTCAGCGAACCCCCTTCGGCGTGCGGCGGTCGACGATGACCTGATAGGTCCGGTTGCCGACGCGGTTGATGGTCAGCGGGAACGTGCGACCGTTGATCGTGGTCGGGTACGTGCCCGATGCGAGCGCCTCGCCCTTGGTCCGGACGAGCAGCGCGGAGAACCCGGCCGACCACTCGACCGAGCGGGGCGCTGCGTCGGCGGTGTGCTCGAGCGCGACGACGTCGTCGACGCGCAGGGTCATCGCGGTCCCGGTCGTCGGGTCCGTGACCTCCGCGATGGCCCGGGCACGGTCGAAGTGCACGCGGTTGTAGCTCGGGTGGCGGGTGATCGTATGACCGACCGGCCGGTGCGCCGTCCGAGCCGGTGCGGCGGCCGCGGTGGCGGGGAGGGAGCCGAGTGCCGCGGCTCCCGCGAGTCCCGCGGCGCCGAGGATCAGGCCGGAACGGCTGAGCCTCTGTGTGGGGATGCTGGTGTCTTCCATCCGGCGACGGTACCAGCAACACCTGTGGGAGATGGGGTGACGGCGCACGGAGTCGGGGTGGTCGTGGCCGTGGGTGGTGCGTGCCGCGCGCGGGTCGCCATCCACCCGCCGGTCTAGCCTGCCGGCATGGCCCGCACCGCGTCCCGCTTCTCCTGCACCGCCTGCGGGTCGACGCTGCCGAAGTGGGAGGGGCGGTGTCCCGCCTGCGACGCGTGGGGGACCGTGGTGGAGGAGGCGACGTCGTTGTCCGGCCCGCGCGGCGTCTCGCAGGCGCAGCCGCGGCCGGTGATCGCGCTCGCGGACGTCTCGGCCGACGAGGCCGAGCGCATCCCGACCGGCATCGGCGAGCTCGATCGCGTCCTCGGCGGCGGCATCGTGCCCGGGTCGCTCGTGCTGCTCGGCGGCGAGCCCGGCGTCGGCAAGTCGACCCTCCTGACCATGGCGCTCGCGCAGGTCGCCCAGCGCGAGACCGCGCTGCTGGTGACCGGCGAGGAGTCAGCCGCCCAGGTGCGCCTGCGCGCCGAGCGGATCGGCGGTGCGGGCGCGATCCGGATCGTGGCCGAGACGGACCTCGACGCCGTCGTCGCGACGATCGCGGAGGAGCGCCCGGCGGTCTGCGTCGTCGACTCCGTGCAGACCCTGTGGACGTCCGCCCTCGGCTCCGCGCCGGGGTCCGTGGCGCAGGTGCGCGAGGCCGCGGGCGAGCTCCTGCGGGTCGCCAAGCAGCACGGTGTGGCGATCATCCTCGTCGGGCACGTCACGAAAGACGGCGCGGTGGCCGGCCCGAAGGTGCTCGAGCACCTCGTCGACGCCGTGCTCCTGTTCGAGGGCGAGCGGGGTGGCGAGCTGCGCGTGCTGCGCGCCGCCAAGAACCGCTTCGGCGCCACCAGCGAGCTCGGCGTGTTCGCGATGACGGGTCGCGGCCTCGAGGCCGTGGAGGACCCCTCCGCGCTCCTCGGGCGCGACGAGCTCGGCGCCGTCGGCAGCGTCGTCGCGTGCACGTTGGAGGGATCGCGCCCGCTGCTGCTCGAAGTGCAGGCGCTGGTCTCCGCCAGCGAGCTTCCCCAACCGCGGCGCCTGGCCAACGGCATCGATCGCAATCGCCTGGCCATGCTCCTCGCCGTGCTCACCCGCCACGCCAACCTCGGGCTCGGCTCGGCCGATGTGTTCGCCAACGTCGTCGGCGGCGTGCGGGTCGACGACCCGGCCGTCGACCTCGCCGTCGCGCTGGCCGTGACGAGCGCCGCCCGCGGCGTGCCGACGGGTCCGGTCGTGGCGATCGGCGAGATCGGGCTGACGGGCCGCCTGCGTCCCGTCGCGCAGGTGGAGCGCCGGCTGAAGGAGGCTGCGCGCCTCGGCATCGAGCAGGCGATCGTCCCACCGGGCGCGCCCGCCGTACCGGGCATCGTCGTGCGCACGGCCGGCTCGGTGCCCGAGGCGCTGGCGCTGGCGCTGGGGGCGGGGTAGGGCGGCACCCCAAAGGGGTCAGACGGATATGGGGTGTCGGCAGCGCAGCCACGGTGCGGGGCGGAGCGCTCGACACCCCATATCCGTCTGACCCCTTTGGGGTGCCGCCCTACCCCGCCCGCGCGGCCAGCCGCTCGGCGAGCCGCCCCATGCCGGCGGCCGCGCAGGCCGTGGCGCCCGCGGCCCAGTCGGGGGCGCCGTCGGGCGGTCGTTCGACCGGCAGGTCCGCGCGCATCACGGCGATGCGCCGGAACGTCCGCAGGTCGTCGGCCGCGCCGGCGACGGCGGCCGCCCGGGCCGGGGTCAGCTCGGCGGCGTGCGCGATGACGCCCTCGAGGTCCCCGTAGCGGTCGAGCAGCTCGGCCGCCGTCTTCTGCCCGATGCCCTTGGCGCCCGGCAGGTTGTCCGACGGGTCGCCGCGCAGGGCGATCAGGTCCGGCACCTGGGCGGGCGCGACGCCGTAGCGCTCGACGACGCCGGCGGGATCCACCGCCTCCGTCTCCGTCATGCCCGACAGCGGCCGGATGATCGTGGTCCGCGCGGAGGCCAGCTGGAAGGCGTCGCGGTCGTGCGTGAGGACGAGCGATCTCCCGCCGGCGGCCTCCTCCAGCGCGACGAGCGTCGCGCAGACGTCGTCGGCCTCCCAGGGATCGACGCGCAGCGCCGGGACGCCGAACGCCCGGATCAGGCCCGGTAGGGCGTCCAGCTGCGCCACGAGGTCGTCGGCGAAGGGATCGCGCTGCGCCTGGTACGCCGGCCACAGCGCATGGCGCTCGCTCGGCAGGCGGCTGTCGAGCGCGACGGCCATGGCGCGCGGCGCGAGGCCGTCCCACGCCGCCACGAGCATCGCGACGGTGCCCTGCAGCAGCGCCACCGGCTCCCCGGTGCTGCCGGTGATGCGGCCGAGCGCGTGGTACGCGCGGTGCGCGAGGGCGTCACCGTCGACGATGAGCAGGGGTGCGGATTCAGCCACGCGGCTACCATAGCCCCATGCCGCTCGATCCCCGACGCAACCCGCGGCTCGTCACGGCGCTGCGGCTGATCGCGCCCGGCACCGAGCTGCGGCAGGCGATCAACGACATCATCAAGGGCCACCTCGGCGCGCTGATCGTGATCGCCGACCGCGAGACGATCGATCCGCTGGTCTCGGGCGGCATCGAGCTGAACAGCCCGTTCTCCCCGCAGATGCTCTACGAGCTGGCGAAGATGGACGGCGCGATCCTCGTCAACGCCGACCTGTCCGAGATCCTCCGCGCGAACGTGCACCTGATGCCCGACGCCAGCGTGCAGACGTCGGAGACCGGCACGCGCCACCGCACCGCCGAGCGCGTGTCCCGCCAGACGGGCGCCATCGTCGTGTCGATCTCCCAGGAGCGCGACACCGTCAACCTCTACACCGGCGGCGCCCGCTACCAGCTGGACTCCATCGGCGACGTGCTGGCGAAGGCCACGCAGGGCCTGCGCTCGCTGCAGAACCATCGGGCGCAGCTCGATCGCGGCGCAGATGACCTGACCATGCAGGAGCTGCGCGGCGACGTGACCGTCGGCGACGTCCTGACGGTGCTCCAGCGCGCGGAGATGGCGGCGCGGATGATCGGCGAGATCGAGCGCAACGTCGTCGAGCTCGGGCAGGACGGCCGCCTGGTCGGCATGCTGCTCGGCGAGCTCTCCGAGGGCGTGCTGGAGGAGCGGCTGGCGACGGTGCGCGACTACCGCAACGCCGAGACCACGGCGGGTGACGAGGACGTGCTCGAGGAGGTCGGCCGGCTGACGTACTCGGACCTGGTCGGAGTCAACGAGCTCGGTCGCGCGCTGGGCTACGGCGCGGTCTACGGGCTGTCGGACCCGCTGCGCCCGCGCGGCTTCCGGGCCCTGGCGCACATCGGGGGGCTCGAGGACGACGAGGCGCAGCGCATCGTGGCGGCGTTCCCGTCGTTCGACGCCCTGATGCGGGCGACCCTGCGCGAGCTGTCGGAGGTCGAGAGGATCTCCCCGGAGCGGGCGACCGACGTCCAGCAGGGCCTGCGCCGGCTCCACGACAGGGTTCTCCGGAACGCGCGGTAACCGTCCCCGTTCGCGGCGGGTTCCGGTTATCCTTCCCCCTCAAGTACGGAGGGAGCACCGAGTGTTCAAAGTCGGAGATCGGATCGTCTATCCCCAGCACGGCGCTGGCGTGATCGATGGGATCGAGAAGCGCACGGTGCTGGGTGAGGAGGTCGAGTACCTCACGATCCGCATCCTGTCCGACGACCTCGTGGTGCGCATCCCCGTCGACCGCGTCGACGAGCTCGGCCTGCGGCGCGTGATGGACCAGAAGGGCGCCAACGCCGTCCTCGCCGTCCTCGCCGAGGAGGTCACCGTGGACTCCGGCTCGTGGAGTCGCCGGTTCCGGATGAACAAGGACAAGATCCGCTCGGGCGACGTCAAGGAGATCGCGGAGGTCATCCGCGATCTGTCCCTCCGCGACACGGAGCGCCCGCTCTCGTCCGGCGAGCGCCAGCTGCTCGCCCAGGCCAAGCGCATCCTCTCGTCCGAGCTCCGCTGGGTGCTCGACAAGGACGAGGACGAGACGAACGAGCATCTCGACAAGCTCCTCGCCGACCTCGCCGCCGCCCGCTCCGAGGCGCGCGCGGCCCGCTCCGCCTAGTTGGCCGACGCGGTCGCCGTCTGGGCGGTCCTCGTGGGGGCCGGCTCCGGTGAGCGGCTCGGCGCCGAGCAGCCCAAGGCCTTCGTCGCCTTCGGCGACGACCCGCTGATCGCGTCGTCCCTCCGCGCCCTCGACGACCATCCCGCGATCGACGGGATCGTGCTGGTCGTGCCGCCGGGCTGGGAGGAGCGCGCGACCTTCATGGCCGACGAGGTCGCCGCCGGGAAGGTCGCCGTCGCCGTCCCGGGCGGCGCGACCCGGTCGGACTCGGTGGCGCTCGGCGTGGCCGAGGTGCCGGAGGACGCGGCGCTGATCCTCGTCCACGACGCTGCCCGCCCGGTGGTGCCGGCGGCCCTGATCGACCGGCTGCTCGGCGGCTTCGCCGATGGACCGGACGGCGTCATCCCCGGCCTGCCCGTGGCGGACACGGTGAAGCGCGTCGACGGCTCCGGCCGCATCGTCGAGACGCCGGAGCGGACGGACCTGCGCGCCGTGCAGACGCCGCAGGCCTTCCTCGCGCCGGTGCTGCGGCGGGCGCTCGAGGCGCCGGATCGCGCGACGGCGACGGATTGCGCGAGTCTGGTGGAGCGTGCCGGCGGGAGCGTCCTCGTGGTGGAGGGCGACCCCCGTACGATGAAGGTCACGACGCGCGACGACCTCGAGCGCGCGCTCGGCCTCCGCGATGCTGACTGACCACCACACGCACCTCGCACCCGACGACGACGCGCTCGACGAGGCGGTGCTGTCGGTCGAGCGGATCACGGCGCACGTCGCAGCCGCGCTCGATCGGGGCCTCGCGGGCGTCGCCGTCACCGAGCACGTCTACCGGTTCCGCGTGGCCAAGCCGGCCTGGGATCACCCCTACTGGCAGGCGCAGACCGAATGGGACATCGACGCGTACTGGGAGGCGCTCAGCGAGGCACGCGATCTGGGCTTCCCGGTGCGCATCGGCATCGAGTGCGACTGGCTGCCGACGGGGCAGGAGGTGCTGGTCGACGCGCTGCGCGGGCGCCCGTGGGACCTCGTCCTCGGGAGCATCCACTGGGTCGACGAGGGCGCGGTCGACTACGACCTGTACTCCGCATTCGACCAGATCGACAGCGAGGCGCTGTGGCGCGGCTACGTCGATCGCTACACGCGCGCCGCGCTGAGCGGGCAGTTCGACGTGATGACGCACGCCGACCTCCCGAAGTCGTTCGGCCCCCTGCCGTCCCCGGCGACGCTGGACTGGGCGTACGACCGGATCGCCGACGCCCTCGCCGAGTCCGGCGTCTGCGTCGAGATCTCGACTGCGGGCCTGCGCAAGGCGGCGGAGGAGCTCTACCCCGCGCAGTCGCTGCTCGAACGCTGCCAGCGCCGCGGTGTGCCCGTGGTGCTGTCGAGCGACGCGCACGAGCCGCAGCACGTCGGCTGGGCGTTCGACCAGGCGCGCGACGCCGCCCTCGCCGCCGGCTACGACCACGTCATGGAGATCAAGGGCCGCGATCGACGGGCGGTGCCCATTGGCTGACCTGCGCGTGGGCACCGCGGTCGACGCCCACCGGCTCGTGGCGGGCCTGCCGCTGGTCCTCGGCGGCGTGCCGATCGCGCACGACCATGGGCTCGAGGGGCACTCCGACGCCGACGTGGTCTGCCACGTGCTGACCGACGCCGCGCTCGGGGCCGCGGGCCTCGGCGACATCGGCCGCATGTTCCCCAACACGCCGGAGTGGGCGGGAGCCGCGTCGGTCGACCTCCTGCGCCGCGCCTGGGATCGCCTCGCCGAGGACGGCTGGCGGCTGGTGAACGCCGACTGCATGGTCGTCGCCATGGCTCCGCGCCTCGCCCCGCACGTCGACGCGATGCGCGCCGCAACCGCGGACGCCATGCGCACGACGCCCGACCGCGTCTCCATCCGCGCCACGGGCACGGACGGCCTCGGCTTCACCGGCCGCGGCGAGGGCATCGCGGCACAGGCCGTGGTGCTGCTCGAGCGGGGGTGAGAGTGCGGTGGTGAAAAGCGGTCAAGACCGGTGTCGCAAAGGGGTCAGACCGATTCGCGACACCGCGTCCGCGACCGACCGCGGTCAGAGGCGCAGGTGTCGCTAATCGGTCTGACCCCTTTGCGACACCTGACCCCTCGTCACCACCGCACGACGCCTACTCGGCAGCGCCCTTCGGGATCGGCGGCAGCTGGAAGCCGCCCAGCTCCTGCAGGCGGTCGATGCGCTCCTGCAGCGGCGGGTGCGTGTCGAACAGGCCGGCGAGGCTGGAGCGCATGCCGTGGTGGTCGCGCAGCGGCGACTCGATCCAGAGGTGCGCGGTCGCGCGGTTGACGTGCTGGAGCGGCTTCGGGTCGACGGCGAGCTTGTACAGCGCGCGGGCGAGGCCCTCCGGGTCGCCGGTGATCTCCGCGGCCGTCGCGTCCGCGAGGTACTCGCGGCGACGCGACAGGGTCATCTGCAGGAGTGCCGCCCCGATCGGGGCCATGATGATCGCCACGATCGCGATGATCGCGCCGATCGCGTTGCCGCCCTGGTCGCTGCCGCGGCGGCCGAAGACCATCGACCACATGAGCATGTCCGCGATCATCGAGATCACGCCGACGAGCACGGCCGCGAGCGTCATCAGCCGCACGTCGCGGTTGCGGACGTGCGCCATCTCGTGCGCCATCACGCCCTCGAGCTCCCGCTTGTCGAGCAGCTGCAGGAGGCCGGTGGTGGCCGCGACGTAGGACTTGTCCGGCGTGCGCCCGGCCGCGAACGCGTTCGGCGCCGGGTCCTCGATGATGTAGACGGCCGGCGTCGTCGGGAGGCCCGCGGCGATCGCGGCGTTCTCCACGGCGTTGAACAGCTCCGGGGCCTGGTCCTTCGTGATCGGATGCGCGCCGCTGGCCGACGCGACGATCGAACCGGCCGCGATGTAGCCGAAGATGCCGTAGCCGATCGCGACGAGCCCCATGATCAGGCCGTAGCCGCTGCCGAAGCCCACGTAGATCGCGGCGATGACGATCGCCATCAGCAGCACGAACAGCACGAGGACCATGAAGGTCCGGATGCGCGACGAGCGGATCTGCTCCTGGAGCGTCATCGCGTCACCTCCACCGGCACGGGATCCCGCTCGGCATCGTCCTCGAGCCGGTAAAACTCCCGCGGGGAGAACCCGAGCGCCGACGCGATCAGCGAGGTCGGGATCGTCTGCTGCTTGGTGTTGAAGCGCTGGACGACGGCGTTGTAGTACCGCCGCGCGGCCGCGATCTTGTCCTCGGTGTCCGCGAGCTCCGTCTGCAGCCGCGTGTACGCCTCGACCGCCCGCAGCTCGGGGTACGCCTCGGCGATGGCGAACAGCCGCCCGAGCGCGCTGCGGGTCTCGCCGTCGGCGGCGGCGCGGTCGTCGAGCGTCTGCGCCCCGAGGGCGTGCGCGCGGGCGGTGGAGACGGCCTCGAACGCCTCGGTCTCGTGGGCCGCGTAGGCCTTGACCGTCTCGACGAGGTTGGGGATGAGGTCGTGGCGCCGCTTGAGCTGCACGTCGATCTGGGCAAAGGCGTTGCCGATGCCGTTGCGCAATCGCACGAGCCGGTTGTACACCGACACCGCAAACAGTGCCACCACCACCAGGATCGCCAGCATGACCAGAGAGGTCGTACCCATGTCAGCCCTCCGCCGCGGATACACGCACGCGGCTCGCGCTCAGTGTAGGTCAGTGGCGGCCGGAGCCGCCCAG
>JAUMCA010000112.1:0-15734 GCA_032119475.1 Thermoleophilia bacterium | reverse complement strand
CGGCGCTTGAGCTGCACGTCGATGGACGACGCCCCCTGGTCGCACTCGTTGCGCAGCCGGATCAGGCCGTTGTACGACAGGACCAGCCAGAGCAGCAGGATGACGACGATGACGCCGATGATCACGAGTGCGATGGTCATGCGCGGAGCGCTCCCTTCTCGATGAGCAGTCGGCCGTCTGCGTGCACGTCCGCGTCGCGGACGCAGCAGTCGCAGTGGACCGGCGAGTCGTTGACGCCGCCGTAGGAGCCGAGGTTGTAGCCGACGGCGACGTGGATGGAGCCCAGCACCTTCTCGTCCGTCATCACGTTGCCCTGCATGCGTGCGCGGTCGTTCGTGCCGATGCCCAGCTCCGCGATGACGTCGGCGCCCGGCTGGGTGATCAGCTCGCGGAACGCCGTGGCCGAGCGGCCGCCGTCGACGTCGACGACGCGGCCCGCCTCGAAGCGGATGCGGACCGGCTCGTCGACCATCGACAGCTCCGGGTCGCCGAGCGACAGCGACGCGTCGACGACGAGGACGCCGTCCGCGGAGTCCTCGAGCGGGGCGATGAACACCTCGCCGGCGGGGAGGTTCGCGAACTGCCCGGGTCGGTCGACGAGGCCGTCGTCGAGCTTCCACGTGCGGCCGGTCAGGCGCATCGACAGGTCGGTGCCGGAGGCGCCCGTCACGCGCACCTCGTCCACGTCGGCGAGCGCGTCGGCGAACGTGCGCGTGCGCTCGCGGATCGCGCTGTAGTCCGCGGCCATCTCGTGGTCGAGGATGCCCTGGTCCATGGCACCGCCGAAGGCGACCCGCGCACCCGTCTCGGCGCAGAGGTCGTAGATCGACCGGCGCCACTGGACCTCCTCGGTCCACATGCGCTGCAGCCACAGGAGGACGGCGTCCGTCTCCGGGATGGCGTCGAGGATCCCGCGCGACGGCGCCCGCAACGGCCGGGCCGCGTGGGGGAGGACGGTCACGAGCGCCTCGGCCCCGGCGTCGGTGGCCGCGTCCGCGACGGCGAGTCCCGCCTCGACCAGCGGGTCGTCGCAGATCATCAGGAAGCGCTCGCCGGGCTGGAGGGCGAGGCAGTCCACGGCGTTCTGCGCGAAGCGGGTCACGACGGCAGTCTAAGCCTGCCGCGGCGGAACTCGGCCAGCCCGTCCGCGATCAGCGACGCCGCGACGTCCTCGTCGTAGTCGCCACGGGCCACGCTGCCGGCGCGCAGGCGGTCGAGCAGCCGGCCCCGCGCCTGCCGTCGGGACCCCTCGAAGCGGCTCTGGCGACGCGCCGGCGCGTAGCGGCTTCCGCGGCTCGGGCAGCCGTCGGCGAGGGGGCACGCATCGCAGCGCGGGATGCGCGCGAGGCAGACGCGGGCGCCGAGATCGAACAGCGCCTGCGTGAGGTCGTGGGCGCGTCCGGGAGGCGGCGTGATCGCGTCGGCGCCGAGCGCGCGCTCGAGGATCCGCTGGACGTTGACGTCCACGGGGACGACGTCCTCGTCGAAGCAGATCGCGCAGACGGCGGCCGCGGTGTACGGCCCGACCCCGGGCAGCGCGCGCCAGCCCGCCTGATCCGTCGGCACGCCGTCCGCCGCCAGGCGCCGGGCCGCCTCGTGCAGGCGCACCGCGCGCTGGTTGTAGCCGAGGCCCTGCCACGCCGCGATGACCTCCGCCCGCGGCGCGGCGGCGAGGTCGCCCGCGGTCGGCCAGCGGTCGACCCAGGCGGTCCAGCGGTCGACCACGCGGTCGACCTGCGTCTGCTGGAGCATGATCTCGCTGACCAGGATGCGGTACGGATCGCGGGTGCGCCGCCAGGGCAGGTCGCGGCCGTTGGCGGCGTACCACGCGAGCAGTCGCGTGGAGAGCTCGGCGGGCGTCAGCGACACGCCCGGCAGCGTAGTCCGCCGCGCCCTGCAATCCTGCGCGCCATGTCCGTCCGCGTCCGGTTCGCCCCGTCCCCGACCGGGGACCTGCACGAGGGTGGCGCCATGGTGGCGATCGCCAACGACCTCCTGCGACGGCACGAGGGCGGTGCGTTCGTGCTCCGCATCGACGACACCGACGTCGATCGGCTCGTGGACGGCATGGAGCAGCGGATCGCCGACGACCTCGGCTGGCTCGGGATCGTCGTCGACGAGGTGGTCCGCCAGTCCGACCGCGCCGACGCCCACCGGGCGGCCGCCGAGGCCCTCGTCGTGTCGGGGCGCGCCATCCGAACCGCCGACGGCGCGATCACCCTGCCCGCCGCCGCCGCCGACGTGGCCGTCGAGGACGCCAGTCGCGGGCGGATCCGCATCCCGGCCGACGAGCTGGGCCCGACGGTCCTGGTCCGCGGCGACGGGCGCCCGACCTACCATCTCGCGAACGCGGTGGACGATCGCGACATCGGCATCACGGACGTCCTGCGCGGCGAGGACCACATCGTCAACACGGCGCGACAGCTCCTGCTGTGCGCCGCACTCGACTGCACGCCACCGCGCTTCGCGCACCTGCCGATCGTGGTGGGCGAGGACGGCGCGCGGCTATCCGGGCGCAGCGGCGCCGTCGGCGTCGCGGAGCTCCGCGACGCCGGCTGGCTGCCGGCGGCGGTGGTCGACTGGCTCGCGCGCTCGGCCTGCCCGCCTCTGACCGCGCTGCCCGCGTCCCCGCCGGCGGCGCTCGCGGCCCGCTTCGATGCGGCGCACCTCGGCCATGGCACCACGCGCCCCGACGTGGCGCTGCTGGCCGCGCTCGGCCGGGACCACATGGCCCTGCTGGACGCGCCGGCGCGTGCCGCGCTCGTGCTCGATCGCGCGGATCTCGACCCCGCGGCGGTCGACCTGCTCGCCGCCGGCCTCGACGCGGCCGCCAACGTCGACGAGGCGGTCGCACTGGTCCGCGCCGTCCTCGATCCGCCGCCGCCGGTGACGGGGGACGCGGAGCGGGCCGCGGCCGCGGCGCTCCTGGCGGTCGATCTGCCGCCTCGGCTCGATCCTGCGGGAGCCGTCGCGGTGCTGGCGGAGCTGCCCGCGGGCAAGCGCGCCGTGCGTCGGGTGCTGACCGCGGCCGATCACGGCCTCCCGCTACCGTTGGTGCTCGCCGCGCTGTCGCGCGAGGAGATCGCCGGGCGCGCGCGAAACGTCCTCGGGCAGCCATGACCGTTCGCCTCTACGACTCCCTCCAGCGCACCGTCCGCGACGTCGAGCCGCGCACGCCGGGTCGCCTGGGCCTCTACGTCTGCGGGCCGACCGTGTACGGCCCGATCCACGTGGGCAACGCGCGCCCGTTCGTCGTGGCGCTCACCTTCGCCCGCCACCTGCGCCGGAGCGGCTGGGACGTCACCGTCGTCTCGAACCTGACCGACGTCAACGACAAGATCTACGCCGCCGCGCAGGCCGAGGGGATCCCGAGCACGGAGCTCGCGGCGCGCGAGAGCGCCCGCTACGTCGCGGACACCGATCGCCTCGGCCTCGGTCGTCCGGACGTCGAGCCGAAGGTGACGGAGGCGATCCCGGAGATCGTCACCATGATCGAGCGCCTGATCGCCGGCGGTCACGCGTACGCGGCGGACGGCGACGTCTACTTCCGCGTCGCCGACTTCCCGTCGTACGGATCGCTCTCCGGGCAGCGCATCGACGAGATGCAGCCGGAGGAGATCACCGCGAAGAAGGCCGCGCCGCTCGACTTCGCGCTGTGGAAGGCGCAGAAGCCGGGCGAGGACGCCGCGTGGGAGTCGCCGTGGGGGATGGGTCGCCCCGGCTGGCACATCGAGTGCTCGGCAATGGCCATGACCGCGCTCGGGGAGGAGATCGACGTGCACGGCGGCGGCCTGGACCTCAAGTTCCCGCACCACGAGAACGAGCGCGCCCAGTCGGAGGCGCTGACCGGACGCCCGTTCGCGCGGATCTGGATGCACAACGGGATGCTGCGGTTCGGCGGCGACAAGATGTCCAAGTCGCTCGGCAACGTCGATCGCCTCGCCGATGCCCTCGATCGCGAGGGGCCCGAGACGCTGCTCGCGTTGTTCGCGCGCGCGCACTACCGCTCGAGCGTCGACTACAGCCCCGAGTCCCTCGACGACGCCCGGCGCTCGAACGACCGGCTGCGCGAGGCGCTCCGTCGCGCCGCGCGCACGGCCGGCGAGGCGACACCGCAGGGCGGGGGACCGCTGGCCACCGCCGCTGACGACGCGGACCGGCGGTTCCGTGCCGCCCTCGACGACGACTTCGCGACCCCGGAGGCCCTTGCGGCGCTCTTCGACCTGGTGCGGGCGATGAACGCGGCGATCGATGCCGGTGACGCCGATCCCGCTGACGTCGCCCGGGCCAGCGCCACGCTGATCGACTGCCTCGACGTGCTCGGCCTCGCGCGCCTCGGGGTCGCGGAGGCATCCGTGGCGCCACCGGAGGCGCTGGCGCTGCTCGCGCAGCGTGAGGACGCCCGTGCGGCACGGGACTTCGCGCGCGCCGATGCGCTGCGGGACGAGCTCCGCGCGCTGGGGTGGGTCGTCCAGGACCTCCCGGACGGTCCGGAGCTCGCACCGGCGTGAGCGACGACGTCGTCTACGGGCGCCAGCCCGTGCGCGAGGCGCTGCGGGGTCGTCGCGGCGTCCGCGAGGTCGTCGTGACGGACAAGGCGCGCGCTGCGCTGCCGTGGCTCCAGGGTTGCGACGCCCCGGTGCGCGTCGCCGGTCCCGACGTGGTGGGCGCGCTCGCCGGATCGTCGGACCACCAGGGGATCGCGGCGACGGTGGATCCGTATCCCTACGTCGATCCCGAGGAGCTCCTGTCCGCCGATCGGCCGCTGATCATCGCGCTCGACGAGGTGACCGACCCCCGCAACCTCGGTGCCATCGCGCGCAGCGCGGAGTGCGCCGGGGCGGCCGGCCTGGTCGTGCCCCGGCACGGCAGCGCCGTCGTGACGGGCGCCGTGGCGAAGGCGAGTGCGGGTGCGGTCGAGCACCTGCCGATCGCGGTGGCACCCAACCTCGCCGATTGGCTCCACCGGGCCAAGCGGCCGGGGCTGTGGACCTACGCCGCCGCCGCGGAGGGCGCCACGCCCTACACCGCGGCGGATTACACCGACGGCTGCGTCTTCGTGCTCGGCGCCGAGGGCAGCGGCGTGCGCCCCCGGGTGCTGAAGGCCTGCGATGCGGTCGTGGCCGTGCCGCTGCACGGCCTGATCGACTCGCTCAACGTCTCCGTCACGGCGGGGATCCTCCTGTTCGAGGCGGTGCGGCAGCGCACCGCCGCTTCGTGACAGACGACGCGATCCTCATAGTCGTCGGGCTATGCGAATGGTCTTTTCTCGCATAACCGTGCGATTTCTCAGGTCATGCGGAGGGTTTCAGAATGTAACGCTTTGCAGGCAAAATAGCCTCAGACTTATGAATTTTCATATTTCCCTTGCATTTGGTTTTTCCCTCAGGCATTGTGCGGATCAGTTCCTGAACCTCAACCATACGATGAGGCTCAGGGGAGAGACCGGAGGCCCATTCCCCCCATGCAACCCGCCCGCAGCACCACCGCCCGGACCATTGATCCGGCAGCCCGCCAGCGGCGGGACCAGGGCGACCTCGCTCTCGTCCTGCGGGCCCGCAACGGCAGCGATGCCGCGCTGGATCAGCTGATCCGCCGCTACCAGCCGTTCGTCCGCCTCAAGGCCTCGTCGTACTTCCTCGCCGGCGGCGACTCCGATGACCTCCAGCAGGAGGGGCTGATCGGCCTCTACAAGGCGATCCGCGATTACCGCGTCGATCGCGAGACGTCGTTCCGCTCGTTCGCCGAGCTCTGCATCACGCGCCAGATCATCACCGCCATCAAGGGCGCGACCCGCAACAAGCACCAACCGCTGAACGGCTACATCTCCTTCAGCCACACGCCGGCCGGAGCGGACCCCGAAGGCGGCGAATGCACGCTGGGCGACGCGATCGCCGGCTCGCCGACGCTCGATCCCGCCTCGTGCGTGGTCTCGAGCGACGAGCTGGAGTCGCTCGTCGAGATGCTCGGGAAGGCGCTGTCCCCGCTCGAGTCCGAGGTGCTCGCCTCGTTCATGTCCGGCGAGTCGTACGAGGCGATCGCGGAGCGCGCCGGCTGCGACCCGAAGGCCGTCGACAACGCGCTCCAGCGCGTCAAGCGCAAGATCGAGCAGCACCGCTCGAGCCGCGAGCACCCCGCCACCGCGTAGATTGCCCGCATGACGCCGGGCGAACTCGCGCTCGCGGGGCTGGCCGCGCTGCTGGCCGGTCTCGTCAACGCGGTCGCGGGCGGCGGCACGCTGATCTCGTTCCCGATGCTGCTGGCCCTCGGCGTGCCGCCGGTGACGGCGAACGTCACGAACACCGTCGCGCTCGTGCCGGGGTACCTCGGCGGCACGCTCGCCCAGCGCGGCGACCTCGCGGGACAGGGGCGTCGAGCGCGCTGGCTGCTGCCGGTCGCGTTCGTCGGCGGCATCGCGGGAGCGCTGCTGCTCCTGCTCCTGCCCGCGCGGGTCTTCGAGGTCTCCGTGCCGTTCTTGATCCTCGCCGCCGTCGTCGTCCTCGCCGCAGGCGACCGGGTCAAGCGGCGTGTCGCCATGCGCCTGTCGCATCCGGAGGGCCACCACGAGCGGCTCGCGGTCCCGGCGATCGGCGTCTTCGTCGCCGCCGTCTACGGCGGCTACTTCGGCGGCGGTCTCGGCATCATCGTGCTCGCCGTGCTCGGCGCGGTGCTCGTCGACACGCTCACGCGGATCAACGCCCTCAAGCAGGCCACCAGCCTCGTCGTGAACCTCGCGGCAGCGGGCGTCTTCATGCTCAGCGGCGAGGTCCTCTGGGCGACGGCCGGCGTGATGCTCGTCGCCGCCCTGATCGGCGGGTACCTCGGCGGCCGTCTGGCCGGCTGGCTGCCGGGCGCCGTGCTGCAGCGGATCGTCGTCGTGGTCGGCGTGATCGTCGCGGTGGTCTACGCCGTCACGACGTTCGGCTGATCACGCGGCGACGTCGACCCGGCCCTGCGCCGCCGCGGCACGGGCGGCGTCGGGCAGGTTGGTCGTCACCCCGTCGACGCCCATCTCCTCCAACCGCGCGATCACCAGCGGGTCGTCGGGCGTCCAGCACCAGATCTCACCGCCGCCGCGGTGCACCTGCTGCACCAGTCGCGGCGTGACGAGCCGGTACTGGACCGTCACGAGGTCGATTCGGTAGGCGCGCATGAGCAGGTCCACGCGGCCGGTCCACACCCACCGCCAGACGCGGTTGGCGGCCCAGCCGGCGGCGCGGATCCAGTCGTGGTGACGGCGCGGGATCGTGAAGCCGACCCGCACCCGGTGGTCGAGGTGCCGGATGTAGATCGCCTGCTCCCAGCCGCCGCCGGTCAGGACGATCCGCTCGGCCATGCGCGTCGCCCGCAGGTCGTCGACCAGCTGGTGCGCGATGCCGTTCTGCTTGAGGTCCAGGTTCACCGGGATGCCGGAGCGCCGACACAGATCCAGCGCGTCGCGCAGGAGCGGCGCATCGTGGTTCGGACCGCGGTCGTGCGCCAGGATCAGCGCGCCGTCGGCCGGCCGCCGCCGGATGTCGATCTCGACCATGTCGCAGCCGAGGCGAATCGCCTCCGCGAGCTGCGGGAGGGTGTTGTCGCCGAATCCGGTGCGGTAGCCGCGATGCGCGATGTGGAGCACTGTGTCCAGCCTAACGCGTTCCGCCGGCGGCAACCGGCCGTCTCCGAATCGTCACCGCATCGCGGTCTAGTCGGCCGTGGCGACGACGGCGACTGTGGCGCTGTTGTAGTTCAGCGCCGTGGTGCCGAACGCGCTGGTGTTCCCGTGCCGGCAATCGACTTTGAACTCGTAGCTGCCGGCGGCGAGCGTCGCGTAGGCGGTCAGCCCCATGGTGACGTGCGCCGAGATGCCGGTCGGCACGGTCGGCACGATCTGCGTTCCGCCGTCGCCGATGCCCGACCAGCTGCCCGCGCCCACCACGCGGTAGTGCGTGGTGCAGAACAGGGTCGTCGCGGTGGCCGCGTCGCTGAGGCTCTTGTTGGCGTGGATCGTCGCGGTCAGCACGATGCGCATCGACTCGGTCAGCACGAGGGGGCCGGTGAAGTCGGTCGGACCGGTGGTCGTCGTGACGACCGTGGACGTCGTGGGCGCGAGCGACCCGCCGACGCCGTTCGACCCGGCGGCGGACGCCGTCGGGCCGACGGGACCCTGCGGTCCCGTGGCGCCCGGGGCGCCCGTGGCCCCGGTCGTCCCGGTCGCGCCCGGGTCGCCCTTGAGCGCTGCGCGCGTCGCGCTGGCCAGGTCGTCGGCGGTGATCGTGCCGTTCTGGATCTTCGCCGAGGTGACGGCGCTCGCCTTGATCTTCGCCGATGTCACCGCGTTCTTCTTCAGCTGGCTGCTGCCCACCGAGTTCTTCGGCAGCTGCGTGACGGCGTAGCTCGTCCCCGACAGGGCGACGATCAGCGCGACGACGGCGACGATCAGCGCGGGCGAGGGAAGGCGACGCATGTGCGATTCCTACCATGTGGCAGACGACACTGTTATGCCGAGAGCCTCCGACCGGAATCGAACCGATATAGCCGGATTACAAATCCGGTGTTCTACCTATTGAACTACGGAGGCGCAGACGGAACTGTGCCGGTTTCGCGCGCGCTTCGCACAGGTTCCGACGGCGCGCGACCGTGACGTGCGGCATCCTCCGCCTGATGGCAGGCCCGCTCCGCGTCCTCGTGGTGTCCAACATGGTGCCGTCGCCTGCGGCGCCGCAGTACGGCGTCTTCGTGGCGCGGCAGACGGCGGAACTCGAGCGCGCCGGCTGCGTGGTGGAGATCGCGGGACTGCAGCAGCGGTCCACCGGGCCGGCGGGATCGGTGCGCAAGTACGCGCAGCTCCGCAGCGGCGCGGCGCACGCGGCGGATCGCATGCAGGCGGACGTCGTGCTGGCGCACTACCTCGTGCCGACCGCGGTGATCGCACGCCGGGTGGCCAAGACCGTGGGCGCCCCGTACGTGCTGGTCGCCCACGGCGGGGACGTCGGGCACCTCGAGCGCTCGCGCGGGCTGCGCGCGGCGATGCGGCGAGCGGTCATGCGGGCCGACGCGGTGGTCGCCGTCTCGCGTGAGCTGGCCGACCGGCTCGACGCCGTCTACCCGGGGCTGCCGATCGAGGTCATCGGCACGGGCGTCGACCGCTTCGCCTTCCGTCCGGGCGCCGGTGACCTGGGCGCCTTCGGTCCCGCGCCGGCGCGTCCCCTGATCGTCCAGATCGGCAACCTGATCGAGCGCAAGAACCCCGAGCGCCTCGCCCGCGCCGCCGCCCGCCTGTTCGCCGAGCGCGGTGGGGGCGAGCTGTGGATCGCCGGCGCCGGCCCGCTCGAGGATGCGCTCCGTGGGATGCCGCACGTGCGCCTGCTCGGGTCCGTCACCCCGGACCGCGTCCCCGATCTCCTGCGCGGCGCCGACGCCGCCACCCTGGTGGCGCTGAGCGAGGGGTACGGGCTCGGCGCGCTCGAGGCGGTGGCGTGCGGGGTGCCGGTCGTGGTCTCGGACACGGCGCCCGTCGCCCGCGATCTGCCGCCGACGGCCGCCGTCACGGTCGATCCGCACAGCGAGGACGCGATCCTCGCCGGGCTACGGGCTGCACTGGAGCTCCAGCGCGACGATCCGGCGGGTCAGGCCGCCGCCGACGCGCAGGCCAACGTCGTGCAGGCCCGGCGGCTCGCCGGGCTGCTGCAGGACGTCGTCGCGCGTCGCGCCTAGGCCGGCGTGAGGTCGCCGAGCAGCGTCTTGGCGTCCGGCCCGGCGTAGGGCTCCACGCCGAAGCCCTGCTCCCACAGGTCCTCGACGCGGCGGAACTCCCCGTCGGAGACCGGCGGCGTGTCCACGGCGGCGGCGAACTCGTCGATCTGCCCGACGTCGTAGATGTTCGGCAGCACCGAGGCCACCTCGGGCTCGTGCAGGAGCCACTGGATCGCGCCCTGGCCCATCGTGCGGCCGGGCTCCTCGAGGAAGCGCAGCGCCTCGACCTTCTGCACGCCCTCCATCAGCCACGCCTTCGGGCGATGGCGGCGGTGATCGTTCGGGGCGAACACGGTGTCGGCGGTGTAGCGGCCCTCGAGCATGCCCGACGAGTGGGGCACGCGGCAGACGACGGAGATGCCGTTGGCCTTCGCCGCGGCGATGAAGTCGCGGCCGGGCTGCTGCTCCAGCGCGTTGTGGATCACCTGCATCGCGTGGATCGGGCGGTTCGCCGCGACCCAGAGACCCTCGTCGCGCCAGCCGATCGCCGGGCCGAGCGCCACGCCGAACGAGCGGACGGTGCCGGCCTGCACGAGCTCCTCGAGCATCTCGAAGATGGCGTCGTCCTGCAGCGCGTCGAGGCGCGGGTTGTGCAGCTGGTAGAAGTCGATCGTCTCGCGGCCGAGCCGCTTGAGGCTCTGCTCGCAGGCGTAGCGGATGAACGCGGGCGACCAGTCGTGCGGGCGCTCGACGTGTCCCTTGCGCTCCCACGGCGAGTAGATGTCGTAGCCGAACTTCGTCCCGATCTGGACGCCCGGGTCGTCGCCGAAGGCCTGCTGGAGCAGCAGCTCCGCACGACCCTCGCCGTACGTGTCCGCCGTGTCGAAGAACGTTATGCCGCGGTCCCGCGCGTGCCGGAGGAGCGCGACGGCGTCCTCGTCGCTGTAGTCGCCCCACCAGCCGGTGGCGACCGTCCAGACGCCGAACCCGACCTCGGAGACGGAGACGCCGCTGGATCCGAGCTGCCGATGCTTCATGCCCAAACCCTAGCGCGCCCCGGGCGCTCGTCGGCGCCTCCCGATCCGGTAGCGTGACGGCTGTCCGCGACGCGCAGGGGGAGGTGGTCATGGCAGAGCAGGTGCGCCTCACGCGCCTCGCGACCGGCGGTGGTTGAGCAGGCAAGCTCCCCGCTGCGGAGCTCGCGCAGGTCCTGCGCCACGTCCCCCTCGAGGAGGATCCGACCGTGCTCGTCTCGGGCGCGACGCTCGACGACGCCAGCGTCGTCCGGCTCGACGACGGCACGTTGCTCGTGCAGACCGTCGACGTCTTCGGCCCGCCCGTCGACGACCCGTACGACTACGGCCGGATCGCCGCCGCCAACGCGGTCTCCGACGTCTACGCCATGGGCGGGACGCCGCGCTACGCGCTGGCCGTGATCGCCGTCCCGGCGACGCTCGACCGGGACGTCGTCGGCGCGATCCTGCGCGGGGGCGCCGACATGGCCCGCTCGGTCGGCGTCGCGATCACGGGTGGCCACTCGGTCACGGCGCCCGAGCCGCTGTACGGCCTCGCGGTGACGGGCACCGTGCAGCCGGATGCGCTGTGGACGAACGCGGGCGGGCAGCCGGGTGACGTGCTGTGCCTGACCAAGCCGCTGGGGACGGGTGTCGTCTGCAACGCCCTGCGCCACGACGCCGTCGATCCCGTCGTCGTGCAGGCGGCGGTGGACGCGATGACGACGACGAACCGCGACGCGGCCGACGCCCTGCGGCCGCTGCGGCCGCATGCGGTGGTGGACGTGACGGGCTTCGGACTGGTCGGGCACCTGCGCGGGATGGCGCGCGCGTCGGGCTGCGCCGCCGAGATCGACCTCGACGCGCTTCCGGCCCTGCCCGGCGTGCTCGACCTGATCGCTGACGATCACGTGCCCGGCGGCACCCGCCGCAATCGCGACGAACTGGCCGCGGACCCGACCGCGGACGTCGCGGGCGACGCCGTCCGGATCATGCTGGCCTGCGACGCGCAGACGTCGGGTGGGCTGCTCGCGGCGCTCCCGGCGGACGTCGACCCGGCGACCCTGCCCGGTCCGATCGTGGGGCGCCTCGCCGACGGGGCGGCCGGCGCCCTGCGCCTGCGCTGAAGCGCGGGAAACGTCGGTACACTCCGCGACGATGGTCGAAGGCATCTTCGTCGCGCTGCAGGTGATCCTCGGGATCCTGGTGATCGTGCTCGTCCTCGCGCACTCCGGGAAGGACGCCGGCCTGTCCGGGGCGTTCGGCATCGGCCAGTCGCAGTTCGGCGGCACGCAGGTCATGGAGCGCAACCTGACGCGCCTCACCATCATCGTCGCCGTGCTGCTGGTGGCCAACACGATCTTCCTCGGGTTCCTCCTCCAGTGACCCCCGGACGCGCGCGAGGCCCGCACGTGCGGGCCTCGGCGTCGTACGGGAGGAGGGGAGGGTGTCCGCGGACCGGCCGCGGGAGAGGAATCGTTCAGGTCGCGCACCGGCTCTATCGCAGGAACGCACCCCGGCGGATGAGTTGTCGACTGAATGAAGTGAAATGGACACGTCTGTAGTTCCCGCGTTCGCGCCGCGGCTGATCGCCTCCGATCTCGACGGCACGCTGCTCGGCCCGGACGGGGCCGTGTCGGCGCGCACGCGCCGCGCACTCGACGCCGCGGCGTCACAGGGGGTCGGGATCGTCCTCGTCACGGGCCGACCGCCGCGGTGGGTGCGCGAGGTGCCGGAGGCGGCCGGTGCGCACGCCGTCGTCGTCTGCGCGAACGGCGCGCTCCTCTACGACGTGGACGAGCACACGGTGATCGACCACGCCCCGATCGCCAGCGCGCTCGCCGTCGAGCTCGTGGACCACATCCGCGCGGATGCGCCGGACTGCCGGTTCGCCTGCGAGATGACCTTCACCTTCGGTCGCGACGTCGACTACCCGGCGCGCTTCCCGACGCCGCCCGACACGCTGCTCGGCGACGTGCGCGACATGGTCGCCGACCGCGAGACGACGAAGCTGATCGTCCGCGACGACCTGATCCCGCACGACGAGCTGGTCCGCGTGGTCGCCGGCATCGTCGGCGACCGCGCCGAGGTGACCCACTCCGGCTACGGGATCGTCGAGATCTCCGCGCGCGGCGTCGACAAGGGCCGTGGTCTGCGCGTCGCCTGCGCCCGGCACGACATCGATCCCGGCGAGGTCATCGCGTTCGGCGACATGCCGAACGACCTGCCGCTCCTGCGCCTGGCCGGCCACGGCGTCGCGGTCGCCAACGCGCACCCCACCGTCCTCGCCGTCGCCGATGAGGTGACGGCGTCCAACGCGGACGACGGGGTGGCGCAGGTGATCGAGCGGGTGCTGGGGTAGGTCGGGCGAACGGGGTGCCGCCAATGCGGCCGGCCCGGCCCCGTGTTCGCTACCCCACCCCTACGCCATCTGCCGCAGCACCATCGGCAGGATCCCGCCGTGGCGCAGGTACTCGATCTCGACCGGCGTGTCGACGCGGGCGAGGGCGGTGAACGACGCCTCGGCGCCGTCGGCGCGCGTCACCGTGACGGTCACCGTGCCGCCCGCCGTCAGCGTCGGCAGGCCGGTCACCGCGAGCGTCTCCGAGCCGTCCAGGCCCAGCGTCTCGCGGTTCATGCCCTCCGGGAACTGGAGCGGCAGCACGCCCATGCCGACGAGGTTCGAGCGGTGGATGCGCTCGTACGACTCGGCGATGACGACCTTCACGCCCAGGAGCAGCGTGCCCTTGGCGGCCCAGTCGCGCGACGAGCCGGAGCCGTACTCGCGACCGGCGACGATCACGAGCGGCACGTCCTCGGCGCGGTAGCGCTCAGCGGCGTCGTAGATCGACAGGACGTCGCCCGACGGGGCGTGGCGGGTGACGCCGCCCTCGGTGCCCGGCACGAGCTCGTTGCGCAGGCGGATGTTCGCGAACGTGCCGCGGACCATCACCTCGTGGTTGCCGCGACGGGCGCCGTACGAGTTGAACTCGCGCTGCTCGACGCCGTGCTCGATCAGCCAGCGGCCGGCCGGGCCGTCCGGCTGGATGACGCCGGCGGGTGAGATGTGGTCCGTGGTGATCGAGTCGCCGAGGACCGCCAGCGGGCGCAGGCCGCCGATGTCCTCGAGGTCGTGCGGCGCGGCGGCCATGCCGGAGAAGAACGGGGGCTCCCGGACGTACGTCGAGTCGGGCGCCCAGTCCATCGTCTCGCCCGTCGGGGCGGCGAGCGCGCGCCAGTGCTCGTCGCCATCCCAGATCGCGCCGTACTCCTTCTCGTAGAGGTCGGGCGTGATCGACGCGGCGATCACGTCGCGCACCTCCTCCATCGACGGCCAGATGTCGGCGAGCATCACCGGCGCGCCGTCCGCGTCCGTGCCGATGGGCTCGGACGTGAGGTCGATGTCGAGCGTGGCCGCGAGCGCGTACGCCACCACGAGCGGCGGCGACGCGAGGTACGCGGCGCGCACCTTGGGGTGCACGCGGCCCTCGAAGTTGCGGTTGCCGGACAGCACGGCGCCGACGGCGAGCTCGTGCTCGGTGATCGCGGCGTCGAGGGCCTCGGGCAGCGGGCCGGAATTGCCGATGCAGGTCGTGCAGCCGTAGCCGACGAGGTTGAAGCGCAGGGCGTCGAGCGGCTCGGTCAGGCCGGCCCGCTCGAGGTAGTTGGTCACCACGCGCGAACCGGGGGCGAGGCTGGTCTTGACCCACGGCTTGGTCTCCATGCCGCGCGCGACCGCGTTGCGGGCGAGGAGGCCCGCCGCGACCATCACCGAGGGGTTCGAGGTGTTGGTGCAGGAGGTGATCGCGGCGATCACGACGCTGCCGTGGTCGACCGTGCAGGCCTCGGCGGTCGTCGTCGCGCCCGCGGCGCCGACCGGGACGAGCGCCTCGACGGGGATGCGGACCGGCGTCGACTCGCGCGGGAAGGCGTTGCGGAAGCTCTCGCGGACGCCGCCGAGGGACACGCGATCCTGCGGGCGGCTCGGGCCGGCGAGGCTCGGCTCCACGTCGGCCAGATCGAGCACCAGCACGTCGGAGTACTGCGCGATCGGCTGGCCGTCCTCGCGGAACATCCCCTGCGCGCGGCAGTACGCCTCCGCCACGTCGGCGTCCGCGCCGCGGCAGGTGGCGCGGAGGAAGCGGATCGTCTCCGCGTCGACCGGGAAGGTCGCAGCCGTGGCGCCGAACTCCGGCGACATGTTGGACAGCGTCGTGCGATCCGGGATCGACAGGGCGCTGAGGCCGTCGCCGCAGAACTCGACGTAGCGGCCGACGACGCCGTACTGGCGCAGGCGCTCCGTCACGGTCAGCACGAGGTCGGTCGCGGTGACGCCGGTGGGGAGGGCGCCCCGGAACTCGAAGCCGATCACGCTCGGCTCCGGCATGGCGAGCGGCTGCCCGAGCATCGCGGCCTCGGCCTCGATGCCGCCGACGCCCCAGCCGAGCACGCCGAGGCCGTTGACCATCGTCGTGTGCGAGTCCGTCCCCACGAGGGTGTCCGGCAGAGCGACACCGTCCCGCACGGTGACGACGGTCGCGAGGTGCTCGACGTTGACCTGGTGGACGATGCCCATGCCGGGCGGTACGACGCGCAGCCGGCCGAACGCGCCCTGCGCCCAGCGGAAGAAGCGGTAGCGCTCCGCGTTGCGCTCGTACTCGCGCTCGACGTTCTTCTCGAACGCGTACTTCGTCCCGAAGGTGTCGACCTGGACCGAGTGGTCGATGACGAGGTCGACGGGGACGAGCGGATCGATGCCGGCCGCGTCGCCGCCCATGCGCGCGTACTGGTCGCGCATCGCCGCGAGGTCCGCGATCGTCGGCACGCCGGTGAAGTCCTGCAGGATGACGCGCGCCGGCATGAACGGCACGGTCGCCTCCGGCGGCGCCGGCTCCGGCCAGCGGGCGAGGGCCAGGACGTCGGTCTCGGATACGTGCGGGCCGCCGAGGTTGCGCAGCGCCATCTCCAGCAGCACGCGGACGGTGTACGGCAGGCGCGAGGTGTCGATCCCGGCCTCGTCGAGCGCGGCGATGGCGTGGTAGT
>JAUMCA010000111.1:0-2290 GCA_032119475.1 Thermoleophilia bacterium | reverse complement strand
CTGGCGCCGGCCGGCGAGGATGCGCTGTGGACCGCCGATACCCGCCATCCCACGCGCCTCTACGGCCTGGCGATCGCGCGCGACGCCGTGCGCGCCCGCATCGACGCCCGCACGCCGCGCCTGCTCGACGGCGGTGGCGTCGACGAGGTGCGCCGGCTGCGCGATGGGGGACGACCGCTGTCGCACACCGCCGAACGCGCGCACGGCGTGCCGGACGTCACCGCGCTCCTCGCCGGCGAGATCGACCGGGCCACGTGCATCGAGCGCCTCGCCACGCGCACCAAGCAGTACGCGAAGCGGCAGGACACCTGGCTGCGCCGCCTGCGCCACGCCGAGCTGGTGGACGCGAACCGTCCGGCGGCGGAGCTGGCGGACGACATCGCGGCGCGCCTGACGACGACCGGCGCGCCCTGATCGATCGAAGGGGCCCGTTGACCGATCACGGCCTCCGCGTCACTCCCGACCGCAGGCCCGTACCATTCCCGCATGCAGATCCAGGAGACCGTCGAGGCCGCGTTCAGCGGCTCCATCCCCGCTGAGGAGGCCCGCGAGGCCGTCAACGCCGCGATCGCGCAGCTCGACGCGGGGGAGATCTCCCTCGCCGCCCCGCAGCCCGATGGCAGCTGGGACGTGAACGGCTGGATCCAGCAGGCGATCCTCCTGTTCTTCCGCCTGCAGCAGATGGAGGTCATCGAGCACGGGCCGTTCACGTATCACGACAAGGTGCCGCTGAAGACCGCGGTCGACGGCGTGCGCATCGTGCCGCCGGCGACGGTGCGCTACGGCGCGTACGTCGAGGCCGGCGCCGTGCTGATGCCCTCGTACGTGAACATCGGCTCCCGCGTCGGCTCCGGCACCATGGTCGACACCTGGGCGACGGTCGGCTCCGGCGCCTGGATCGGGCGCGACGTGCACCTGTCCGGTGGGGTCGGCATCGGCGGGGTCCTCGAGCCGCCGGGAGCGCGTCCCGTGATCATCGAGGACGGCGCCTTCGTCGGCTCTCGCGCCATCGTCGTGGAGGGCGTCCACGTCGGCGCGGAGGCCGTCCTCGGCGCCGGCGTCATCCTGACGGCTTCGACCAGGATCATCGACGTCTCGGGCGATGCACCGGTGGAGCACGTGGGCCACGTCCCACCGCGCAAGGTCGTCATCCCGGGCTCGCGCCCGCGCGCATTCCCGGCGGGGACGTACGACGTCCCTTGCGCCCTGATCATCGGCGAGCGGACGGAGTCCACGGATCGCAAGACGTCGCTGAACGCGGCGCTGCGCGATCTCGACGTCGATGTCTAGGCCGCTCCTCAGCGGCGACGTCGCCGAGATCTGCCTCGACCTCGTCGCCACGCCATCGCCCTACGGGGAGGAGGCCGCCCTCGCCGACCTCGTCGAGGCGCGTCTCGGCGCACTCGGCCTGCCCGTGGAACGGATCGGCAACGCGCTCATCACCCGTACCGGAGGCGATGGCACGCCGGTGGCGCTCGTCGGCCACCTCGACACGGTGCCGAACTGGCCCGACGGGACGGCCGAACGGCAGGGCGACCGCATCATCGGCCGCGGCGCCGCCGACATGAAGGGCGGGGTGGCGGTGATGCTCGCGCTGCTGCCTCGGCTCGGAGCGGACAGCGCGCCGGCGGTGCACGTCTTCTACGACCGCGAGGAGGGCCCGAACGCGGACAACGGCATCCACCGCGTGCTCGCGGAGTCCCGCCTCCTGCAGCCGAAGCCGGCCATGGCGATCGTGCTCGAGCCGACCGGCGGCACGGTCCACGCCGGCGCGGTCGGCACGCTCAACGCGACCGTGGTCTTCGCCGGTCGCTCCGCGCACGCCGCGCGTCCGTGGGAGGGCGAGAACGCCATCTCGTCCGCGCTCGCGGAGGCGCTCAGCCGCTTCGCCGCACGCGCGCCCATCCCCGTGGCCGTGGATGGGCTGACGTACCACGACGTCATCACGGTCACCGAGATCCGCGGCGGCGTGGCGCACAACGTCGTGCCCGACCGCGTGGAGCTGTGGGTCAACGTCCGCGTCGCCCCCGGGCGCTCAGAGGACGACGCCCGCGCGGAGGTCGCAGCGCTGGCCGGTCCGTCGGCGACGGTCGACTGGTGTGACGCGTCGCCGGCCGCCGCACCGCGTCTCGACGATCCGGCGGTGGCGGCGTTCCTCGCGCGCACGGGTCTCCCCGTCCACCCCAAGCAGGCGTGGACCGACGTGGCCACCCTGCAGGCGGGGGGCGTACCGGCGTTCAACTACGGGCCGGGCGAGGCATCGCAGGCCCACCAGCCGGGGGAGTGGGTG
>JAUMCA010000110.1:0-18278 GCA_032119475.1 Thermoleophilia bacterium | reverse complement strand
GGTCGAAGTCGTGGCCGCTCAGCGCGTGCCAGCGCACGACGCTGAACGCGCCGCTCTCCTCGAGCGGGCCGTGGGCGAGCGTCATCAGCTCGGCGCGGAGGACGTCGCGCTCCTCGTCGGTCAGGTCGAGCGCCTCGAGGCGCTCGGCGATCGACACGGCGTCGAAGGCGGCGATGCGCTCGGGGTGGCGGAGGGGCCGGTAGGGCTCGGGCAGCGCGTGCTCCGATCCCCGGGTGAACGCCGCCCAGCCGCGGGCCGCGAGGCGGCTCCGCTCCGCGCTCGGGCCGCGACGCAGCTCGTCGCCGACGCTCCAGCACCCGGCCGGCGTGGCCGGGCCGGCGACGGGCGTCAGCCCGTTCGCCACGACCTCCGCCCACACGTGCGGCTGGAACCAGTGGACCCAGCCGCCACCGCGCTCGATCCGCACGCCGTCCCACTGGTCCGTCCACGTGCGCCCGCCGATCCGGTCACGCGCCTCGAGGAGCAGCACGTCGCGTCCGGCCCGCCGCAGCTCCCGCGCCGCCGCGCAGCCGGCGAATCCGGCGCCGATCACGATCGCGTCGCGCACGGGGCGGAGCGTAGTCGGATGGCGCGAAGGGGTCAGACCGAAACGCGACACGCCGACTGCGTGACGCTCGCGCCCGCCGTCGCGGCGTGTCGCGTTTCGGTCTGACCCCTTCGCGCCATCACGGACACCGGGCGGCCGCCGTCAGTCGAGCGCCGCGGCCCAGCGGCCGGCGCGGATGCCGGACTCGATCGCGCCGTCCATGAAGCCGGCCCAGCCGTTCGCGATGTCGGCGGAGGCGAAGATGACGCGACCGTCGGGCTCCTGCATGGCGGCGTGGAAGCGCCCGTACCAGCCGGGGCGGTGCACGCACCACGTCCCCTGCGCGAACTCGTCCGCCTGCCAGTCGTGCGCCGTGGCGTCGAGGACGGTGTAGCCCGGGATGATCCGGTCGACCTGCTCCTGCAGCCAGGCGGGGTCCTCTATGCGGCAGGCCGAGTGGTCCGGCCCGAACCCGATCATCGTCTGCGTGCCGTCCTCGTGGACCCACTGCGTGTTGAGGTAGCCGAAGGGGTGGTCCGGGTGGAGGCCGGCGCAGTGCACGGGCGGTCCGCTGACGCGGATGAAGACCTTGATGCCGCTCGACGCCTGGCCCCGCGCGATCGCCTCCTGCTTCCGCTGCTTGAGCGGCGGATCGAAGGCGAGCGTGTGCAGGACGTTCAGCGGGACGGTGACGATCGCCGTGCGCGCCGCGAGCTCCTCGCCGGCGCGCGTCGTGACCACCACGCGGTCCTCGCGCTGGGCGAGGCCGGCGACCGGGGTCGAGAACCGCGTTTCGGCGCGTGCCTCCTCCCAGATCGGCGTGATCAGCCCGCGTGTTCCCTCGGCGAGCGTGATGTCGCCGCCGCCCGCCTCCTGGATGAGGCGCAGCGAGTGCCCGGCCAGCGCGTGCCAGCGGTGCGCCGCCAGCGCGCCCGCCTCGTCGATCGATCCGTGCGCGAGGCCCTCGAGCTCGGCGATCAGCATGGCCCGGGCGTCGACGTCGAGGTCCAGCTCGTTGAGGCGCTGGCGGATCGTCAACCCGTCCACCCGGCGGATGCCCTCGAGGTTGGCCAGCGGATCGTGCGGCAGCGGGAGCATCGCCTCCGACCCGTCGACGAACGCGTTCCAGCCGCGCTCGGTCGCCACCTCGGTCTCCTCGTACGAGCCGCTGCGCACCTCGCCGTCGGCGTGCCAGTACACGCGCTCCGGCAACGTGCCGACCTCGGGCGTCAGCCCGTGGGCGGTGACCTCGCTCCACACGTGCGGTTGGAACCAGTGCACCCAGCCGCCGCCGCGCTCGATCTCGAGGCCGTCCCAGTCGTCGGTCCACACCCGTCCGCCGATCCGGTCGCGGGCCTCGAGGATCAGCGGCGCGCGTCCGGCGCGCCGCACCTCGCGCGCGGCCGCGCAGCCCGCGAACCCCGCCCCGATCACGATGACGTCGTGCACGGGACGAGCATAGACCGTCGTCGGGGCTCAGCCCATCCGCACGCGCACCCGCTCCGCGGCCTCGAGGAGGAACGCGCCGATGCCCCGCGAGCTCGTGGCCACCGCCTTCGGGCCGGCCCACGCGGCCGACACCGTGTGGTTCAGCTCGGTCGAGCCGAGGAGCACCACGAGATCCGCGCCGTCGACGTCGCGCTGCACGTCGCGGCCGGGGCGCGCGATGGTGCCGTCGACGACCCGCGCGTCGAGGTCGGGCAGCGCCAGCGGCACCTCGCGGTGGACGTCCGGGCTGCCGCCGACGAAGATCACGCGGCGGATGCCCGCCGCCCGGCACGCCGCGGTGAAGACGAGCGCGCCGCGGCGCTGACTCGAGCCGCCGCAGACGACGCAGCGGTCGCCCGTGCCCGCGGTGATCGCGTCCGGGTGGTCCGCGCCGAGGCCCTCCGCCCGGCAGGCGTCGCACAGCAGCGTCACGCGCGCCTTCAGGGCGGCCTCCGCGTCGGCGCGCTTCCACTCTGCGATCCGCTCCTTGCCCGCGCGCGTCACGCCGGCCGCCACGAGCGCGTCGCGGCCGGCCGCCTGTGCGGCATCCGACTGGAAGCCCAGTTCGCGCAGCAGCTTGGCGATCGGGAGGTCCTTGGCCACCCGACCGCGCCTCAGACCGCGGCGAGCGCCTGCTCGAGGTCGGCGATCAGGTCGCCGACGTGCTCGATGCCGATCGACACGCGGATCAGCCCGGGCGGCGTACCCATCTGCCGCTCCCAGTTCTTGCCGCCGCGGTGCTCGAGCAGGGACTCGACCCCGCCGAGGCTCGTCGCGTGGGCGAAGAGGCGCGTCGCCTCGCAGACGGCGCGCGCGCGTTCGGGCGGCCCGTCGACCTCGAAGGAGATCATCGCGCCGAACCCGCCCGTCATCTGCCGCCGTGCGATCTCGTGCCCGGGATGGTCCGGGAGCCCGGGGTACAGGACGCGGGTCACCGTCGGGTGCGCGGCGAGCATCTCCGCCACGGCCTGCGCGTTGGCCTGGGCGCGTTCGAGGCGGACGGCGAGCGTCCGCAGCCCGCGCAGGGCGAGGAACACCTCGAGCGCGCCCGGCGTCGCCCCGTACGTCGAGCGGTGCTCGCGCAGCGCGGCCGCGTCGTCGGGTGCGCCGATCGCGACGCCCATCAGGAGGTCGGCGTGCCCGCCGATCAGCTTGGTCGCGCTGTGGACGACGATGTCCGCGCCGAGCGCCAGCGGCTGCTGCAGCAGGGGGGAGGTGAAGGTCCCGTCGACCGCCAGCCGGGCCGCAGGGTCCTTCGCCGCCACGATCGCGGCGATGTCGCAGAGCTCGAGCATCGGGTTCGTCGGCGACTCGAGCCAGACGAGCGACGCGCCCTCGGACGCGGCCGCGACGGCGTCCACGTCGGTGACGTCGACGTAGCGGACCACGCAGCGGCCCGCGGCCGCCCGCTCCTCGAGCTGGGCCCAGCTGCCCATGTAGATCGGCTTCGAGGTGACCACCACGCCGCCCGTCGGCACCTGGTCGAGCACCGCCGTGACCGCGGCGATGCCGGTCGAGAAGGCGACGGCCTCGCCGCCCTCGAGCTCGCCGATCACCGCCTCGAAGGCCTGCCACGACTCGTTGCCGGAGCGCCCGTACGTGAGCTCGCCGCCTGTCCGGAAGGTGCTGTTGAGCACCACGGGCGTGTTGAGCATCGCGCCCGGCCCGTGCGGGCGCCCGGCCTGCACGGCGACGGTGTCGGGATGGCGCTCGGACATGGGCGAGACGATACCCGCTGCCCGGGGGTCCACCGCTAGGTACCCGGTCGCTCCCGGTAGCCGCAGCCGTGCCGCTTGACGACCGCCGCCGCGGCCTCCGGGGTCATGCGGGCTGCGGCCGTCACGGTTTCGCGCGATGCACCGCGCAACTCCGCGAGGCACATCAGGAGGTGCAGCTCGCGGGCGGCGAAGTCGAAGCGGTCTCGAGCCGCCGCGATCGCCGCGGCGGCGTCGCCGGCGGCCGGTTCAAGGCGGTGCGTCATGCGTACGGGTCGGGTCACGAGAACCTCACTCTTACGGTCAAAAACGTTTCACCACTACCCGTTACGGGGGTTCCCTACCCGGCCCGTGCATGCTCCGCTCGCGCAATGCTCCACCCGGGAGGGCGTCGCGGCGGCACGGGTGCGGCTCCCGCTCGCCGGTCCGCTGATAGGGTTGGAGGACGTCAAGCGCTCCCGGCGAATGCTGCCGGGGTCACCGCGCTGTGATGCGCCCGCTCTGGAATCCACTCGAGCGCGCGATGTAGCTCGATAGGAGTTCCATGCTGTTCACCGACCTCGGCGTGCCCGCCGACCTCGCCGCCGTGCTGGCGCGCAAGGGCATTGACACGCCGTTTCCCATCCAGGCCGCCACGGTGCCGGACGCCCTCGCCGGGCGCGACGTCACCGGCAAGGCCCCGACCGGCTCCGGCAAGACGATCGCCTTCGGCCTCGCCGTCGCCGCGCGCGTCTCGGCCGCCAAGCCGGGCCGCCCGACGGCGCTGATCCTCGCGCCGACGCGCGAGCTGGCGGAGCAGATCCGCCGCGAGGTCGAGCCGCTCGCCGCCGCGCGCGGCCGCCGCGTCGCCGCCGTCTACGGCGGCACCGGCTACGGCGCCCAGCTGAGCGCGCTGCGCCGGGGCGTCGACGTCCTCGTCGCCTGCCCCGGACGCCTCGAGGACCTCATCCAGCGTCGTGACGTGCGGCTCGACGACGTCGAGATCGCCGTCATCGACGAGGCCGACCGGATGGCCGACATGGGCTTCCTGCCCGTCGTCCGCCGTCTGCTCGACCAGGTCCGCCCCGACCGGCAGACGCTGCTCTTCTCCGCCACGCTCGACGGCGAGGTCGAGAAGGTCGCGCGCGAGTACCAGCGCGACCCCGTCCGCCACGAGTCCGCCCCGGAGTCCCGCTCGAGCGGCGACGTCACGCACCTGTTCTGGAAGGTCAAGGCGGACGATCGCGTCGACACCCTCGTCGACGTCGTCCTGCGCACCGGCACGGTGATGGTCTTCTGCCGGACGCGCCACGGCGTCGACCGCCTCGCCAAGAAGCTGAACGCCGCCGGCGTCGGCGCGGCGAACCTCCACGGCGGCCGCTCGCAGTCGCAGCGCGAGCGCGCCCTCCACGCGTTCACCAGCGGCCGCTGCGCGGTCCTCTGCGCCACGGACGTCGCCGCGCGCGGCATCCACGTCGACCAGGTCGCCTGCGTCGTCCACTTCGATCCCCCGGCCGACAGCGCGGACTACATCCACCGCTCCGGCCGCACGGGTCGGGCGGGCGAGGACGGCCTCGTGGTCTCGTTCGTCGGCAAGCAGGACGAGCATCCGGTCCGCAAGATGCTGGGTCAGCTGAAGGACGTCGACGGCGAGATCCTGCCCGTGCAGATGGACCTGCTCGGCGAGGTGCGCCCGGTTCGGGTCGACGCCAAGCGCGCGCCCGTCGCCGCCGAGGCCGCCCCGGCGTCCGACGGTGCCGCTCCGCGCCGCCGCAAGCCGGCGCCGGTCCGCGCCGACCGGCCCGAGGTGAAGGCCGACGCGGGCGATCCGCGGGAGCACGCCAAGCACCAGCAGTCCAACCGCTCGGTGCACACCGATGGCGCGCCGCAGCGCTCGCGCCCCGTCAACAAGGTCGCCGCCGCGAAGCTGCGGCACAAGCGCCGCCGCAACAAGGTCGGCGCCTAGCCCGAATCGTCGCTGCGCGGGGAGGCATCGGCCTTCCCGCGCTCGCGACCGAGGTTGCTGACGATCAGCGCCAGCACCGTCACGAGGTAGAGCTGGCCGATCAGGCCCTCGGACACGGCGAGGAGGCGCGCCGCGTCGTAGGCGGGCGTGAAGTCGCCGTAGCCCACGGTCGCGAGCGTCACGTACGAGAAGTACAGGAAGACCGCGTTCGGCTGCGGCCCCTGTACGAAGAAGTCGTTGCCGGTCACGGACATCGCGATGAACAGGTACGCGTAGAGCAGGCCGATCAGGACGTAGACCGAGATCGCGCGCACCACCACGACCGCGTTGATCACCGGTGCGTGGGCGACGCGACCGAAGATGCGCGCGATCACGCCGGCGGTCATCAGCGCGCTGAACAGCGCGGCCAGGCCGCGCGCGTAATCGCCGCCGAACGCCGCGGCGATGACACCGATCAGCGCGAAGACGGCGATGACGACGATCGGCGCGGCGATGAACATGGCGCGCCGCAGGCGGGGTCGCTCGATGTGCGCGGTGACGACGATCTGGAAGAGCACCGTCTGGATCAGCATGGCGAAGATGCCTGCGAGCAGGGAGCGGCTGTTGATGCCGACGACCGCGAAGCCGAGCATCGAGATGATCGGCGCGAGCAGCACCCGATCCTCGCGGGTCGCGGCGCGCCACGCGCGCCAGAACGTCTGGCCGTTCCTCGACGCGGGCTGCGCGCTCACGCCTGCTCGGCGCGGTCCCGCGGCCCGAACATGCGCACGGTCTCCGCGTCGTCCCCGGGTGGCACGTCCGCGATCCCCAGCATGCGGTCGATGACCATGTTCTGGAACCGGTGGCAGGACTCCTCGAAGCGGTAGCACATGCGACCGCCCTCGTAGGCGGGGTTCCGGAGGCCGTCCTGCACCCGCTCGACGATGCCGATGTCCTCCTGGTTGACCTCGTCCCAGAACTCGAGCAGCGACTCGATGTCCGCCTCGGGATCGGCGCTCGCGGCCATCGACTCGGGGTGGGTCAGCAGGTACGCGACCTCGGCCGTGCGGCCGACGCCGTCGGGGCGGGCGAGCAGCAGGAAGACGTGGTTCGCCATCACGTTGATCGCGATGTTCGGGAACAGCCAGACGAAGCGGGCGGCCTCCGCGTCCTGGCCCTCGACGAACGTGACCGGCGGCAGGCCCTTCCAGCCGCCGTCGTCGGTGTTCGGCGCGATCGGCCAGGTGCAGAACCCGACGTACTTGCCGGGCCCCTGCCAGCGGTAGTGGTCGTCCATCGGCGACACCTTCACGAGCGCGGGGTGGACCCACGGCAGGTGGTAGTACTCCATGAAGTTCTCGCCGATCAGCTTCCAGTCGGACTGGATGGCGTACTCGACGCGGCGCACCATCCGGTACTCGTGCAGGCGGTAGCCGGCGAGCCGCTCGGTCAGGTCGCCCAGCTCGTGCTCGAGCTCCGGCGTGTCCGGATCCAGGCAGACGAAGACGAGGAAGTTCCACTCGGCCACGCGGACGGGGTGGAGGCCCATCTCGTCCTTGTCGAACGCCTTGATGTCGGACATGTCGAACGCCGCACGTGCGTCGACCGGGATCTCGCTCTCCGGCGTGAAGAGCGGCGTGCCGAGGCACTTCCCGTCGAGGTCGTACGCCCACGCGTGATACGGGCACGAGAAGAAGCGCTTGACGTGGCCCGTGCCCTCGCACAGGCGCGCGCCGCGGTGGCGGCAGACGTTGTGGTGGGCGCGGAGCTCGCCCTCCGCGTTGCGCGTCACGATGATCGAGCGGCCGGCGACCTCGACGACGAGGAAGTCGCCCGGCTCGCGCACCTCGTCCCCGACGCAGACGGGAACCCACGACTTCGCGAAGACCTGCTGCTGCTCGAGCTCGTGGAACTCCGGCGACGTATACGCGTCGGGGATCAGCGTCCACGCGAAGTCGACGGGGAGGCGCGTCTTGGCGTACGTGTCCACCTCGAGGAAGGCCTCGCGCGGGAGCGGCCGATGCATGCGGGAAGCGTAGACCCGCACGCGCTCGCGCGGCTCCGACGTCCCAGATCATGGAATCGGCCGTGGGCGTACGCTTCCGCCATGGAGGCCTGCATCGTCGACGGGGTGCGCACGCCGTTCGGCCGCAACCGCGGCGGCCTCAGCCACCTCCGCGTGGACGACCTCGCGGCGCTGCCGCTGCGCGCGCTGCTCGAGCGGCATCCCGAGCTCGATCCGGCCGACGTCGACGAGGTCCTGCTGGGCGACACGAACCAGGCGGGCGAGGACAACCGCAACGTCGCGCGCATGGCGCTCCTGCTCGCGGGCCTGCCTGTGACCGTGCCGGGGGTGACCGTCAACCGCCTCTGCGGATCCGGCGCGGAGGCCGTCATCCAGGCGGCGCGGATGATCCGCTGCGGCGACGCGGAGGTGACGATCGCGGGCGGCGTCGAGGGCATGAGCCGTGCGCCGTTCATCCTCCAGCGCCCGGACGAGGCGCTGCCCCGCGACATGCGGCTGCACGGCACCGCGGTGGGGTGGCGGATGGTCAATCCGGCGATGCCGGAGGCGTGGACGCTGTCCTTGGGTGCCGCGACGGATCAGGTCGCCGCGCGCCTCGGCATCGACCGCGCGGCGATGGACGCCTGGTCGGTGCGCAGCCACGCCCGCGCCGCGGCCGCGTGGGACGCCGGGCTGCTCGACGAGGTCGTCCTCCCGGTCGAGGGCATCCAGCGCGACGAGAGCATCCGTCCCGACACCTCGCCGGAGGGCCTTGCCGCGCTGTCACCGGCGTTCGCGGCGGACGGCGCGATCACGGCCGGCAACGCGTCGCCGATCAACGACGGCGCGCTCGCGCTCCTCGTCGCGTCGGCGGACGCCTGCGCCGCGCGCGGCTGGGAGCCGATCGCCCGCCTCGGGGCGTCGGTGACCGTCGGCGTTGCGCCGCAGGACTTCGGCCACGCGCCGGTCCCGGCCGTGCGCGCGCTGCTCGAGCGAACGGGCCTCGGTGTCGCGGACATCGACGTGTGGGAGATCCAGGAGGCGTTCGCGGCCGTGCCGCTCGCCGTGCTGCGCGACGTGTCCGGCATCGACGAGGAGCGCGTCAACGTCCACGGCGGCGCGATCGCCTACGGGCATCCGCTCGGCGCCTCCGCGCCGCGGCTGGTGCTCGACTGCGCGCGCGAGTTGCGGCGTCGGGGCGGCGGCACGGGCCTCGTGACCGCGTGCATCGGGGTCGGCCAGGGCCAGGCGCTGCTCGTCCACGTCGACGGCTAGACGCCGCCGGCGCGCGAACACGGATAGCATCCCGCCATTCCGGCCGGGAAGCCGGACCCGACGCCAGGGAGGGACTCGTGGCCCACAAGTACTCGCTCAAGGACGACCAGGTGCCGAAGGCCTGGTACAACATCGCCGCCGACCTGCCGAGCATGCCGCCGCCGCCGCTGCACCCCGGCACCGGCCAGCCGATCGGGCCCGACGATCTCGCGCCGCTCTTCCCGATGGCCCTGATCGGCCAGGAGGTCTCGGCGGAGCGGTTCATCGACATCCCGGACGCCATCCGCGATGTCCTCGCGATGTGGCGGCCGACGCCGCTCTACCGCGCGGACAAGCTGGAGGCGGCGCTCGGCACGGATTGCCGCATCTTCTACAAGTACGAGGGCACCTCGCCCGCGGGCTCGCACAAGCCGAACACCGCGATCCCGCAGGCCTGGTACAACAAGCAGGAGGGCGTCAAGCGCATTGCGACGGAGACCGGCGCCGGCCAGTGGGGCTCGGCACTGGCGTTCGCCGGGGCGCAGTTCGACCTGGAGATCAAGGTCTACCAGGTGCGCGCCTCGTTCGACTCGAAGCCGTTCCGCCGCTCGATGATCGAGACCTGGGGCGGGCAGATCGTGGCCAGCCCGTCGGTGGACACCAACGCGGGCCGTGCGATCCTCGAGACGGATCCGGATTGCCCCGGCTCCCTCGGCATCGCGATCTCGGAGGCCGTCGAGGACGCCGCCACGCGCGACGACACCAAGTACGCGCTCGGTTCGGTCCTCAACCACGTCCTGCTCCACCAGACCGTCATCGGCCAGGAGGCGCAGGAGCAGATGAAGGCGCTCGGCGCGTATCCCGACGTCGTCGTCGGCTGCGTCGGCGGCGGCTCGAACTTCGCCGGCATCGCCTTCCCGTTCCTCGCCGACAAGATCGCCGGCAAGGAGATCCGGGTCGTCGCCGCCGAGCCGGCCGCCTGCCCGACGCTCACGCGCGGCCACTACGGCTACGACTTCGGCGACACGGCGCAGCTGACGCCGCTGATGCCGATGCACACGCTCGGGCACACGTTCATCCCCGACACGATCCACTCCGGCGGCCTGCGCTACCACGGGGCCGCGCCGCTCGTCTCGCACCTGCTGCAGCTCGGGCTGATCGAGGCCGTCGCCTACCCGCAGCTGGAGTGCTTCGCCGAGGCCGTGCGCTTCGCCCGGACGGAGGGCATCATCCCAGCGCCCGAGCCGACGCACGCGCTGCGTGCGGTGGTCGCCGAGGTCGAGCGCGCCAAGGAGGAGGGGGTCAGCAAGACGATCCTCTTCAACCTGTGCGGGCACGGCAACTTCGACCTCGCCGCGTACGACGCGTACCTCAGCGGCACGATGGTCGACATCGAGCTCCCCGAGTCGGAGCTCGACGAGGCCGCCAAGGCCCTCGAGGGCCTGCCGGCGATCGTCTAGACGTCACCGGGAACGTCGACCGAAGGGGCCGCCCCCTTTGGTCGACGTTCGGGTGCGGCTACGCCGGGCGTCGTGCGATGAGCATGACGTCCTCGCCGCGCTGCACCTCGGTGCCGTCGTCCTTCACGCACGAGACGGCGAAGCGGACCACGCCGCGGTCGGGCTTCGACGACGACGGGCGGTTCTCCGTGACCGTCCACGTCGTCGTGATCGCCTCGTCCGGATAGGTCGGGGCGGTGAAGTCCCGGCTCGCGGAGAGGTAGGCGATGATCTCCAGCGCGTCCATCTCCGGGCAGGTCGACCCGCTCGACGCGCCGAGGACGAGGAGCCCGTGCGCGATGCGCTCGCGAAACGGCGTGTTGGCGCGCACCCAGTCGTCGTCGGTGTGGAGGCGGTTGTGGTCACCGCTGAGCGCGCAGTAGTCGGCGATGTCCTGACGGGAGATCGCGCGGGGGGCGGAGGCGAGGACGGTGCCGACGGGCAGGTCCTCGAGGAAGCGAGGCGACGCAGGTGGCATGGCGGCAGGCTAGCGCGCGCTACCAGCCGCAGGTTCCCGAGGTCCACAGGCTGCCGTTGGGGCAGCGGGTGGTGGCGGAGAACGTCGCACCTGCGACGTTGGGGGTGCCGGTCGCGCCGCTGAAGTTGGCACCGCTCAGGTTCGCGCCGGCGAGCTGCGCCCCGGAGAGGGTGGCGCCGGTCGCGACCGCGTTCACCAGACGGGCGTTCGTGAGGTCCGCGTTCGAGAGGATCGCACCGCCGAGGTTCGCCGATTCGAGATCGGCGTGCGACAGGGTCGCACCGGAGAGGTAGCCGTCCGAGAGGTTCGCGCCGAACAGACGGGCACGGTGGAGGTTCGCGTTGCCGAGGCCGGCCATGGTCAGGTCGGCGTACTCCAGGTTCGCCAGCGTGAACGTCGCGCGGCTGCCGGCGAGGTACCTGAGGGACACGCTGGGCGCCCAGACGCCGCTGGCGTTCCCGTCGGCGAAGTCCAGGATGTCGAGCGTCGCGTCGGCGAGGTTGGCGCCGACCAGGGTGGCATCGTCGAGCTTCGCGCCCGACGCGGTGGCCTGTGCGAGGTTGACGCCGCTCAGCGAGCGTCCCTCGTAGAGCTCCGACGTCCATCCGCCGGTGAGCGTGCAGCCGGCGAGGTTGGCTCCGGGGTACGGGTCGACCGTGCAGTCCTGGGCGAGCGTGGCCGCCGGCCCCCGTGCGCCCGTGGCTCCCTGCTCGCCCTGCTCGCCCCGCTCGCCCGGCGCGCCCCTCGGGCCCGTCGCGCCAGCATCGCCCTTCGGACCCTGGAGGAGCGTTCCCGCCTTGAAGTCGTCCGCCGTCAGCGAGCCGTTCCGCACCTTCACCCCGGTCACGGCGTTGCGCTTGAGCTGTTTCGCGCCGACGGAGTTCTTCGGCAGCGCGGTCACCGCGTAGCTGGTCCCGCCCAACGCGACGAACAGCGCGATGACTGCGACTACGAGGGCCGGGGACGGGCGTCGCATGCGCGGAGCGTACGCCGCCGACGGGTGGTCTGCCAGCCATAGGCACGTACGACCGCGGCCGCTGTACGGTGCCGCCGTGGCAGCCCCCGCGACCCCGCGCTCCGGCAACCTCGCCGTCGTCGGCTACGTGCTGGTGTTCCTGTCGGCGCTGTTCGCCGCGTTCAACATCGCGACTGCGACGATGATCATCGACGTCGGCATCAGTCCGCTCGTGCTCTCGGCGATGCGCATCTACGGCGCTGGGTTCCTGCTCCTGGTCTTCTCGCTTTCCGCGCTGCGCTCGTTCCGGCGCGCGTGGATCATCCCGTTCGCGCTGTTCGGCGTGGTCGGGCTGGTGATCGGCCAGGGCACGGCGTTCATCGCCTTCTCGCAGGCCGACGTCGCCGTCGTGCTCGTGATCATCTTCACCGCGCCGCTCGCGGTGGCGGTCTACCAGCGCGTCCGGCTCGGCGAGCGACTGCCGCGCTACGCGAACGGCGCCGTCCTCGTGGCCGTCGCCGGCGTCGCGCTGGCGGTGGCGGGCGGGGCGAGCGTCGGCGGCATCTCCCTGATCGGCGCCGTCTTCGCGGTGCTGTCGATGATCGCCTACGCGGTCTCGGTGATCCAGGCGGCCCACCTGCCGCGGGAGGTCGCACCGCTCGCGCGCACCGGGCTCGCGATGCTGTTCGCGGCCGCCGCATGGCTGCCGATCGTGCCGCCGTGGACGCTGCCGTTCGATCGCCTCGACGAGACGGCCACGTTCGTCGGGCGGCTCGGGTTCTCCCTCCCGCTGTGGACCGCGATCGCCTTCATGATCCTGGTCGGCTCCGTCGGCATCTTCGTCACCTGGATCGGCGGCACGAGCATCATCGGAGCCGGCGCATCGAGCGTGGTCGGCATGGCCGAGCCGGTGCTCGGGGCGATCGTCGCGTGGGCGCTCTTGGCCCAGGCGCTCGCGCCGCTGCAGGCGGTCGGCATCATGGTCACCGTCCTCGCGATCATCGTCGTGGAGCACGCGCGCATTCGGGCGGGCGCTCCGTCCGACGTGCCCGTGGATCGCTGAGCCCTACGGGGCGAACGTCCAGCCCGACAGCCGCTCGAGGCGGACGCGGACGATCGCGCGGTACGCGTCGCGGCTCGCGGTGTACGACGGGACGAGGTGCTCCATCACGTAGCGGGCGATGATGCGCTCGCGCTCCGCGAGCACGTCGATGGGGCCGGCGCCCGCCTCCTGTACCTCCGCCGGGCCACCCGCCATCACGCCCCGCAGGGGGAAGCCCTCCTCCGCCACGCTGAGCGAGAGGTGGCCGCTCCGCTGGACCCGCTGCACCCACGTGCGCTGCGTGCCCGACCAGATCAGGAGGTCGTCGGACGCGTCGATGCGGTACCAGACGGGCACGCTCATGGTGGTGCCGTCCGGGCGGACGGTCGCGACGTGGGCGAGTCGGCTCGGCCACGACCGGAGGAAGTCGAGGCACTCGTCGCGGGAGAAGTCGGGCATGGCGGGAGCCTATCGGCGTGACGCCGGATCGTCGCAGCGACCGGCAGAATGCCGACGTGGGCTCCCGCCGCGCCGGCTACCTCCTCTGCGTGATCGCGGCGCCGCTGTTCGCGATGGCCGGCATCGTCGGTGCGATCGCGATCGACGGCGGCATGGCGCCCCTCGACTTCGCCGCGTTCCGCGCGTACGCGGGGGCCGTCATCCTGCTGCCGTTCGTGCTCCTCGCGCTGCGCTCGTTCCGGCGACGCAGTCTGGTGCCGATCATCCTGTACGCCGGCATCGGGGTGGTGGCCTCGCAGAGCGCGTACTTCGAGGCGATCAGCCGCATCGACATCGCCCTCGCCCTCGTGATCGTGTTCCTCGCCCCGCTGCTCGTCGCGGCCTACGAGCGCATCCACCTGGGCGTGCGCCTGCCGCGGTACGCGTACGGCGCGATGCTGCTGGCGGTCGGCGGCGTGGCGGTCGCCGTCCTCGCCACGAGCGGCGGCATCGACGACGTCTCGATCGCCGGCCTCGCGCTCGCCGCATTCGTGATGGTCACCTTCGCGATGCAGATCATCCTCGCCACGCGCCTCCCCCGCGAGGTCGGGCCGTTGGCGAGCACGGGCGCCACGATCGTCGTGGCGGCCGTCCTGTACATCCCGCTCGCCCCGTTCTGGGCCCTGCCGGCCGGCATCCTGGACGTACCGGTGTCGCTGGACGGGGTGCTCGCGGTCGACGTGCCGGTGTGGTCGGCGCTCGCCTGGGTCGCGCTGCTCGGATCCGCCCTGCCGTTCGTCGTCGTCATCGCCGGCACGCAGCGCATCGGCGCGGGTGCGGCGAGCATGATCGGCATGATCGAGCCCGTGATCGGGTCGCTGATCGCGTGGGTGCTGCTCGGGCAGGTGCTGGAGCCGGTCCAGGTCGTCGGCATCGGGGCGACAATCGCCGGGGTCGCCGTCGTCGAGCGTGCGCGGATACGCCTGCGCCGCCCGCACCCCGCCACCTTGGCGGCGGATGGCGTGCCGGTGCTCGACGCGGACCACCGGTAGGGTTCGGCGCCGTGTCGGATCGCGTCCTCGGTGCCCTGCTCTGCATCGTCGCGGCCTCGATGTTCGCGTCGACGGGCGTCTTCGCCCGGCTGGCGATGGAGGGCGGGCTCGACGCCTCCCAGGTGGCGGCGGTCCGCACCTACGGCGGGGCGCTGCTGCTCCTGCCCTTTGTGATCCGCGCGCGCCGCGGCTACACGCGGGCGATGCTCCTGCCGGTCCTGGTCTACGCGCTGGTCGGCGTCTTCGGCTCGCAGGGCCTCTACTTCCAGACGATCAGCCGGATGGACATCGCGCTCGCGCTGGTGCTGTCCTACGTCGCCCCGCTGGTCGTCGCGCTGTACCAGCGAGTGCGGGCCGGTGAGCGCCTGCCGCTCTACGCCTACGCCGCCATGGTCGTCGCGGTCGGCGGCCTCGCGCTCGCGGTGCTCGGCGGCCGTGGCGTCGACGGCGTGTCGGCCACCGGGCTCGCCCTCGGGATCGCGACGATGCTGACGTTCGCGGTCATGCTGATCGCGAGTCCGCGGCAGCCGCAGGGCGTCGGCGCGCTGGCGCGCGCCGGGGCGCCGATCCTCGTGGCCGCCGTGGCGTGGTTCGTCGTCGTGCCCGCCTGGACCGTGCCGTGGGACCGCATGGGCGACACCGTGGCCTTCACCGGCGGCGTCGACATCGCGCTGCCGCTGTGGAGCGCGATCGCGTGGACGATCCTGGTCGGTGCGGTGCTGTCGTTCGCCGTCGTGCTGGCCGGGTCGGCCCGGATCGGTGCCGGCGCGGCCAGCATGTTCTCCATGGCGGAGCCGGTCTTCGGCGCGCTGTTCGCGTGGATCCTGCTCGGCCAGGACCTCGCTCCCGTGCAGGTGCTCGGCATCCTCGTCACGGTCGTGGCGGTGGCCGTCGTCGAGCGCGCGCGGACGCGCACGATCCGCAGGCTGGAGCTCGTCGACCCGGTGGCGCCGCTCATCGAGGTCGAACGCAGGTAGCGTTACGCAGTGGCCATCGTCCTGACCTCCCTGCCCGTCGGCGAGAAGATCGGCATCGCCTTCTCCGGCGGCCTCGACACATCCGCCGCCGTCGCCTGGATGCGCGACAAGGGCGGCATCCCGTACGCCTACACGGCGAACCTCGGGCAGTACGACGAGCCGGACCTCGACGACGTCCCCAGCCGCGCGCTCCAGTACGGCGCGGAGGCCGCGCGGCTCGTCGACTGCCGCGTCGAGCTGGTCCGCGAGGGCCTGGTCGCGCTGCAGTGCGGCGCGTTCCACATCGCGAGCGGCGGGCGCACGTACTTCAATACGACGCCGCTCGGCCGCGCGGTGACGGGGACGATGCTCGTCGCCGCGATGCGCGAGGACGGCGTGTCGATCTGGGGCGATGGCTCGACCTACAAGGGCAACGACATCGAGCGCTTCTACCGCTACGGCCTGCTCGTCAACCAGGGACTGCGCGTCTACAAGCCGTGGCTCGACCAGCAGTTCGTGGACGAGCTGGGCGGGCGCAGGGAGATGAGCGAGTGGCTGGTCGCCCACGACCTGCCGTACCGCGACAGCGTGGAGAAGGCGTACTCGACGGACGCGAACATCTGGGGCGCGACGCACGAGGCCAAGCGGCTCGAGTTCCTCCACGAGTCGATGGACATCGTCCAGCCGATCATGGGCGTGCGGCACTGGGACGAGGGCGTCGCGATCACGCCCGAGGACGTCACGATCCGCTTCCACGAGGGCTGGCCCGTCGCGATCAACGGCGTCGAGTTCGCCGACCAGGTCGCGCTCGTGATGGAGGCCAACGCGATCGGCGGGCGCCACGGGCTCGGCATGTCCGACCAGATCGAGAACCGCATCATCGAGGCGAAGAGCCGCGGCATCTACGAGGCGCCCGGCATGGCGCTCCTCTTCCTCGCCTACGAGCGGCTCGTCAACGGCATCCACAACGAGGGCACGATCGACGCCTACCGCGAGCAGGGCCGCCGGCTCGGCCGCCTGCTCTACGAGGGGCGCTGGTTCGACCCGCAGGCGCTGATGCTGCGCGAGAGCCTGCAGCGCTGGGTCGGCCGGGCGATCACCGGCGAGGTGACCGTGCGGCTGCGGCGCGGCGAGGATTACACGGTCGTCGCCACCGACAGCCCGAACCTGACCTACCACCCCGAGCGCCTCAGCATGGAGAAGTCGGAGAGCGCCTTCGGGCCGCTGGACCGCATCGGCCAGCTGACGATGCGCAACCTCGACATCCAGGACTCGCGCGAGAAGCTGGAGATCTACGCGGCGGCGGGCCTGCTCGACGCCTCGAGCCCGTCGATCCAGGGCCACCTCGGCCCCGGCGGCGCGGCCCCGGCGCCCGACCACGTGACCGACGAGCCGGAGCCCGGCTTCGGCGTGTCGATGGAGCAGGGCGTCGACTGACGCCCCGCGCCCCCGGGCGCTCGTCATCCTCGCGGCGATCCTCGCCGCCCTGGCCGTCCTGCTCGCGATCGCCCAGCGGCACGGCCCGACGACGTTCGACCTCGACGTCGGCGCGGCCGTGGTCGGCGGACCCGCCTGGCTCGTCGACGTGGCGTCGGTCCTCGGCGCGGCCACGCGCGACGTCGCGAGCGCCTTCGTCGCGATCGTCGCCGTGGCGCTGCTGTGGCGCGACCATCGCCGCTGGGCGCAGTGGCTCCTCCTGAGCGCCGCTCTCGGCTACGTCGTGCAGACCGCCCTGAAGCAGCTCGTCGATCGACCGCGGCCCACGTGGCCTGACGCGGCGCTGAGCCTGACGACGCCGTCGTTCCCATCCGGCCACGCGATGACCGGCATCGACACGTGGGTCGTGCTCGGCGTCATCCTCCTCTGCGCGCCGGTCGGCGGGCGCTTGCCGCGGGCCGTCGGCGCGGCGGCGGTCGCGATCGGGATCCTGCTCGGCCCGAGCCGTCTCGTGCTCGGCGTGCACTGGCCGACGGACGTCCTCGCGGGCTGGCTGCTCGGCGCGGCGGTTGCGCTGCTCGCCGCCGCGGTCGTGCTCAGCGCGCGGGCGCGAGACCGGGGCGGATCAGCACCTCGGGCCTGATCAGCCCCTGGTCGTCGTACGGCGGCGGCGTGGAGTCCGTCAGCTCCGGTGCGTCGAACGACCGCTCCACCTGCGTGAGGTCCGGATGGTCGTAGAGCGTCGTGCGCTGGACGGGGGTCCGGTTGGCGGCGCGGATGACCTCCTCCATGCGCTCGGGCGGGCACTCCTGGCCGTGGCTCGCACCGGCCGCGCGGGAGATCGACTCGTTCATCAGCGTGCCGCCGAGGTCGTTGACGCCCGCGTCGAGCAGGATGCGCGCCCCGGCCGGGCCGAGCTTCACCCACGAGACCTGGACGTTCGGGATCAAGGGGTCGAGCACGAGCCGCGCGGTGGCGTGCAGCGCGACGACCTCGTCGAAGGTCGGCCCGTAGCGCGCGCGGCCCTTCAGCGCGATCGGCGCCTCCTCGGGGATGAACGGCAGCGGCACGAACTCGGTGAAGCCGCCGGTCTCGGCCTGCAGGTCGCGGATCCGGTGCAGGTGGCGCGCCACGTGGACGGGCCGCTCGACGTGGCCGAACATGATGGTCGCGGTCGATCGCAGGCCCACGCCGTGCGCGGTGCGCATGACCTCGAGCCACTGGTCGGTCGAGACCTTGTCGGGGCAGAGGACGGCGCGCACCTCGTCGTCGAGGATCTCCGCGGCCGTGCCGGGCAGGCTGCCGAGGCCCGCGTCCCGCAGCTCGGTCAGGTACCGCTCGAGGGACCAGCCGAGCGTCGCGGCGCCCTGCCAGATCTCGAGCGGCGAGAAGGCGTGCACGTGGATCTCGGGCTGCGCGGCCTTCACCGCGCGCAGGCAGTCGAGGTACCACGCACCCGTGAAGCCGGGGTGGATGCCGCCCTGGAGG
>JAUMCA010000109.1:0-2222 GCA_032119475.1 Thermoleophilia bacterium | reverse complement strand
GGCCGCGCCGCCCTTGTAGTCGACGAGCAGGAACGCGATGCGATCCGGCGGGTGCGACGCCGCAAGCGCGGCGATCAACGTCTGGAGCAGCTCGCTCTTGCCGGCGCCGGTGGTGCCGGCCACCAGGGCGTGTGGGCCGTCGGCGCGCAGGTCGAGCGAGAACGGGCCGTCAGCGGAGACGCCGACGAGCGCGTCGAGGGCGTCGCCGGCGCGGGTGCGCCAGCGCGACGCGACGCGATCCGCGGTGGGCTCCGCGAGGTCGAGCAACTCGACGAGCGGCACCGAGCGCGGCACCGATTGCGCGGCACCGCCGGCCGTCGTGTCTTCGACGGGAGCAAGCGAGCGAGCGACCGCCTCGGCCAGAGGCAGCGAGATCGCGTCGATCGACGCGCCTTGCGCGCGCCGACCGGTCTCCGTCCAGGTGACGTCGGCGACGGCCCGATCGCTACTCGTCTCCACGATCACGCCAGCGCCGCCGGGCAGGTGACGTGACTCCCGTGCCAGCCAGACGGCGACGATGTCGAGTTCGCCGCAGCCGTCGAGCAACGCGTCGACGACGGTCGCCTCGGGCGCCACGTCCTCGTCGACCAGCAGCACGATCGACGTCCGTCGGCGCGCCCGGCCATGCTGCTCCGGCTCGTTTCGGCGTTCGGCCGCGATCGTGCTGATCGTCCGCAACAGGTCGCGGGCGTCCTGCTCGCCGACGGCGATGTGATCGCCTTCGACCGGCGAGGCGGGATGGTGGGTGTGCGGAACCCAGTTCAGCCACTTCCACTCGCGGGCGCGCTCGTGCGAGAGCGCCGCCACGATCACCACATCGCGGGGGCTCTGCAGCGTGGCGTGCTGCATCAGGATCCACCGCGCGAGTCCGTCGACGGCCGCCGGGGTGCCGACGACGCCGATGGTGCCCACGTCGGTCGAGCGCACGATCACCGGGACGACCGGCGTGTCCTTGAACGACGCGATCTTCTGCTCGATCGGCTCCCGCAGCGCCGGGTCGCCACCGTCGGCGAAGGCCACCGAGATGATCGACGGCTGATCGGCGACGCCGAGGCGAACGTCGAGGAAGTCGCGGTCGGCGGGGCGTCGCTCCCAGAGGTTTGGGAGGTGGTCGAGGGCGCGGGCCGCGAGATCGGCGGCATGCGGGGCCGCCGCCCGGCGCTCGTGTTGCTCCTGCTCGCGGGCGTGGTCGAGCTGGCGGGTGAACTCGGTCGACGCCGTCTTGAACGTCTGCACCTGCTCGGCGTGTTCCTTCTTGCCCGAGCGCTTGGAGCCCATCGCCGAGCCGATCATCATGACCGGGCTGAAGGCGCCCATGAGGAGCATCATCGGCGACTTCGTGACGAGGTAGATCACGACGCCCATGAGCAGCGGGACCATTGCTACGAAGAACGGGATGCTGATCGTCCGGCTCGGCTGCGGCGGCGCGGCGAGGCGGATGACGGGCGGCTCGTAGCCACGGGAGACGCGCGGTGGGCGGTTGAAGGAGATGGTCGGTCCGCGGCGGGAACCGACGCTGCCCACGGGGCGGTCGGCGGAGCTGACCGCGAACGTCGACCGCCCAGCCTCGATCGTCTCCGACTCGCGGAGTGCCCGGGGCGTTCGCGGCGCAAGACCGGCGCCTTCGATGGCCGTCCCGTTGCTGGAGTCCAGGTCGGTCACGACGACCGCCCCGTCACGGTCGACCTCCAGGGAGAAGTGCCCGCGAGACAGCGACGGATCCTCGATCGGCAGGTCCGCACTGGGATCGCGCCCGACCTCGTATCGGCCGGGTGCGAGCCCCAGGCGGATGCCGGCGGCCGGCCCGCCGGTGACCTGGAAGACGGTCGCCGGTGCGGTCGTGCCAAGCGGCGAGGCGACGCGCGCACGCACGGGCCCGGCGAGTGACACCACGTCGCCGCTGCGCAGACCGCTGTCGGCCAGCAGATCGCCCGGGGCAAGACGGCCCTGGCGATCGGTGAAGAGCACCCCGTGCGTCGGGACGGCCGCATGCGCGGCGAGCGCCTCGCACAGTTCGGCGATCGTGACGGCCGAGTGCGCGTCGACGCGGATGTCACGGTCGCGATCGGGGCCGCGCAGCGTGAGCTCCAGCGCGAGGCGAGTAGCGACCGCGCTCATGCGCCGTACCCGGCCGCGGCCAGCCGCTTCAGGCCTTGGGCAACCTTTGCCTCTTGCTCGCGGACGGCAGCGCGGGCTCGCCGGTAGCCCGTCGCGTCGCGCTT
>JAUMCA010000108.1:0-14176 GCA_032119475.1 Thermoleophilia bacterium | reverse complement strand
CCGCCGCTCCGACCCCGTCGTCGCGCCCGTCGCACCGGCCGACGGGGCGACCGCGGAGTCCGTCGCGATCATCATGGACGGCAACGCCCGCTGGGCGAAGCGCCGCGGCCTGCCGACCCTGAGCGGGCATCACGCGGGAGTGCGCGCCCTCCGCCGTACGGTGGAGGCGGCGCCCGACCTCGGCATCCGCTCGCTCGTCGTCTACGCGTTCTCCACGGAGAACTGGACGCGGCCGGACGAGGAGGTCAACGGCCTGATGGACCTGTTCGCCCGCACCATCCAGCGGGAGTTCATGGACCTCCACCGCCAGGGCGTGCGGATCCGCTTCATCGGGCGCCGCGATCGCGTGACGCCGCGCATCCGCACCCTGATGGACGACATCGAGGAGCGCACCCGCGGCAACGACCGCGTCGACCTGTTCGTCGCGTTCGACTACGGCGGGCGCGCCGAGATCGTCGACGCCTGCCGGCGCATCGTCGAGGACGGCCTGCGGCCGGACCAGATCGACGAGACGGCGATCCGCGAGCGCCTCGCCGCGGCCGACCTGCCGGATCCCGACCTCGTGATCCGGACGTCGGGCGAGCAGCGCGTCTCGAACTTCCTGCTCTGGCACGCCGCCTACGCGGAATACACCTTCCCGGACGTCCTGTGGCCCGACTTCGGTCCGGCCCAGCTGCAGGAGGCGGTCGGCGAGTTCGCCACCCGCCGCCGCCGCTTCGGCGGTCGCTGAGCGGTGTCCAACCTCGCGAGCCGGATCATCGTCGCGGCGATCCTGCTGCCGCTCGCGCTCGGCGTGCTGTGGCTCGGCAGTTGGTGGCTCGCGGCGTTCGGCGTCGTCGTCGCCGTGCTGGCGCTGCACGAGCTGTGGACGATGGCGCGCGACCACCGGCCGGCGGTGATCGCCGGCTACGTCGGCGCCATCGCGGTGGTGATCGCCGCGCACCTCGAGGGTGCCGCCGGCATGGCGCTCGTCCTGGCTCCGGCGCTGCTCATCACCTTCGTGGTGGCCGCGGCGACGCCGCACCACGAGCACTCCGCGCTGACCAGCATGGCCGTCACGACGTTCGGCATCGTCTGGGTCGGCGTCGGGCTGGGGGCCGTCGTCGTGCTGCGGGACGGCTCGTTCGACCTCGTCCTCGCCGTCCTGCTCGGCACGTGGGCGGCGGACATCGGCGCGTACGCGATCGGCCGGATGATCGGCCGCCGCAAACTGGCGCCGGCGATCTCGCCCGGCAAGTCCGTCGAGGGCTTCGTCGCCGGGGTCGTGGTCGGCGCCGCCGTCGTCTGGTGGGTCCTCTACGGGCAGGACATCGTCGGCCGCTGGGAGGCGCTCGTGATCGGCCTCGCGGTCGCCATCACCGGCCCGTTCGGCGACCTCCTCGAGTCGTTCGTGAAGCGCGATCTCGGGGTCAAGGACTCCGGCACGCTGCTGGCCGGCCACGGCGGCGTGCTCGATCGCATCGACGCGATGCTGATCACCGCCCCGGTCGCGCTGTTCGCCCTGTGGGCCGTCACGTCCCTGTAGGCGGCCGGGACACGGAAACCGCCGCGTCGGCCCCTGCGAATGGCAGGATGTGACGCAGATGCGACGCCTCGCCATCCTCGGAGCCACCGGCTCCATCGGCACGCAGGCGCTCGAGGTGGCCGCCGCGCATGACGATCTCGAGGTCGTCGCGCTCGCGGCCGGCTCGGACGCCGCGGGTCTGATCGACGCCGCCCGCGCGACGGGCGCCGCGCACCTCGCGCTGGCCGACGCGGACGCCGCGGCCCAGGCGGCGGCGGCCCTGGGCCGGCCGGTCGCGAGCGGCCCCGACGCCCTGGCGGCGCTCGTGGTGGAGAGCGGGGCCGACATGGTCCTCAACGCCGTGGTCGGCGCAGCCGGGCTCGAGGCGAGCCTGGCGACGCTCGACGCGGGGCGCGACCTCGCGCTGGCGAACAAGGAGAGCCTCGTCGCCGGCGGCGACCTCGTGCTCGATGCGGCCGCGCGGGGCGGCGGGCGGATCCTGCCCGTCGACTCGGAGCACTCCGCGCTGCTCCAGTGCGTCGGCGACACGCCGCGCGACCAGATCGCGTCGCTCGTCATCACCGCCTCGGGCGGCCCGTTCCGGGGGCGCACGCGCGCCGAGCTCGAGGACATCACGGTCGAGCAGGCGCTCGCCCACCCCACCTGGGCGATGGGCGCGAAGATCACCATCGACTCCGCGACGCTGATGAACAAGGGCCTCGAGGTGATCGAGGCGCACATGCTGTTCGGCGTCCCGTACGACGAGATCGAGGTCGTGGTCCACCCGCAGTCGATCGTCCACGGCCTGGCGCGGCTCCGCGACGGCGCGCTGATCGCGCACCTCGGCCATCCTGACATGCGGGTCCCGATCTCGTACGCCCTCACCTACCCCGACCGCGCGGCCGTCCCGGCGCGGGCGCTGGACTGGCGCGAGGCCTTCGCGCTCGACTTCGAGCCGCCGGACATCGCGACGTTCGGCTGCCTGCGCCTCGCGATCGAGGCGGGCGAGGCCGGCGGCACCGCCCCGGCGGTGCTCAACGCCGCCAACGAGGAGGCCGTGGCCGCGTTCCTCGCCGGCCGCGTCCGCTTTCTCGAGATCGAGGCGCTGGTGGAGGACGCGCTCGACGCGATCCCCGCCGAGCCCCTCGACGCCCTCGCGGCGGTGCTCGCCGCCGACGCGGCGGCCCGGGCGCGCGTCGCCGAACGGATCGCGGAGGTGATCGCGTGAGCTGGCTCTACGTCGTGATCGGCCTCCTGCTGCTCGTGTTCATCCACGAGCTCGGCCACTTCGCCGTCGCCCGGGCGGTCGGCGCCAAGGCGACGCGGTTCCTGGTCGGCTTCCCGCCCGTCGCGGTGTCGTTCCGCCGCGGGGAGACGGAGTACGGGCTGGGCCTGGTGCCGCTCGGCGGCTACGTCCGCATCGTCGGCATGAACCGCCCGCAGGCCGGCGACGAGGTGATCCTCCAGGACGCGCTCGAGGAGGCGGAGCTGCGTCGACCGGAGGGCCAGCGCGACATCCTCGGACCCGCGATGGCCGAGTTGCGCGGCGCGCTCGCCCTCGACGCGAGTCCGGCGGCGCAGGGAGCGGCCGAGCGCGCGCTGCTCGCCCTCGACACCGAGCAGGACCGCCTGCACCCGAAGACGTACAAGGAGACGCGCAAGCATCTCGAGCGGCTGCGCGACGACCTCGACCGGCGCGCCTACTGGCGCCTGCCGGTCTGGAAGCGCGTGTCGATCGTCGTGGCCGGGCCGCTGGCGAACGTCGCCGCCGCGCTGGTGATCCTGACCGCCTTCTTCTGGATCGGCGTGCCGCTGCAGAAGACGACGACCGACGTCGCGTCGGTCAGCGGTGCGCCCGCCGCGACGGCGGGTCTGCAGGCCGGGGACACGATCGTCGCGGTCAACGGCACGCCCGTCGCCGGCGACTGGCAGAAGGTGTCGGCGGCGATCCAGGAGACGCAGGGCGCGCCCGTGACGCTGACGGTCACCCGCGACGGCGTGGAGGAGACCCTGAAGCCCGCCACGCCGGAGCAGGCCGACGACCGCTGGCTGCTCGGCTTCTCGTTCCAGCAGGTGCAGGACGGGACGGAGCGCTACGCCCTGCCGGACGCCGTGCAGGAGTCGGTGACGTGGTCGTGGACCGTCATCAGCGCGTCCGTCGTGGGGCTCTGGTCGATCGTCTCGACGTCCGACGGGCACGAGAACGTCTCGAGCATCGTCGGCATCACCGCCGCCTCGGAGGACAGCGTCCGGCAGGGCAGCTTCCTGTGGACGATGGGCGTGATCTCGCTGGCCCTCGCGATCTTCAACCTGCTGCCGTTCCTGCCGCTCGACGGCGGGCACATCATGATGGCCCTGATCGAGAAGCTCCGGCGCGGCCGGCCGCTCTCGCGCGTCACGATCGAGCGCGTCAGCATCATCGGCATCGCCCTCATGCTGGTGCTGTTCGTCATCGGCCTCAACAACGACATCGGCCGCTTCAGCGGCCCCTAGATAGGATTCAGCACGCATGGCAAGCGAACGGCAGATCAACGTGGGCGGGGTTCCGGTGGGCGGCGGCGCGCCCGTCGTGGTGCAGTCGATGACCACGACGAAGACGCACGACGCCGACGCGACCCTCGCGCAGATCGGCCGGCTCCACGAGGCCGGCGTGGACGTCGTCCGCGTCGCCGTGCCCGGCCTGCCCGACATCGAGGCGCTCCCGCGCATCGTCGGCGAGAGCCCGGTGCCGATCATCGCGGACATCCACTTCAACGCGTCGCTCGCCGTCAAGGCCATGGACGCCGGTGTCGCGGCCGTCCGCATCAACCCCGGCAACATCGGCGGACCCGACAAGGTCCGTGAGGTCGTCCGCAAGGCGCAGGAGACCGGCACGCCGATGCGCATCGGCGCGAACTCCGGCTCGCTGCCCGAGCACCTCAAGTGGACGGCCACGGCCGATCCGATCGGCGCGCTCGTGCAGGCCGCGATGGAGGAGGTCGAGATCCTCGAGGAGCTCGGCTTCCACGACTTCAAGATCTCGGTCAAGTCGACGTCCGTGCCCGTGATGATCGGCGCGTACCGGCGGCTGTCCGAGCTGGTCCCGTACCCGCTGCACCTCGGCGTCACCGAGGCGGGCACGCTGGTCACCGGCGCGGTCAAGTCCGCGATCGGCATCGGCACCCTGCTCGAGGAGGGCATCGGCGACACGATCCGCGTCTCCCTGTCGACCGACCCGGTCGAGGAGGTGCGCGTCGCGTACGACATCCTGCGCGCGCTCGGCCTGCGCCACATGGGGCCGGAGTTGATCGCCTGCCCGTCGTGCGGCCGCACGAACGTCGAGGTCCACGAGCTCGCCGGCGTCGTCGAGGACCGCCTGCGCGGGTACAAGGAGCACTTCGAGGTGGCCGTCATGGGCTGCGCCGTCAACGGCCCGGGCGAGGCAGGTGACGCCGACTTCGGCATCGCCGGCGGTCGCGACGCCGGTCACATCTACGCGCACGGCGAGGTGCTCAAGCGCGTCCCGCAGGAGCAGCTCGTCGAGGAGCTGTTCCGCGAGATCGACACGTGGATCGCGGGCGGCATGGTCCGCCCCGACCGCGGACGCCGCAAGTTGAGCCTGCCCGTCGTGGGGGGAGACGCCTGATGCCCGAGCCCGACCAGCGCACCGTCGCCTACGCCGCCGTCGCGGCGGGCGCCACCGCGATCCTGCTGGCCTCCAAGACCGCGCGCGTCGTCGCGCTGGCCGGCGCCGCCGCCTACGGCGTGTACCGCCTCCGCAGCGGCACGCGCGATCCCTGGCACGACGTCCAGCCGCCGCGCGCGCGGTGACCGGCATCGTCGAGGCCGAGGCGCGGCTCGCCCGCCTCGAGACCGACGCGAATCTCGCCTGGTGGGCGATGGCGTGCGATGCCTCCGACGAGGCCTCCGCGGCGGCCGAGGCGGCCAGTGCGGCGCTCGAGCACGCGCTCGCGGATCCCGCCGTCGCCGCGGCGGCCGTGGCGCTCGACGACTCCCCGCGCGAGCAGCGGCGTGCCGAGGTCCTGCGGCTGATGACCGCGGGCCGCCGCCGCGACTCGGCCCTGATCGACCGCATCGTGGCGCTCGAGACCGAGTTGATGGGCATCCACTCGCGCTACCGCGCGCAGGTCGGCGACCGCGCCCTCGATGCGGCGGCGGTGGACGAGGTGCTGCGCACCGGCACCGATCTCGCGGAGCGCGAGGCCGTGTGGCGCGCAGCCCGCGGCGTGGGGGCGGAGGCGGCGACGCCGTTGCGCGAGCTCGTGCGCCTGCGCAACGAGGCGGCGCAGGCGCTGGGGTATCGCGACCACTACGCAATGAGCCTGCGGCTCGACGAGCTCGACGAGGATCGCCTGTACGCGCTGCTCGACGACCTCGCCGAGCGGCTCGCGCCCGCCTGGGATGTGGAGCGCGACCGGATCGCCTCCGAGCGGGGCGCCGCGCTGGGGCTGCCCGACGGCGTCCCGCTCCTGCCGTGGCACCTCGTCGACGCCTTCGGGCAGGAGCCGCCGAGCGCCGGGGTCGATCCCCTCGACGACGTGATCGGCGCTGTCGACGCGCTCGCGGTCAGTCGACGCTACTTCGCCGACCTCGGCACCGACGTCGACGGCGTGATCGAGCGGTCGGACGTCAACCCCCGCCCGGGGAAGGACCAGCACGCGTTCATGATGCACGTCGACCGGGCCGGCGACGTGCGGACGCTGCTCAACCTCGCGCCGACCGTGCGCTGGCTGGACACCGCGCTGCACGAGCTCGGTCACGCGATCTACGAGCTCGAGCTCGATCCGGACCTGCCGTGGCTGCTCCGCGACTCCGCGCACATCCTCGTCACCGAGGCGATCGCGATGCTGCACGGGCGGCGCGGCCGCGACGCCGCGTTCCTGGAGGCCTACTGCGGCGTGGACCCGGAGGTCGCGCGGGATCCGGTGAACGCGGCGACGCTGCGCCGGGGCCTGCTCGTGCTGGCCGCCTGGGTGCAGGTGATGGCCCGCTTCGAGCGCGCACTGTACGCGGATCCCGACGCCGACCTCGACCGGATCTGGTGGGAGCTCGTCGCGCGCCACCAGGGGATCGAGCCGCCAGCGGACCCCCCGGTCGACGCGTGGGCCTCGAAGATCCACCTCGCCGTGGCGCCGGTCTACTACCACAACTACCTGCTCGGGGAGATCCTCGCCTCGCAGATCGAGGAGTGGACGCGACGTGAGACGGGGGCCGCCTCGCCGGCCGCGGATCCGGGACGGGTGGGACCGCTGATCGCCGAGCGCCTGCTGCGCCCGGGGGCGTCGGTCCGCTGGGATCGGCTGGTCGCCGATGCGACGGGCGCGCCGCTCGGCGTCGACGCGTTCGTGCGCGGCGTCTCGACCTCCTGAGCCCCTGCACGCGGCGACCGGTCCGAGGTCGCAATCGCGCTGCGGGTGCACCTCGACGGCGAGCGCCTCGCCGAGGTGCTCGAGGGCCTCCCTGCAGCGGTCCGGCACCCCGTCCGCGTGCAGCGGGGACGGATTTCGTGGGGGGATCCCGACGTTGCCCGGCGCGCACCGCGTCACGGCCGTTGCGGATCTGCGGATACCGCCATACCGTGGACTCCGTGCCCGCGACGGAGGTCCAGCGTTGAAGTCCAGTGGTTGCGACGTCGACGCCAGCCTGATGTCGGCGGTGATGGCGCCCCGGACGCGCTGTTCTGGCAAGGTGCCGCCTTCGCGGCTGACCGTGGTGGGCCTGCTGCCCCGTCGAGGAGGAGAGTCCTACATGCGTCGTCTGCTGATCCTGATGATCGTCGCCGGCGTCGTCGCCGCCATCGTCGGAGCGCCCGGGACCGCCGGCGCCGCAAGTTGTCCGAGCGAGCAGTCGGTGATGACGAGCTCCAGCAACAGCAAGTACGCCGACTCCGGCTACATCTGCGCGCAGGAGGACCACAGCGGCGACCAGTCGATCGGCGCCGGCAAGACCCACTCGTGGAACCAGTCGACGAACGCCAACTACTTCCCCTGGTACTACTGCTACAACACGTCGACCTCGGCGGTCACCGTCTCGCATGGGCAGACGTGGGGGAGCGTGTCGTTCACCGCCACGAACAGCCTGGTCGCCCCGAACACGCGGGACTGGGCCGTCGGCGTGCTCTGGACCCTCGAGAACGTCTCGCCGAGCGGGTTCAGCGGAGGGTGCACGTACAAGGGGAGCGCGACGTGGAACCATCCGCCCGCGATCCTGCGCATCAGCTCGGTGTCGTACTCGGGCCTGCCGGCGACGGCGGTGGCCGGCAAGAGCTACCCGATCAGCGTCACCGTGTCGCCCTCGTCGGCGACCGGGACCGTCGTTCTCCAGGACAAGGGGACGGCAGTCGCGAGCGCGGTCCTGTCGGGCGGCAAGGCGACGATCAACTGGGTCCCCGCCGTCGACGGGACGTCCAGCGTCACCATCGCGTACGCCGGCGATTCCGGCAATACCCCGGCCATGAATCCGAACACGAAGAACGGTGACAAGCCGATCTCGATCCCCGTCAGCGGTGGCGTCGGGGTGGCCATCGCAAGCGCCTCGAGCGCAGGCGCCACGGTCACGGTCACCCCTGCGACGCAGGCCGGCACGATCAAGCTGCTCGACGCGACGTCGAAGACGCTGCGTGGTGTCGTCACCCTCAGCGGCACGGGCACGACCACGTTCCCGTTCGCCTATGCGGCCAACACCTCGTACAACCTGGTTGCGGTCGTCACCGATTCGACCGGTGCGAACGTCGGCCAGTCGTACCCCTACGCGTGGAAGTCGAACGGCGCGTCGCCGGCCAGCAGGGCCACGACGCTGAGCGTCTCCGGCGTCCCCACCGGCGGCGCCAAGGCGGGCAACACGTATCCGATCACGGTCACCGCGTCGCCCGCCACGGCCACGGGCACCGTCGTGCTGCAGGACACCGGGAAGGCGATCGCCTCCGCCACGCTCGCGAACGGCACGGCGACGATCAACTGGATCCCGGCGGTCGACGGCACGTCGCGCCTGACGGTGCTGTACACGGGTGATGCGACGAACCCGTTCGCGTCGACGGCGCCGAGCACGTCGTGCGCGGCGACCTCGACCGCGCCCGCGGCGACCTACTGCGTCGCCGTCACCGGCGGCACCGGCCTCTCGATCAGCGCGATCACGGCGGCCAGCGCCACGGCGGGCTCGGCCACCGTCGCCGTCACCCCGTCGACGTGGTCGGGGACGGTGCTGCTGATCGACGCGTCCACGCAGAAGGCGATCGGGCAGGGCACGGCCTCGGGCGGCACGGCCACGATCCCGTTCGCGTACACGGCGGGGACCAGCTACACGCTCGTCGCCAAGGTGATCACCGCGACGGCGACGGGGCAGTCCTATCCCGTCACGTGGAGCTCGACGGCGGGCCTCTCGCGTCGTGCGAGCGGCGCAGCGCGTCTGCCCGACCTACGCGTCGTCCCGACGCCGGCGGCCCAGGCGCGCTTCGGGCAGATCCTCGAGACCCTCGAGCACGAGGAGGGCAGCGGCGCGGATCCGGCGCTGCAGCTGCGGGTCGTCAATCGCGCGACCACCGGCAATCGCCCGTTCGACGTCAAGTGCCCGGCCGGGCAGCGCGTCATCAACGCGGACGCGATGACGTCGGGTCCGGTCGACGAGATCGAAATCGGCTCGTACACGAAGACCGGCGTGAACGTCGTGCCGTCGCCCGCCGATCGGGGCCACCGCGTGATCGCCCAGCTGCTGTGCCGCCCGGCCGGCGCGCGGGCCATCGTCAACGGCCAGGTCGCGTACGGCACGATCTTCCCGAACGAGATCCGCCTGACGGGCGATCAGAACACGGCGTTCGGCGGCCCCGGTCCCGATCTGCTGACGGCGCGCATCAAGGGCGCCGCCTTGTGGGGCGGCCTCGGCCACGACATCATCCTGATCGACGGTGCCAAGGGCACGGCCTCGGGCGGTCCCGGCGGCGACACGATCGTCGGCGGCGGCACGGGTTCCCACGTGCTCGTCGGGGGCATCGGCCGCGACTCGATCACGAGCTCGTTCGGTCCCGACCTGATCAACGCCCGCGACGGTCGTCCCGGTGACGTCGTGACCTGCCGCAACCCGCGCGTTCGCGTCATGGCCGATACCGGCGATGTCGTCTCCGGGCCGTGCATCCAGGTGGATACGGCCAACGGCAAGGCGACGATCGCCGGATGATCGGCGCTACGTGCGCGTGAGCGCGTCAAGGCGCTCGAAGAAGACCGACCAGCCCGCGGTCGCCTGCTCGTACTGCTCCGGGGTGAGGTTGCCGCCCTCCTGGCGGAACTCCTGCTCGGTGCCGTCGCCGTGCGCGGTCAGGCGGACCGTGCAGGTCTCCTCGCCCTCCTGCCCGCTGGCGATCAGCGTGAACACGAGCCGAGCCGGCTCCTCGACCTCGACGTAGACGCCGGAGAAGCCGTACGTGTTGCCGTCCGGCGCCTTCATCTCGAGGTCCCAGCGGCCGCTCGGCGTCGGATCCTGCGTGCTGGTCGACTCGCTGCCGGGGGCGCCGAACCAGTCCGCGAGGCGGTGCGTCCACGCCGCCCAGATCGCGGTGGGCGGGGCGTCGAACGTGCGCGTCAGGTGGATGGTCATGTCCGCAGCCTAGAGCTGCAGCAGCATCCGCGAGTTGCCGAGCGTGTTCGGCTTCACGTACTCGAGATCGAGGAACTCGGCCACGCCGCGGTCGTACGACCGCCGCATCTCCTCGTAGACCTCGGGCGTCACGGGCGTGCCCTCGATCTCGACGAAGCCGTGGCGCGCGAAGAACGACGTCTCGAACGTCAGCACGAAGATCCGCTCGATGCCGAGATCGCGCGCGTGCTCGATCAGCCGCTCCACGATGCGGCCCCCGATGCCGTGCCGCTTGCAGGTCAGGTCGACCGCGACGGTGCGGATCTCGCCGAGGTCGCGCCACAGGATGTGGAGGGCGCCGCAGCCGACGATCCGCCCGTCGAGCTCGGCCACCCAGAACTCCTGGACGTCCTCGTAGAGCGTCACGGTCGCCTTCTCGAGGAGCACGCGACCGGCGTACTGATCGACGAGCGCGCGGATCGCGTCGACGTCCGGAGTGGTGGCGCGGCGGATGGCGGGTTCGGCGGGCACGACGGAACGGTATCGAAGCGCCCGATCGGCCCCGCCGGCCCGGCGACTAACGTTGAGTCCCCGTGAGCGCTCCGTTCGTCCATCTCCACTGCCACTCGGAGTACTCCATCCTCGACGGCGCCTGCCGCGTGTCGCACCTCGTCGACCGCGCGGTGGAGCTCGGCATGCCGGCCGTCACCGTCACCGACCACGGCTCGATGGCCGGAGCGGTCGAGCTGTACCGCGCGGCGCAGAAGCGGGACCTCAAGGCGATCATCGGCTGCGAGGTCTACCTCGTCGAGGATCGGCGCGCGAAGGAGCCGCCGGGGCGCCGCGACTGGGCGCACCTGACGCTGCTGGCCGAGACGCTCGAGGGGTACCACAACCTGGTCAAGCTGGTCAGCCTCGGCTACCTCGAGGGCTACCACTACAAGCCCCGCATCGACCTCGACCTGCTGCGCCAGCACGCCGACGGGCTGATCGCGCTGTCCGGATGCCTGGCCAGCCGCGTCAACCAGGCGATCCTCCAGGGCGACGAGGCCGGCGCCCGCACCGAGCTCGAGCTGATGATCGACATCTTCGGCCGGGAGGACGTCTACGTCGAGATCCAGGACGCCGGCCTCAAGGAGCACCACGAGGTCAACCCGGTCCTGATCCGGCTCGCGGACGACCTCGGGCTGACGCTCGTCGGCACGGGCGACGTCCACTACCTGCGCGCGGAGGACGCGGACCCGCACGAGGTCCTGCTGTGCGTGCAGACCGGCGACGTGCTGGCGAACGAGAAGCGCTTCCGCTTCCCGAACAAGGAGTTCTTCTTCAAGACGCCGGAGCAGATGCAGCAGGTATTCGCGCCGTACGGCCGCGACCTGCTCAGCCCCACGCTCGAGATCGCGGAGCGCTGCAACGTCGAGCTCGAGCTCGGCGCGATCCGGCTGCCGACGTTCGACGTCCCGGACGGGCGCGACGCCTTCGCGTTCCTCACCGAGCTCTGCGAGCAGGGCCTCCTGCGCCGGTACCCGAACGCCGACGACGCGCTGCGCGAGCGGCTCGCCTTCGAGTTGCAGACCATCCGCGAGATGGGCTTCGCGGACTACTTCCTCGTCACCTGGGACTTCGTCGGCTTCGCGAAGCGCGAGGGCATCGGCGTGGGTCCCGGCCGCGGCTCGGCCGCCGGCTCGCTGGTGGCCTACTGCCTGGAGATCACGGACGTCGATCCGATCCGGTACGACCTGCTCTTCGAGCGCTTCCTCAACCCGGGCCGCAAGTCGATGCCGGACATCGACATCGACTTCTCCGTCCACGGGCGCGAGCGCGTCATGAACTACGTGGTCGACAAGTACGGCCGCGACCGCGTCGCGCAGATCATCACGTTCGGCAAGCTCGCCGCCAAGCAGGCGACACGCGACACGGGCCGCGTGCTCGGCCTGCCGTACGGCGTGGTCGACCGCATCGCGAAGGGCATCCCGGACGGCGTCAAGGTCTCGTTCGACGACAGCCTCAAGCCCGGCCAGGAGCTGCAGGCGATGTACGACGACCCGACGCCGATCGGGCGCTCGGACGACGGCCGCGAGATCACCGCCAAGCAGCTGATCGACATGGCGCGCCCGTTGGAGGGCCTCGTCCGCCAGGACTCGATCCACGCCGCTGCCGTCGTGATCGGCGACCGGCCGCTGATGGAGTACGTCCCGCTGCAACGCAAGGGCGCGGACTCCGAGCTCGTGACGCAGTACGCGATGGGCGACATCGAGGCGCTCGGCCTCCTGAAGATGGACTTCCTCGGGCTGCGCAACCTCGACGTCATCGACGAGGCCGTGCGGCTCGTGCGCGAGTCGCAGGGCATCGAGCTCGACATGGCGCACCTCGCGCTCGACGACGAGCCGACGTACGCGATGCTCCGCAAGGGCGACGCGACCGGCGTCTTCCAGTTCGAGTCGACGGGCATGCGCGACGCCCTGCGGCAGGTCAAGCCCACGCAGTTCGAGGACCTCGTCGCGCTCGTGGCGCTGTACCGGCCGGGACCGATGGCGAACATCCCGACCTACGCGGCCCGCAAGAACGGCCGCGAGCCGGTCCGGTACGCCGACCCGCGGCTGGAGCCGATCCTCTCCGGGACGATGGGCGTCTACATCTACCAGGAGCAGTCGATGCAGATCGCGAAGGACCTCGCGGGCTTCACGCCCGCCGAGGCCGACGATCTGCGCAAGGCGATCGGCAAGAAGAACGCCGACCTGATGGCGTCCCTGAAGCCGCGCTTCATCGAGGGCTGCGCCCAGAACGGCGTCGACCCGAAGGTCGCGGCGGACATGTGGGACGAGAACGAGCGCTCGGCGGAGTACTCGTTCAACAAGTCGCACGCCGCCTGTTACGCGCTGATCTCGTACCGCACGGCGTTCCTCAAGGCCAACTATCCCGCCGAGTACATGGCGGCGCTGATCTCGTCCGTCATGGACACGAAGGACAAGGTCCCGTTCTACGTCGCCGAGTGCGAGTCGATGGGCCTCGAGGTCCTGCCGCCGGACGTCAACTCCTCGCAGCGCGACTTCGCGGTGGTGGAGGGGAGGATCCGCTTCGGGCTCAGCGCCGTGAAGAACGTCGGTGAGAACGCGGTCCGCGCGATCATCGAGGCGCGCGCGGAGGACGGCCGCTTCACGTCGGTCTGGGACGTCGCCGAGCGCGTCGACGCCCAGCACGTGTCGAGTCGCGTCCTGGAGAGCCTGATCCGGGCGGGCGCGCTCGACTCCACCGGCGACGCGCGCCGCGGGATGCTGCTCGTGCTGGACCAGGCGGTCCAGTCCGGGCGGAAGGCGCAGGCCGACCGCCACGCCGGCCAGACGAACCTGTTCGAGGGCCTCGACCCCGGCCTCACCGGCGGCGGCGGTGGCAGCGGCTCCCACCCGCCGGTGCCCGAGGGCGAGTTCGACAAGAAGGAGCTGCTCGTCGGCGAGCGCGAGACGCTCGGGCTCTACGTCTCGAGCCACCCGCTCGCGGACATCGCCGACCAGCTGCGCCGCAAGGTCGACGTCGCGGTCCGCGAGCTCGAGCACCGCAAGGAGGGGGAGACGGTCACCATCGGCGGCCTCGTCTCGTCGGTCCGCCAGACGATGACCAAGAAGGGCGATCCGATGGCGTTCGTCCAGCTCGAGGACACCACCGGCGTCGTCGAGGTCGTCGTCTTCTCGAAGGCGTACACCGCGGCGCGGGCGCTGCTCGAGCAGGATCGCACGGTCATCGTCAAGGGCCGGGTCGACCAGCGGGGCGGCGGGGAGACGAAGCTCGTCGCCTTCGAGGTGCTCGCCTTCGACGCCGTCCCCGTCGTCGGCATCGTGCGGATCGAGATCGACGCCCGCACGGCGCCCGCCGACGCGATCGAGCGGCTCCGCCGCATCTGCGAGGAGTACCACGGCGACCATCCCGTCGTCGTCGACCTCCGCACCAGCGTCGGCCACCGGCGCCTCCGGCTCGGCCCGGGCTTCCGCGTCCGCCCCGATCAGGCGCTGTTCGCCGAGATCCAGGCGAGCGTGGGGGCGGTGTCGATCGCGTAGGCGCCGCCTGCGGCGCCGGCGCGATCGACTCGGGTGTCGCAAAGGGGTCAGACCC
>JAUMCA010000107.1:0-8688 GCA_032119475.1 Thermoleophilia bacterium | reverse complement strand
GTACGGTCGTCGTCTGCCGGCCGACGTCCGCTGCGCGATCGACGACGCCACCGCCGACGTGCGCGCCGAGGCGATCGCGTACGGCGCCGGCGGCACGCGCTTCCGCCTGCGGACGCCGTGGGGCGACGCCGAGGTCGCGACGCGGCTGGTCGGCCGCTTCAACGTCGAGAACGCGCTGGCGGCCGCCGCGACAGCCGGCCTCGCGGGCATCCCGGTCGAGGCGATCGCCGCCGGCCTGGGCGGGCTCGACGGCGTCCCGGGGCGCCTGCAGGTGGTGGCGGAGGAGCCGTGCGTCGTGATCGTGGACTACGCGCATACGCCCGACGCGCTGGCCAACGTCCTGCGCGCCGTGCGGCCGCTGACCGCGGGCTCCCTCAGCGTCGTGTTCGGCTGCGGCGGCGACCGCGACCGCGGCAAGCGCCCGGAGATGGGGCGGATCGCGAGCGACCTCGCCGACCGCGTGATCGTCACCAGCGACAACCCGCGCAGCGAGGATCCGCACGCGATCATCGAGGAGATCCTCGCCGGCGCCGACCCCGGCGTGGCGGTGGAGCCCGATCGGGCGGCGGCAATCCGCATCGCGATCGCCGGCGCCGAGCCGGGTGACGTGGTCGTGATCGCCGGCAAGGGCCACGAGCAGGGGCAGGAGGCGGGTGGCGTGATCACCCCCTTCGACGACGCGCAGGTCGCGCGTGAGGCGGCCGCGTGAAGCCGCTCGCCCTCGCCGACGTCCCCGCGTCCGTCGTGGCGCGCGGCGACGCGACGCGCGTGATCACCGGGGTCACGATCGACTCCCGCGCGGTGCGCCCGGGTGACCTCTTCATCGCGATCCGCGGCGGGATCGAGCACGTCGACGCCGCCGCGCGGGCCGGCGCCGCGGCCGTCGTCGTGGAGGAGGAGGTCCTCGATCGCGCGGCCAACGTGCCGCACCTCCTGATGACGTTCTCCAGCGTGCGCTGCCTCCAGTGCCTCGGCGACGTCAACGCGGCGTCCACGCGGGCGCTGCGGGTCGGCATCACGGGCAGCACGGGCAAGACGTCGACGAAGGACGCGATCGCGCACCTCGTCGGCGGCCAGCGGCGCGTGGTCGCAGCAGCCGCCGGCCACAACAACGAGATCGGCTACCCGCTCACGCTCACGCGGATCGAGGAGGACACCGACGTCGCGGTCTGCGAGCTGGCGATGCGCGGACTCGGGCAGATCGCGGAGCTGTGCGCGATCGCGCAGCCCGACGTCAGCGTGATCACGAACATCGGCGTCGCGCACATGGAGCTGCTCGGCTCGCGCGACACGATCGCCCAGGCGAAGGCGGAGATCATCGAGGGCACGAAGGACGGCGGGCACGTCGTGCTGCCGTTCGCCGAGCCGCTCCTCGATCCGTACATCCGGCGCAGCACGCAGCTGACCACGTTCGGCGAGGAGGCCGGGGCCGACGTCCAGCTGGTCGACCGGCGCGTGCTCGACGGGAGACAGGAGCTGACGTACCTCGTGCGCGGCGACCTGCTGACCCTGACCACGAACCTGCAGGGGCGCCACCACGCCTTCAACCTCGCGGCCGCCGTCGCCGTCTGCGGCGCGCTCGAGCTCGACCTCGGCGAGGCAGCGGCGCGCGCCGGCGACGTGCCGCAGCAGGCCTGGCGCGGCGAGATGGACGAGTTGCCCGGCGGGATCCACGTCATCAACGACGCCTACAACGCCAATCCGGCGTCGATGGAGGCGGGCCTGCGGCTGCTGGCCGAGGCGCCGACCGAGGGACGGCGGATCGCCGTCCTCGGGCTGATGGCGGAGCTCGGCGACGACGGCCCGGCGTACCACCGCGACATCGGCGCGCTGATGGCCCGGATGCGGATCGATATGGTGATCGGCGTGGGCGAGCTCGCGCGGGGGTACCTGGAGGGCGCCGGCACGGGCGTGAACGGCTACTGGGCCGCGGACGTCGACGAGGCTGTCGACCGGCTCGCCGGCCTCGTGCGCACTGGCGACCGCGTGCTGGTCAAGGGCTCGCGCGCCGCGGGCCTCGAGGTCGTGCCCGAACTGCTGCGCGAACGGCTCGAGGGCGGCGCATGACCAACGTCCTCGCGTCGGGCGTCGTGGCGATCCTGATCTCCGTGATCGCGGGCCCGCGCTTCGTCGCGCTCCTGCGGCGCTACCGCGTCGGGCAGCGCATCCGCGAGGAGGGCCCCGAGGGCCACCAGACGAAGTCGGGCACGCCGACGATGGGCGGACTGCTGATCATCGTCGCGACGATCATCCCGTACGCGATCTTCTCGTCCTTCGGCGGCCGCAGCGTCGGCGTGCTCGTCGCGATGCTCGGCTGCGCGCTGATCGGCTTCGTCGACGACTACCTGAGCGTCATCCGGCGACGGTCGCTCGGCCTGCGCGGGCGCTACAAGATGCTCGGGCAGGTCGTCATCTCGATCGGGATCTGCCTGATCGCCTCGTACGAGGGCATCTCCACGCGGCTGTTCATCCCGATCGTTGACACCCACGTCGAGCTCGGCGTGCTCTGGTACCCGCTGGTCTTCCTGATCGTCCTCGGCGCGTCGAACGCGGTGAACCTGACCGACGGCCTCGACGGCCTCGCGGCCGGCACCACCACGATCGCGATGCTGGCGTTCACCGCGATGTGCGTGATCGGGTTCCAGGTCGGCCAGCGCGCGCTCGTCGTGCCGTCCGAGAACCAGCCGGTCACCGGCCCCGGGCTGTTCGACCTCCAGCAGCAGACCTCGCAGACGCTCGACATGGCGATCCTCGCGGCTGCGCTGCTCGGGGCCTGCGTGGGCTTCCTGTGGTTCAACTCGTATCCCGCCGAGGTCTTCATGGGCGACACGGGATCGCTCGCGCTCGGCGGCGCGCTGGCTGGCTTCGCCATCTTCACGAAGACCGAGCTGCTGCTGCCGCTGATCGGCGGCATCTTCGTCGCGGAGGCCGCGAGCGTGATCATCCAGGTCATCTCGTTCCGCCGCTTCGGCCGGCGCGTGTTCCTGATGGCGCCGATCCACCATCACTTCGAGATGAAGGCGTGGAGCGAGACGAAGATCATGTTCCGCTTCCTGATCGTCGCCTCGATCTTCGCGGCGATCGCGTTCGTCCTCTACTACGTGCGGTTCGACCAGTACGTATGAACGAGGACCTCGACCTCCCGCGCAGTCCCGTGATCCTCGGCGCTGCCCGCTCCGGCCGGGCGGCCGCGCAGGTGCTGCTCGACGCCGGCGCGGAGGTCGTGCTGGCCGACGACGCGCCGGGCGACGTCGCCGGTGCGCCGTGCGCCGCGGTGGCCGCCGACCCGGCGCTGCTCGCTCCGGCCGGGCGGCCGCGCAGGTGCTGCTCGACGCCGGCGCGGAGGTCGTGCTGGCCGACGACGCGCCGGGCGACGTCGCCGGTGCGCCGTGCGCCGCGGTGGCCGCCGACCCGGCGCTGCTCGAGGCCTGCGACGTGCTGATCAAGAGCCCGGGCGTACCGGGTGGGCATCCGCTCGTCCTGGCGGCCCGCGAGCGCGGCATCCCGGTCTGGAGCGAGGTCGAGTTGGGGTACCGGATGCTGCCGCGGGGCTGCCGCGTGATCGGGGTGACCGGCACGAACGGCAAGACCACCACGACCGAGCTCGTCGGGGCGATCCTCCGCGAGGCCGCGCTGCCGCACGTCGTCTGCGGCAACGTCGGGACGGCGCTCTGCGAGGTCGCGGACGAGGTGCCCGAGGGCGGCATCGTGGTGCTCGAGCTCTCGTCGTTCCAGCTCGAGGACATCCACAGCCTGCACTGCGACGCCGCCGCGTTGCTCAACATCACGCCCGACCACATCGATCGGCACGGCTCGTTCGAGGCCTATGCGGCCGCGAAGCTGCGGATCTTCGAGGAGCAGGACGAGGGCGACGTGGCGGTGCTCAACGACGACGACCCGTTCTGCGCGGACCTCGGCCGGGTGCCGGGGGAGGGGACGGTCGTGCGCGTGGTCGGCGCGGAGGCGGAGGAGCTCGGCTTCGCGGACAGCCGGCTGCGCGGCGACCACAACCGCGAGAACGTCGCCGTCGCGGCCGCGCTGACGCGCACGATGGGCGTCGCGGACGAGGCGATCCGGGATGCCGTGGTCGCGTTCGCGCCGGTCGCGCACCGGCTCGAGGACTGCGGCGCCGCGGGTGGCGTGCGGTTCTGGAACGACTCGAAGGCGACCAACGTGGACGCCGCGCTGAAGGCGCTGTCCGCGTTCCCCGAAGGCGGACTGCGCGTGATCCTCGGCGGCAGCGACAAGGGCGGTGACTTCACGCCGCTCGGCCCGCCGCTCGCCGCCCTCGGCGCCCACGCCTACCTGACCGGCCCGGCCGGCGCGCGCATGGCCGAGCCGCTCGCGGCCGCGGGCGTCGCCGTCACGGCCTGCACGAGCTTCGACGACGCGGTCCAGCGGGCCGCGGAGCACGCCGCCCCGGGCGAGCACGTCCTGCTCGCCCCGGCCTGCGCCTCGTTCGACGAGTTCCCCGACTACGTCGCCCGCGGCGAGCGCTTCCGGGCCATTGCCGCCGCCCTCGGCGCTGCCTAACGAGGAAAAGGGGCCAGGCCCCTTCTGTTCATCAGGGCTCGTCGCACCATCGGGCCCGGCGTCGCGTGCGCGGAGATGCGCTGCGAACCAGTGACGTTTGGCGCGACCTCCGCGCGCATCGTGTGACGGCACGGCGCGGATGCGCATGGGGTCCGGCACGGCCCGACACAGGTGGCCATCCTTAATGAAACAAAGGGGTCTGGCCCCTTTGTTTCATTAAGGGGAGGGGATGCGGGGCGGTTGGCGAAGGGAAGCCGGTGCGGCGCCCGGCGAATCCCCTGCGACTGATCCGACCCGACGAGACCCTGCCGCGTGCGGGCGACGGGCGCGAGATGCCGATCGAGGCGCAGGTCCTGCTGATCGCGACCGTGATCCTGACCGTGTTCGGGATGCTGATGGTCTACTCGGCCTCGAGCGCGCACGCGATGACGAACGCCGCGTTCAACCACGACTCGCTGTACTTCGTGAAGAACGGCCTGCTCTACACGCTGGCGGGCATCGCGCTGATGTTCGCCCTCGTCTTCACGCCGATCCAGCGGCTCCACCTGCGCAAACTGGCGCCGGTCGCGTTCGTCGGCTCGACGCTGCTGCTCGTCGCCGTGATCGTCCCCGGCGTCGGCCTCAACATCAACGGCGCCTCGCGCTGGCTCGCGATCGGACCGGTGACGATCCAGCCCTCCGAGTTCGCCAAGTTCGGGGTGCTGCTGATGGTCGCCGCCGTGCTCGCGTCGCGCAAGCGGCCGCCCGGGACGCCCGGCGAGCTGATGAAGCCGATCGGCCTGCTGGTCGGCCTGGTCTGCGCGCTGATCATGCTGCAGCCCGACCTCGGCACGACGCTCGCGATCTGCATCATGACCCTCGGCCTGCTCGTGGTCGCCGGCGTCCGCTGGCGGCTCCTGGGCCTCGTCGTCGCGGTCGGCGTCGTGCTGGTCGCCGCGCTGATCTATATCGAGCCGTACCGCCGCGACCGCATGCTCGCCTTCCTCGACCCGTGGGGGCAGAGCGCCGACGGCGCGTACCAGGTCGTGCAGGCGATGATCGCGATCGGCTCCGGCGGCATCTTCGGCGTCGGCCTCGGCGGGAGCGTCCAGAAGGTCAACTTCCTCCCCGAGGCGCACACGGACATGATCTTCGCCGTCATCGGCGAGGAGCTCGGCCTGATCGGCGCCGTGCTCGTGGTCGGGCTGTTCGCGGCGGTCGCGTGGTCGGGCTACACGATCGCGATGCGCACCAAGGACCCGTTCCTGCGGCTCGTCGCCGCCGGCGCCACCGCGCTGATCGTCGGCCAGGCCGTCGTCAACCTCGGAGCGGTCATGGGCGCCCTGCCCCTGACCGGCATCCCGTTGCCCCTGATCTCCTACGGCTCCTCGTCGCGCATCGTGATCCTCACGCTGATCGGCATCCTGATCGCCATCGCGCGGGAGCCGCAGGTGCTGGCGCGACCTGCCCCTGCGGGTGATGCCGCAGGCACCCGGCGGACCCGTCGCGCACCGGCACGTCGGAACGCCCCGGAAACCGTCTGAATTATCACGTCATCTCGAAATCGGGGTACGGTTTGTCCCGGTATGGCCGACCACATCGATGAAGCGCTCCTCCTGACCCTCGCGGGCGCGGCCACGGCGCACGCGCGCGCGCTCGACCTGCTGCGCGTCACCGCCTCGACGTGCCATCAGCACGGCATCGGCGTCGAGCGCATCGCGGCCGTGATGCGCGCCGAGCACGATGACGTCCAGCGCCTGATCGAGTCCTCACCGGGTGACGGATTCGGCCCGCAGCAGAACCTCACCCTGTAGGGCGGACAGGCCCGGCCGCTAGCCTTGGGCGCATGCCCGTGCGGATCCTGATCGCCGCCGGTGGGACCGTCGGACACGTCGCGCCGGCGCTCGCCGTCGCCGACGTGCTGCGTGAACGCGGCGCCGAGGTCGCATTCGCGGGCACGCCGAACCGCATCGAGGCCGAGCTCGTGCCCGCCCGCGGCTACCCGTTCTCGCCGTTCACCGTGGAGGGCTTCCCGCGACGTCCGTCGCTCGCGCTCGTGCGTGCGCTCGGCCGCGCGGCCAGCGCGCCCCGCCAGTGCGCGCGCATCATCGAGGCCTTCCGGCCGGACGCCGTATTCGGCGCCGGTGGGTACGTGGCGGGCCCGATGATCGTGGCGGCGCGCCGTCGTGGCGTCCCGTGCGCGCTGAGCGAGGCCGATGCGCGCCTCGGGCTCGCCAACCGCCTGGCCGCCCCGCTCGCCGACCGCGTGTTCCTGGCCTTCCCGGTCGAGGGTCGCCGCGGGGCCAAGTACCTGGTGACGGGTCGCCCGGTCGATCGCGCCTTCGTCGACCGCACCCGGGAGCAGGGACGCGCCGCCCTCGGCATCCCCGAGGACGTGCGTCTCGTCGTCGCGTTCGGCGGCTCGCTCGGCGCCGGTCCGATCAACGACGCGCTGCGCGAGGCCTACGCGGAGGGCGTGCCAACGGGCGAGCAGGTGCTCCTCGTCGCCGGCCGCGGCAAGGCCCGGCCGGATGCGGTCAGCGGCTTCCAGGAGCTCGAGTTCACCGACGCGATGCCGGACCTCCTCGCCGCCGCAGACGTCGTCGTCGCCCGCGCCGGAGGGTCCGTGATGGAGATCGCCGCCGCGCGACGCCCCGCGGTGCTGATCCCCTGGGCCGGGGCGGCGGACGACCACCAGACGCTCAACGCCCGCCCCTTCGCCGCCGAGGGCGCTGCCGTCGTCATCGCCGACGCGGACCTCCGGCCAGAGGGCCTGCGCGGTGCGATCGACTCGATCCTCGGCGACGACGCCCGGCGCGCGTCGATGGCCGAGGCCATGGGTCGGCTGGCTCGGCCCGACGCCGCTGCGACGATGGCCGACGAGCTCGTCCGCCTCGCAGAGGGACGCCGGTGACCACGCACCTCGTCGGGGTGGGCGGCGCCGGCATGAGCGCGATCGCGCGCGTGCTCGTCCAGCGCGGAGAGGCCGTGTCGGGCTGCGACCGCGAGCGCAGCATCCTGCTGGACCGGCTCGCGCGCGAGGGCGTGACGTGCTTCGTCGGCCAGCACGCCTCGCACGCCGACGACGCCGACCGGCTGATCGTGTCGGGCGCGATCCCGGAGGACGCGCCGGAGGTCGTGCGGGCGCGGGAGCGGGGGATCCCCGTGCTGCACCGCGCCGAGGCGCTCGCCGCGATCCTCGCCGAGCACGACCGTCGCGTCGTCGTGACCGGCGCGCACGGCAAGACGACGACCACCTCGATGCTCGCGTACGCGGCGACGGAGCTCGGCCTCGACCCGACCTTCCTCATCGGCGGCGAGGTGCGCCAGCTCGGGTCCAACGCGCGCGGCGGCCGCAGCGGTCTCGCGATCGCGGAGGGCGACGAGTCCGACCGCTCGGTCCGGCTGCTGCCGGCCGACGTCGCCGTCGTCCTGAACGTCGACCTCGATCACCTCGACCACTACGGCTCCGTCGCCGACGTCGTCGACCTGCTGCGCTCGTGGGTCGACGGCCTGCCCGCCGACGGCCTCCTGATCCTCGGCGACGGCGTCGACCTGACCGCCCCGCAGGTGGCGCGCTTCGGCGTCGGCCCCGGCGAGGGGCTGCGCGCGCTCGACGCGGCCGCGGACGGCGACGGCGTCGCGTTCCGCCCGTCGCGCGGGCCCGACCGCGTGCGCCTGTCGGTCCCCGGCGTCCACAACGCCGGCAACGCCTGCGCCGCGGCGCTCGTCCTCGAGCGGCTCGGGGTGTCGCTGTCCGACGCCTTCGCCGCTCTCGAGGGCTTCACCGGCGCCGGTCGCCGCTTCGAGGTGCTCGGCACCGTCTTCGGCTACACGGTGGTCGACGACTACGCGCACCACCCGGCCGAGCTGCGCGCCGCGATCGCCGCGGCGCGGGGGCGCGACCCCAAGCGCCTGGTGGTGCTCTTCCAGCCGCACATGCCCTGGCGCGCGACGCAGTTCGCCGAGGAGTTCGCCGACGCCCTCAGGGCCGCCGACCGCGTGGTCGTCCTCGAGACCTACGTCGCGCGGGGGACCGTGGATCCGGGGGGCGGCAGCGCCCTGCCGATCGCGCAGATGGTCGGTCCCGACGCCGTCTTCGTCCCGACGGGCAAGAAGGCGGCGAAGGAGCTGCGGTCGATCGCCCGCAGCGGCGACCTGATCCTCTGCTGCGGC
>JAUMCA010000106.1:18833-20814 GCA_032119475.1 Thermoleophilia bacterium | reverse complement strand
AGCCGTCCGCGTCCCTGCGCACCGGCGCCCTGCACGGCGGGGCTCAGGCGGACAGCCGCTTGCGGCCGCGGGCGCGGCGGCGCCGGATGACGGCCTGGCCCGCACGGTTCGACATGCGCTTGCGAAAACCGTGGGTCTTCGCGCGCTTGCGGGTGTTGGGCTGGTAGGTGCGCTTCATGGGAGGATCCCGTCGTCCGGGGAGCCCGGAGCATACCGGCCGTCGGCGCACCCCGGCAAACGGGAACCGTCGTCCGGCTGTCCACAGCTGGGGACAACTCGGGGGATAACGTCGGGGATGTCCCGTTTTTCCCGCAAACACCGCAAAACCGAGCGGGGGCGATCCTATTGCGGACGGTCCCTCCGCTGCTACCGTCGCCCCTTCGAATGACGACGCCGACTCCGCCCGCATTGACGCTCTGGTCCGCCGTCGCCGACGAGCTGCGCCAGACCCTCGCGGAGCCGACGTACGCCGCGTGGTTCGGCCGTGCGACGCCGACCGGACTCGACGAGCATGGACTGGCGATCGAGGTGCCCAACGAGTTCGTCCGCAGCTGGATCTCCGGGCACTTCATGGATCTGGTCACCGCCGCCGCCGCCGCCGCGAGCGGCGGGCCGCTGCCGGTCATCATCACCGCAGCGGACGATGGCGGTGCGGACGGACCGAGCGTCGACGTCGACATCGAGGTGGATGACGACCCCGAGGAGGACCTCCTGCCGGCTGCCCGCGCTGCCGTGTCGCCGGCGCGCGCCGTCCCGCCGGCCGCGTCGCCCGGCGGACCGCTCGACCGGGCGGCGACCTTCGACTCGTTCGTGATCGGCCCGTCGAATCGCTTTGCGCACGCGGCCGCGCTCGCCGTCGCCGAGTCGCCGAGCCAGTCCTACAACCCGCTCTTCATCCACGGCGCGACGGGGCTCGGCAAGACGCATCTCCTGCAGGCCATCGCGAACTACGTGCGTACCGCGACACCGGGCATGAGCGTCGCGTACGTCACCTGCGAGGCCTTCACGAACGAGTTCATCGAGGCGCTCCGTGAGAAGCGCATCGACCAGTTCAAGAACGGCTACCGGACGTGCGACGTACTGCTCGTCGACGACATCCAGTTCCTGTCGGGGCGCGAGGGGATCCAGGAGGAGTTCTTCCACACCTTCAACACGCTCCACAGCGGGGGCAGCCAGATCGTCCTGTCGTCGGATCGGCCACCGCGGGAGATCGCGCGTCTGGAGGACCGCCTCCGGTCGCGCTTCGAGTGGGGGCTGATCACCGACGTGCAGCCGCCCGACCTGGAGACGCGCATCGCGATCCTCCGCAAGAAGGTGTCCCGCGACGGCATCGCGGTCGAGGACGGCGAGGTGCTCGCCGCGATCGCGATGCGGGTGCAGACGAACATCCGGGAGCTCGAGGGCGCGCTGACCCGGAGCATCGCCTTCGCCACGCTGAACGGCGAGCCGCTGACGGTCGAGCTGGTCCGCGACGTCCTGGCGGCGCAGTACCCGGAGGACACCCGCCCGGTGACCGTCGAGTCCGTGCAGCGCGTCGTCGCCGAGTACTTCTCGCTGACCGTCGACGACCTGCGCTCGGAGCGGCGGACCCAGGCGGTCGTCTTCCCGCGGCAGATCGCGATGTACCTGTCGCGGGAGCTGACCGATCTGTCGCTGCCCCGCATCGGCACCTTCTTCGGCAACCGCGATCACACCACGATCCACTACGGGCATGACAAGATCGCCAAACTCATGAAGAACGATCGATCGGTGTACAACCTGCTGCAGGAACTCACATCGACCATCCGCCGGCTCGGCTGATGTCCACGCCGCTGGGGATGGAGCAGGGGACGGAGCAGGGGACGGCGGGGGAGGACCGCTCCGTTTCTCCCCGGTTCTCCCGGAGCACATCCGCGACGATCGGCCGTCGGGGCACGAATCGCCGTTCCCTCCCCGTGCGCTCCCCAGCCTCCAGCGTCGGAATCGGCATGGACAAGCGGTA
>JAUMCA010000106.1:0-18823 GCA_032119475.1 Thermoleophilia bacterium | reverse complement strand
ATTCCGGCGTTGTCCCCGTCGTCCCCAGCCCCTATGGTGATGATGACCTTATGAAGAGAACAACAACCTCAACCACCATGGGGAGCGCATGAAGATCCGCTGCAGCCGAGAGCACCTGGCGGATCGCCTCGCCCAGGCGGCCCGTGCCGCATCGACGCGTGCGAACCTCCAGAGCGCGGCGCACATCCGCCTCAGCGCCGAGTCCGGCGAGCTGCCGGTCGAGCTCGTCGCGACCGATCTCGAGATGACGCTGCGCGTGCCGCTCGACGCCGAGGTGGAGACACCCGGTGCCGTCCTGCTGCCCGCGAAGATCGCGCCGGAGCTGATCCGCGCGCTGACGGGCGAGACCGTCGAGCTCGTCGCCGAATCCGACGGGCGCGTCGTGGTCACCGCGGGATCCTCGACCTACACGCTCTACGGCCTGCCGGTCGACGAGTTCCCGCAGGTGCCGGACGTCGACCACGAGCGCGTCTTCAGCACCGATGGCACGGCGTTCGCCGAGGTCGTCAACCGCATCAAGCGCGCGGCCTCCCGGGACGAGAGCCGCCCGGTCCTGACCGGCGCCCTCGTGCGCTTCGAGGCGGGGCGGCTGGTGATGGCGGCGACGGATTCGTATCGCCTGGCCGTCGCCGAGGCTCCGCTGACCACACCGCCGCCGGAGCCGCTGGAGGCGATCATCCCGATCAAGGCGCTCGAGGAGGTGGTCCGCCTCGGTGGTGACGGCGCCGAACTGGCGGTCGCCGTGGGCGACGGCCTCGTCTCGTTCGGGTTGAACGGCGTGTGGCTCAGCGTTCGGCGCATCGAGGGTCAGTTCCCCAACTTCAGCGCCCTGCGACCCGAGGGCATCGAGCACGTCGTCGCGATCGCCAAGGACGAGCTGCTCGAGAACGTCCGCCGCGTCGGGATCGTGGTCCGCCAGAACACGCCGATCCGCGTCGAGCTGGCGCCCGGGCAGCTGAGCCTGTCCGCGCGCACCGCCGACGTCGCCGAGGGTGCGGAGACCATTCCGGTCGGCTACAGCGGCACCGAGACGATCGAGATCGGCTTCAACCACGAGTTCCTGCGGGACGGCATCGAGAGCGTGCCCGGCGACGAGGTCCAGCTCGGTCTGATCTCCTCGCTGCGTCCCGCCCTGCTGGAGAGCACCGACGGAACGTTCTGGTACGTGATCATGCCGATCCGCATCTGACGTGCGCATCGACCTGCTCCGCGTCGCGGCGTTCCGCTGCCACGCGGAGGCGGAGCTGCGGCCGGCCGAGGGGGTCACGGCGATCGTGGGGGCGAACGGATCCGGCAAGACGTCGCTGCTCGAGGCCGCGCACCTGGCGCTGTGCGGCGCGGGCCTGCGGGCGACGCCCGACAGCCGGATGATCCGCGAGGGCGCCGATGAGCTCGGCGTCCGCGTGGAGGGGACGGCCGGCGGCGCGCCGACCGCCGTGCGCGTGCGCCTCCAGCGCGGCAGCCGGCGCATCGAGCTCGACGGCGTGGAGGTCGAAGGGCGGGCGCTGCGGGATCGCTGGGCCGTGATCGCGTTCGTGCCGGATCTGCTCGACCTCGTCAAGCGCGGGCCCGCGCTCCGACGGGCCGCGATGGACCGGGCCATCGAGGTCGCGTGGCCGCGCTTCGAGGAGCACGACCGCGCGTATCGCCGGGTGATGGAGCAGCGCAACGCCGTGCTGCGGCGCGTCCGCCGCCGCGAGGGAGCGGCCGAGGAGCTCGACGCCTGGGATGCGCAGCTCGCCGACGCCGCGGCCGTCATCGTCGACGCCCGGGCGCGGCTGATCGATCGTCTCGCCCCGCTCTTCGCGGAGCGGGTGGCGGCCCTCGGCGCGAGTGGTCCCGCCGGCATCGCGTACTTCCCGTCGGTCCACGGCGACGCCGACGACATCCGCGTTGCGCTGCACGAGCGGCGAGAGCGCGACATCGAGCGCATGGCGACCGGCGCCGGTCCGCACCTCGACGACCTGCGGGTGCAGCTCGACGGACGCGACGCCCGCCGCAGCGCGTCCCAGGGCGAGCAGCGCACGCTCGTCCTCGCCTACCTGCTCGCCGAGGCGGCGCTGGTGCGCGAGACGCGCGGAGAGCCGCCGATCCTGCTGCTCGACGACGTGCTCTCGGAGCTGGATCGCGATCGCCGCGCGCGACTGGTGGCGACCGCGAGGGCGCATGGGCAGGTGCTGCTGACCGCGACCGGGGCCGACGGCGTCGACGCGCTCGCCGACGCGGTCCACCCCCTCGGGGGATCGGGATGAGCGACCGTCGCCGCGACGCCCGCGACGCCCTGCGCCTCCCTGCGGCGATCGGATCCGACCTCCCGCACGCCGTGCCACCCGACCTGGCGGCCGTCCGGCGCGTCGCGGACGTCTGGGTCGACGCGGTGGGGGAGGCGCTGGCGCGCGTCGCCCGACCTGCGCGCATCGCCGCCGAGGCGACGCTGGTCGTCCACGCGTCCGACGCGAGCTGGGTCCACGCCATCACCCTCGAGCGGCGTACGATCCTGAAGCGGCTGGCCACGGCGCTCGGCGACGACGCCCCCCGCGACATCCGGGTCGAGATCGGGCCGGTCGACGCGCTCCCGGAACCACCCGTCGAGGACCCGCCGCCGCTCGATCCGGCGGCGCTCGCAGCGGCCCGAGCACGCGTCGCGGACACGCCCGAGCCGCGCCTGCGCGAGGCGCTCGCCCGTGCGCTCGCGCGCACCCGCCGTGCGTAGCGGGAGCGGATCGGCGGCAATGCTGCGCGCGGGGTGCGCGATCGCCGGAAAACCCCGTAGTGATGCGGGATTCCGGGGACCACCTCTGGTAGGATGCCCCCTGTTGCGTTCGCTTCCGCGGATGCTGGAAGGAAGTCCTTGAGCGAGTCCTACGGCGCCGACAACATCACCGTTCTCGAGGGCCTCGAGGCGGTGCGGCGGCGCCCCGGCATGTACATCGGATCGACGGGTGCGCGCGGCCTCCATCACCTGGTCTGGGAGGTTCTCGACAACGCGGTCGACGAGGCGCTCGCCGGGTTCTGCACCGAGGTCGAGATCACGCTCCATCCGGACGGGTCGGTGAGCTGCCGCGACAACGGCCGCGGCATCCCGGTCGAGGTGATGGCGGAGCAGGGCATGTCCGCCGTCGAGGTCGTGCTGACCAAGCTCCACGCGGGCGGCAAGTTCGGCGGGGGTGGCTACAAGGTCTCGGGCGGCCTGCACGGCGTCGGCGTCTCCGTCGTCAACGCGCTGTCCGATCGGCTCCACGTCGAGGTCCGGCGCGACGGGTTCGTCTTCTCCCAGGACTACATGCGCGGCGATCCGCAGAACGCCCTCACCAAGGGCGAGGCGTGGGACGGGCCGACCGGCACCACGATCAGCTTCCTGCCCGACGCGGAGATCTTCGAGGACATCCGCTACGACCGCGACACGCTCGCGCACCGGATGCGCGAGATGGCGTTCCTGACCGCGGGCCTGTCGCTGCGCCTGATCGACGAGCGCGGCGATGGCTCGGACGAGACGTGGCGCTACGAGGGCGGGATCGCCGAGTACGTCGCGTTCATGAACGCCGGCCGCGAGGTCGTGCACCCCGGCGTCGTGACGGTCTCCGCCCGCGACGAGGGCGAGGGCGTCGAGGTCGACGTGGCGCTCCAGTGGAACACGACGTACCAGCCGTCGATCTTCTCCTTCGCCAACGCCATCAACACGCACGAGGGCGGCAGCCACATGGTCGGCTTCCGCACCGCCGTCACGCGCGTCGTCAACTCCTACGCGCGGGCCAACGGCCTGCTCAAGGAGAAGGACGAGAACCTCACCGGCGAGGATGTCGCCGAGGGCCTCGCCGCCGTCATCTCCGTGCGGCTGCCCGAGCCCCAGTTCGAGGGGCAGACGAAGACGAAGCTCGGCAACACGCACATGCGCGGCATCGTCGACAGCGCCGCCAACGCCGCCCTCGCCGAGTACTTCGAGGAGCACCCCGCCGAGGCGAAGGCGATCGCGAACAAGGTCGTCTCGGCGGCCCGCGCCCGCGCTGCGGCGCGCAAGGCCCGCGAGGCAGCACGCAAGACCGCCTTCGGCAGCGGTGGGCTTCCCGGCAAGCTGACCGACTGCGTCAGCACGGATCCCTCGATCTCCGAGCTCTACCTCGTCGAGGGCAACAGTGCCGGCGGCACCGCCGTCGATGCGCGCGACCGCGAGTTCCAGGCGATCCTCCCGCTGCGCGGCAAGATCCTCAACGTCGAGAAGGCCCGCATCGACCGCGTCTTCGGCAACGCCGAGATCCAGGCGATGGTGGCCGCGATGGGCATCGGCACCGGCGAGGACATCGAGACGGAGAAGGCGCGGTACCACAAGCTCGTGCTGATGACGGACGCCGACGTCGACGGCGCGCACATCCGCACGCTGATCCTCACGTTCCTCTACCGTCACATGCGGCCGCTGATCGACGCCGGGTACGTGTACATCGCCCAGCCGCCGCTCTACCGCGTCCGCCTCGGCAAGGAGCAGATCTACCTCTCCAAGGACGCCGAGGTCGAGGAGTACGCCGTCGGGCAGCGGCTCGAGCAGGTCGCGGTCGCCACGGCGGACGGCCCGCTGCCGGTCGACCGCGAGCTCTACGCCTCGATCGTCAAGGCGCTGCGCGAGCAGGAGCTCTCGACGACGCGCATCCGCAGCGCGCACGGCGGGATCGTGGCGGACCTGATCCGGCATCCGTCGCTGCTCGCCGCGAACCTCGACCCGGACGCGATCGGGGCCTGGTTCGGCTCCGGCGGCGCCGACGACGAGCGCCACACCATCGAGGTCGTCGCCACGGATCCCGACGGCACGCTCCTCCTGCGCCGGACCGAGCGCCATACCGGCGCCGTCGAGACGATCTCGCTCGTCCCGGCGATCTTCTCCGGCGCGGCCTACGCCGGCCTGCGCCGCAGCCACGCGCGGCTGCTCGAGCTCGTCGGATCCGGCCCGTTCAACGTCACGCAGGGCCGCAAGGACATCGAGGCGATCGGCCACGCGGCGCTCCGCCAGGCGATCTTCGACTGCTGCAAGGACGGCCTCGAGATCAGCCGCTTCAAGGGCCTTGGCGAGATGAACGCGGAGCAGCTCCGCGAGACCGCGATGGCGCCGTCGACGCGCACGCTCCTGCAGGTGACGATGGAGAGCGCCGCCGAGGCGGACACGCTGTTCGTGACCCTGATGGGCGACCAGGTCGAGGAGCGCCGCGAGTTCATCGAGTCGCACGCGCGGGATGCGCAGGGGATCGATGTCTGAGGTCGAGACGCCGCCCGACGAGCCGTACGGGGGCTCCGAGCCCCGCGAGCTCGCGGACGAGATGCGCACGTCGTACCTCGACTACGCGATGAGCGTGATCGTCGGGCGCGCGCTGCCCGACGTCCGCGACGGGCTCAAGCCGGTGCACCGCCGCGTGCTCTACGCGATGGACGAGCTCGGGCTCCAGCCGGGCCGCCCGCACGTCAAGTGCGCGAAGGTCGTCGGCGAGACGATGGGCACGTACCACCCGCACGGCGACCAGGCGATCTACGACACGCTCGTGCGCATGGCGCAGCCGTTCTCGTCGCGCGCCATCCTCGTCGACGGGCAGGGCAACTTCGGCAACGTCGACGGCTTCTCCGCGGCCGCGATGCGCTACACCGAGTGCCGGCTGTCGCGCGTCGCGACGCTGATGCTGCGCGACATCGACGCCAACACCGTCGACTTCGGCCCCAACTACGACGGCTCGCGGGAGCAGCCGCTCGTGCTGCCGGCGCGCTTCCCGAACCTGCTCGTCAACGGGTCGTCGGGCATCGCGGTCGGCATGGCGACGAACATCCCGCCGCACAACCTGGGCGAGGCCGTCGAGGCCACGATCGCCATGATCCGCAACCCCGACGTCACGCTCGACGAGCTGATGGAGATCATGCCCGGGCCCGACTTCCCGACGGGCGGCGTGATCATGGGCCGCGCCGGCATCCGCGCGGCCTACGCCACCGGCCGCGGCAAGATCCGCCTCCGCGCGCGCACCGACATCGAGGAGCTGCCGAACGGCAAGAGCGCGATCGTCGTCTCCGAGCTCCCGTTCACCGTCAAGAAGGGCGGCGACGAGGGCGTGATCGCGAAGATCGCCGAGCTCGCGGTGGAGAAGGTCGTCCCCGAGATCTCCGACGTCAAGGACCACTCGTCCGACGAGGGCATGCGGATCGTGATCGAGCTCAAGAAGGACGCCGTGGCGACGGTCGTCCTCAACAAGCTCTACAAGCACACGCAGCTGCAGGTCACCTTCGGCGCCAACATGGTCTCCCTCGTCGAAGGCGTGCCGCGCACCCTCGGGGTGCACGACATGCTGCGCCACTACATCGCGCACCAGCGCGACGTCATCGTGCGGCGCACGAAGTTCCAGCTCGACCGCGCGGAGCGCCGCTGCCACATCCTCGACGGCTACCTGATCGCGCTCGCGAGCCTCGACGCCGTGATCCAGCTGATCCGCGAGTCGAAGGACCAGGAGGACGCGCGCACCAACCTCCAGGAGCGCTTCGGCATGTCGGAGGTCCAGTCGCAGGCGATCGTCGACCTCCGCCTCGGCCGGCTGACCGGCCTGGAGCAGGACGCGATCCGCGCGGAGCACGCCGAGCTGACCGCGAAGATCGCCGACCTGCGCGGGATCCTCGCCGACGAGGACCGCGTGTCCGACGTGATCATCGAGGAGCTCGAGGCGGTCGCCGCCGAGCACGGCGACGATCGACGCAGCGAGATCTCCGCCGTCGAGGGCGAGATCGACATCGAGGAGCTGATCGCGGACGAGGAGATGGTCGTCACGATCACCCGCGGCGGCTACGTCAAGCGGCTGCCCGTCGACACCTACCGCGCGCAGCGCCGCGGCGGCGTCGGCGTGCGCGGCATGCAGACGAAGGACGACGACTGGATCGAGCATCTCTTCACGGCGTCCACGCACGACTACGTGCTGTTCTTCACCTCGTTCGGCAAGGTCTACCGGGCCAAGGCGTACACGCTGCCGCTCGGCACCCGGGACTCCAAGGGCCGCGCGCTGGTCAACGTCCTGCCGCTGCGGGAGGGCGAGCGGGTGATGGCCGCCTTCACGACGCGCGACTACACCGAGGGCAAGTACCTCGTCTTCGGGACCCGCAAGGGCGTGGTCAAGAAGACGGAGTTCCTGGCCTACAACACGGTGCTGAAGAGCGACGGCATCATCGCGATCAACCTGCGCGAGGGCGACGAGCTCGTCGACGTGCGCCTGACCGACGGGGCCGATCGCATCCTGCTCGTCTCCAAGGGCGGGCAGGCGGCGCTCTTCTCCGAGCAGAAGGTGCGGTCGATGGGCCGCTCGGCTTCGGGCGTCACCGGGATGAAGCTGACCGGCGACGACGAGGTGATCGCCCTGCGCGTGCCGCGTGAGGACGACGAGGTCCTCGTCGTGACCGAGGGCGGCTACGGGAAGCGCACGCCGATCTCCGAGTACCGCGAGACGGGGCGCGGCGCCAAGGGCGTCCGCACCGTCGCCGCGAAGGCCGAGGCCGATCGCGGGCCGCTCGTCGCGGCGCACTGCGTCACCGGCGAGGAGGACCTCATCGTCACCACGGCAGGGGGCATCGTGACGCGCATGTCCGTCGGCGAGGTGCGCTCCATGGGGCGCTCGACCTCGGGCGTGCGCATCCAGCGCATCCGCGGCGAGGAGGATCGCGTCTCCTCGTGCGCGCTCGTGCCGGCCGATGAGGAGGACCTCGAGGTCAGCCCGCCGGACGGTCCGACGGCCGAGGCACCGGAGGCCGCTGGCCCCCACGCGGGGGTCGCCGAGGTCGAGACCGACATCTCCGCGGCGATCGACGAGGACGTCCTCACCGAGGACGAGCTCGACGCCGCCGACGAGGCGGAGTGACGCAGCGCACCGGCGCCGCGGGCGCCTCCCGGTACGGTGGGGCCATGCGCCGCATCCTGATCCCGCTCGTCCTCCTGGCCGTCCTCGGCGCCGTGCTCGCCGCCTGCGGGACGGAGGAGTCCGAGCGCGCGAAGGGGGAGACGTCCTTGACCGTGCTCGACGAGCGCAACCGCGAGGCACGCCTCTCCGTCGGGACGACGTTCGCGATCACGCTCCCCGTCACCCCCGGCACCGGGTACCGCTGGGAGGCCGACCTCCCGATGGGCTACGTCCAGGTGTCGGACGAGATCGCCCCGACCGACGGCGACGCCGTCGGCCAGTCGACGATGCAGACCTGGGTCATCCGGCCGGAGGTCGAGGGCACCGCCGAGCTGACGTACCGGCTGATGCCGCCCGGCGACGGCAACGCCGAGCAGATCGTCACGTTCACGGCCGACGTCTCGCCCTAGGCGCACGTCGCCGGTGTGGTGACGTCACGGCCCCCAGGTCTCCGGGGGAAACCAGCCGACCTCCCAGACGTGGCCGTCGGGGTCGCACAGGAAGAGGATCCGCGGCCCGGACGGCTTGTCCTCGGCCGGAGCCAGGATGCGCACCCCGGCCGCGGTCGCACGGGCCTCGCACGCGTCGACGTCCTCGGCGCGGTCGAGCGCGACGGCGAGCGTGATCGGCCCCGGCGGCGCGGGGAAGCCGGGGACGCCCGTCTCCGCCTCCAGCACCTCGGCGCGGATCAGGTCGAGGTGGAGGTTGCCGAGGCGGAAGCGGGCGAGGATCTCGTTCTCGCTCTCCTTCGCGAACGCGAACACCGTCTCGTAGAACGCCACCGCCGCGGGGAAGTCGCGCACCGCGAGGGTGATCGAGTCGATGCGGGCCGGGACGACGCTCACGGCGCGACTGTACCGGGCCGGCGGGGCCCCGTCGACACGGGGTCAGTCGACCACGCGCTCGACCTCGCCCGCGCTGAACGGGCGGATCTCGCCGTCGACCTCCAGCAGCAGCCGCCCCCCGCCGTCGACGCCGCGGGCCGCTCCCCGCACCGGGCCGTCGGGCAGACGCAGCTCGAGCGCGCGACCGGCCAGGTCGTCGAGCGCCGCGTAGCGGGGGAGCAGCGGCGCGAACCCGTCGGCGTCGAACGCGGCCAGGCAGGCGTCGAGGTGGGCCGCGACCTCGTGGAACAGCGCCGCGCGGTCGACCTCCTCGCCGGTGGCGATCCGCAGCGAGGTGGCCGGCAGGCGGTCGGTCGTTGGCAGCTGCTCGGCGGTGAGGTTGGCGTTGATGCCGACGCCGATGATCGCGAACGGGTCGCCGTCGGGTGGGGTCACCGCCTCCACGAGGATGCCCGCGACCTTGCCGCCGTCCACGACGAGGTCGTTGGGCCACCGCACGCGCGGACGCCCGGGCAGTCGCTCGGCGATCGCGATGCCGGCTACGAGCGGCAGCGCGCCGAGCTCCGCGAGGGCACGGCGCGGTCGCGCGACGTACGAGAACATCAGCGCCGTCCCCGGCGGATCGGTCCACGTGCGCCCGCGGCGGCCACGGCCCGCCGTCTGGTGGTCCGTGATCACCGCGGTGCCGGCGGGCGCGCCGGCCAGCGCCTCGTCGCGTGCGATGTCCTGCGTCGACGGGCAACTCGCCCGCGTGATGACGTTGCGGGGCTGCGGGTCGACCGGGTCCACGCGGCTACGATACCCGGGTGATCGCTCCCGCTTCCGCGAGGCTGACGTGACCGCTCTGGACCGCGAGGCGATCCAGCGGATCATCCCGCACCGCGACCCCTTCCTCTTCGTCGACGAGATCGCCGAGCTCGAGCCAGGCGTGCGAGCGCTCGGCCGTTGGCGCATCACCGGGGAGGAGTGGTTCCTGCAGGGGCACTTCCCGGGCAACCCGATCGTCCCGGGCGTCGTGATGGTGGAGGCCGCGGCGCAGACGGCGGCCGTCTGCGCGCTCACGCACCCGGACCACCAGGGCAAGTTCGGGGTCTTCGCCGGCATCGACGGCGTCAAGTTCCGTCGCATCGTGCGCCCGGGCGACGTGCTCGACATGGAGATCGTCGTGGATCGCCTGCGCGGCCGGATCGGGCGCGTCAACGCCTCGATCACGGTGGCGGGCGAGGCGGCCGTCGAGGGCCAGCTGACCTTCGGCCTCCTCGAGGAGCCGCCCGCGTGATCGGGGCCGTCGAGAGCGACGCGGCGATCATCGCGGTCGGTGCCGCCATCCCGGAGCGGGTCCTCACCAACGACGAGATCTCCCAGCGCGTCGAGACCGACGACGCGTGGATCCGCGAGCGCACCGGCATCGCCGAGCGGCGCATCGCCGCCGACGACCAGACCGTCACCACGCTCGCGATCGACGCGGCCCGGCAGGCGATCGACCGCGCCGATATCGCCCCGGCCGAGCTCGACCTGATCATCACGGCGACGGCCTCCCCGGAGCGCTCGTTCCCGTCGATCTCCGCGCTCGTCGCGGACGAGATCGGCGCGCACGGTGCGGGCGCGCTCGACATCCTGGTGGCCTGCGCGGGCTTCGCGTACGCGCTGTCGCATGCCGTCGCGCAGATCGAATCCGGCATGGCGACCACGGTCATGGTCATCGGCACGGAGACGCTGTCGCGCATCACCGACTGGGATGACCGCAGCACCTGCATCCTGTTCGGCGACGGGGCCGGGGCGGTCATCGTCCGCAAGGGCGCGGCGCCGACGGCGGAGCGGGTCGTCACGGAGCTCGGCGTCGACGGCTCGAAGGGCTTCGACCTGTACGGCGACCTCACCGCGCGCGATGGCGAGCCGCTCGACCGCTGCATCCGGATGAACGGCAACGCCGTGTACCGCTTCGCGACGCAGGTCATCGTCGACTCGACCCGGCGTGTGCTCGAGCGCGGCGGGTACACGCAGGACGACGTCGACCTCTTCGTCCCGCACCAGGCGAACCTGCGCATCATCGAGAGCGGCGTCGATCGGCTCGGGTTCCCCCCGGAGCGCGTGGTGATCACGTTGGACCGCTACGGCAACACATCGTCGGCGTCGATCCCGCTGTGCCTCGACCACGCCTGGACCACCGGGCGCATGCAGCCGGGGCAGCGGCTGCTGATGATGGGACTCGGCGGCGGCCTCGCCTGGGGCACCTGCCTGATCCGCTGGATGGGGGAGCCCGCGTGAGGATCGCCTTCTGCTTCCCGGGCCAGGGGTCGCAGGCCGTCGGCATGGGCGTCGCGTTCGCCGACGCCTCGGCGCCGGCCGCGGCCGTGTTCGCCGAGGCCTCCGAGGCGTTCGGCGAGGACCTGCTCGCGTTGTGCCGGTCGGGCCCGCAGGAGCGCCTCGACCAGACGGAGATCACCCAGCCCGCGCTGACCACCGCGTCCGTCGCCTGCCTCGCCGCCGTTCGCGAGGCCGGCATCGACGCCGAGGTGTCGATCGGCCACTCGGCCGGCGAGTACGCCGCGCTCGTGGCGGCGGGGATCCTCGGCGTCGGCGACGCCGTCCGGCTGACGCGCGCCCGCGGCGAGGCCACGGCAGCGGCCGCCGCCCGCGCGCCGGGTGCGATGGCGGCCATCATCGGCCTCGACGACGAGCAGGTGGAGACGATCTGCGCCGGCATCGACGGCGCGTACGTCGCGAACTACAACTGCCCGGGCCAGGTCGTCATCTCCGGGGCGACCGATGCGATCGACCGGGCGATGGAGGCCTGCACCGAGGCCGGCGCGCGGCGCGCGCTGAAGCTCGCGGTGTCCGGCGCGTTCCACTCCCCGCTCACGGCCGCCGCCGCGGACGACCTGCGGCCGGCGCTCCTCCAGGCCACGTTCGCGCCGCCCACCGGCGGGTTCTTCTCGACCGTCACCTGCCAGCGCGAGGACGAGACCGGATTGGTGCGGATCCTCGAGGATCAGCTCGGCGCCCCGGTGCGCTTCACGCAGGCGATCCGGGCGCTGGCGGCGGACGGCATCACGCACTGCGTCGAGGTCGGACCGGGCGGCGTGCTCGCCGGCCTGATCCGGCGCATCGACAGGGATCTCACCGCCGTCTCGATCGCGGATCCGGACGGCCTCGCGAAGGCACGGGAGGTGCTCCATGGCTGATCGTCCACTCGAGGGCCGCGTCACGCTGGTCACGGGCGGCTCGCGCGGCATCGGCGCCGCGATCGCACGCGATCTCGGCGCGGCCGGCGCGCGCGTCGGCGTGAACTACGCCAGCAATCGCGAGGCGGCCGACGCCGTCGTCGCGGCCATCCAGGCGGCGGGCGGTGAGGCGGTCGCGGTCCCGGGCGACGTCGCCGATCCCGAGGCGTGCGTCGCGATGATCGACGCGGTCGAGGAGGCGTTCGGCGACGACCTCTGGAACGTCGTCGCCAACGCCGGCATCACGCGCGACAACCTGATCTCGCGGATCACCGCCGAGGACTGGGAGCGCGTCGTCGACGTCAACCTCGGCGGCACCTTCCACGTCTGCAAGGCGGCGTCCCGCAAGCTGCTGCGGAAGAAGCGCGGAAGCATCGTGACGATGTCGAGCGTCGTCGGCCTGCACGGCAACCTCGGCCAGACGAACTACGCGGCATCCAAGGGCGGCGTGATCGCGCTGACCAAGGCGCTCGCCAAGGAGCTCGGGTCGCGCGGGATCCGCGTGAACTGCGTCGCGCCCGGCTACATCACGACCGAGTTGACCGACGTGCTCAGCGACGAGATCCGCGGCGTCCTGCTCCAGCAGACGCCACTCGGGCGCCTCGGCGAGCCCGAGGACATCGCCTCCACCGTCCGCTTCCTCCTGTCCGACGATGCGTCCTTCGTGACCGGCGCCGTCCTCTCCGTGGACGGCGGCCTGGGGATGTAGCCGATGCGCCGCGTCGTCATCACAGGGCTCGGTTCCGTCAACCCGATCGGGAACGACATCCCGTCGCTGGACGTGGCGCTGCGCGAGGGGCGGCCCGGGGGGGCGCTGATCACCGGCTTCGACGCGTCGGAGAGCCCGGTCAGGATCGGCTGCGAGGTCAAGGGGTTCGATCCCGAGACGGTGCTCGAGAAGAAGGCCGCGCGGCGGACGAGCCGCTTCATCCACCTCGCGGTGGCCGCGGCGCGCGAGGCCGTCGATTCGAGCGGCCTCGACATCGCGAAGGAGGCGGACCGCGTCGGGGCGTCGATCGCCAGCGGCATCGGCGGCATGGACGCGCAGCTGCTCGCGCACGAGCACTACCTCGAGAAGGGGATCGAGCGCTTCTCGCCGTTCTGGACGCCGGCCATCATCCCGAACATGGGCGCGGGCTACGTGTCCATGGAGTTCGGCACGCGCGGCCCGCTCGCGTCCTCCAGCACCGCCTGCGCCGCCTCGTCGATGGCGATCGGCGATGCGCTGATGTACATCCGGTCGGGCATGGCCGACGCGATGCTCGCGGGCGGCGCCGAGTGCGGCGTGGTGCCCGTCGGGATCGGCGGCTTCCACGGGATCCGGGCCTGCTCCACGCGCAACGACGATCCCGCCGGCGCGAGCCGCCCGTTCGACGCCACGCGCGACGGCATCGTGCTCGGCGAGGCCGGCACGGTCCTCGTGCTGGAGGAGCTCGAGCACGCGCAGCGCCGTGGCGCGACGATCCTCGCCGAGGTGACGGGCTACGGGCTGTCGTCCGACGCGCGCCACGTCACCGAGCCCGATCCGACGGGCGAGAACCCGGCCCGTGCGATCACCAACGCCCTGGCGGATGCCGGGCGCACGGTGGACGAGGTGGAGTACGTGAACGCCCACGGGACGTCGACGCCGGTCGGCGACGCGGCGGAGACGCGGGTCCTCAAGAAGGTCTTCGGCGAACGCGCCAAGGACGTGCCGGTGTCGTCGACGAAGTCGATGACGGGCCACCTGCTCGGCGCGACGGGTGCCACCGAGGCCGCGATCTGCACGCTGGCCATCCTGGGCGGCTACCTGCCGCCGACGATCAACCTGCACCATCCGGACCCCGAGTGCGACCTGGACTATGTTCCGAACCAGATGCGAGAGCAGACGATCTCGATCGCGATCTCGAATGGCTTCGGGTTCGGCGGTCACAACGCGTGCCTGGTCATCGAGCGGTTCGAGGAGCGCCGCGGCTGATGCCGGTCGAGGTCGACGTCGAGCGCCCGCCGGGCGATGAGGGCGGTGGCCGTCGGCATCCGAACACGTGCCCTGCGTGCCGGTCGCACTACCGCGACGATGAGCTGCGACACGCGCTCCGCGTCTGCGCCCAGTGCGGGCACCACTTCCCGGTCGGGGCGATGGAGCGCATCGACCAGCTCGTCGACCCGGGGACCTTCACCGAGATCGGCGGCGACCTGCGCGCCGCCGATCCGCTCGCCTTCGTCGACCTGCGGCCGTACACGGATCGCCTGCTCGACGCCGAGCTGGCGACGGGGCTCGGGGACTCGCTCGTCGCCGGCCACGGGCTGATCGTCGGCCGATCGGCGGCGCTCGCGGTCATGGACTTCTCGTTCATGGGCGGCTCGATGGGCTCGGTGATGGGCGAGCGCTTCTGCCTCGCGGCCGACGTCGCGGTCGAGCGCCGGATCCCGCTGGTCAGCGTGACCGCGTCCGGCGGCGCGCGCATGCAGGAGAACATCCTCGCCCTCATGCAGATGGCGAAGACGGTCGGGGCCGTCGACGGTCTGCGCGAGGCCGGTGTGCCGTACATCTCCGTCCTCGCGCACCCCACGACGGGCGGGGTGATCGCGTCGTTCGCGTCGCTCGGGGATGTCGTGGTCGCCGAGCCCGGCGCCCTGCTCTCGTTCGCGGGTCCGCGCGTCGTCGAGCAGACGACGGGGGAGAAGACGGCCGCGGACTTCGGCCGCGCGGAGTCGAACCTGCGCCTCGGCCAGCTCGACGCGGTGGTCCCCCGGCGGGCGCTGCGGAGCGAGATCGCGCGCCTCCTGCTGCTCTTCTCGCCGCCGGAGGAGGAGCCGACCGGCGAGACCGAGGCCGTGCCGGAGGCGCTGCCGGAGGAGAGCTCGGTCGATCGCGTGCTGGGCCGTCTGCGGAGGAAGCGCCGTGGTTAGGGTCTCCGATGAGGTGCGCCGGCTCCGCAAGCGCTTCGAGGCGCGGGCGGAGGAGTCCCACATCTGGGAGGCCGTGCAGCTCGCGCGGCACGGCGATCGCCCGTACACCCTCGACTACGTCGAGCGCCTGTTCACGGATGCCTTCGAACTCCGCGGCGACCGGGCCTTCACCGACGACGAGGCGCTGATCACGCTGCTGGCGCGCTACCACGGCCAGACGGTCGTCGCGATCGGGCACCAGAAGGGCCGCGACCTGGCCGAGCGCACGCGGCGCATGTTCGGCATGCCCCACCCGGAGGGGTATCGGAAGGCGATCCGCGCCGTCGAGCTCGCGGAGCGCTTCGGCTACCCGATCCTCACGTTCGTGGACACGCCCGGCGCGTACCCCGGCGTCAACGCGGAGGAGCGCGGTCAGGCGGGCATGATCGCCCGCTCGATCCTCGCGTTCTGCCAGACCAGCGTGCCGATCGTCTCGACCGTCATCGGCGAGGGCGGCTCCGGCGGGGCCCTCGCGATCGCCGTCGGCGACCGCGTGCTGATGCAGGAGAACGCGATCTACAGCGTCATCTCGCCCGAGGGCTGCGCCGCGATCCTCTGGAAGGACGCCGGGCAGGCGAAGAAGGCGGCGTACGCCTTCCGCCCGACCGCCAGCGCGTGCCTCGACCTGGGCGTCATCGACCGCATCGTCGAGGAGCCCAAGGGCGGCGCGCACGAGGACGCCGACGCCGCAGCGCGCCTCCTGGACGACGCGATCCGCCAATCGCTGTACGAGGCGGAGGCGATCCCCGCCGACGAGCGCCGGGCGCAGCGCCGGGCGAAGTTCCGCCGCATGGGCGTCTGGGGCGTGGCCGAGGAGTCGGCTGCGCCGGAGGCCTAGGGCCGCAGCGGGAACGGCCGGCGGGCGAGGCCGACCGCGGCCTGCGCGGTCACCCAGACGGGTGTGATGCGCGTTCCGCGCTGGTACGCGAACGAGCCGTCCGGCTGCTGGAGCCCCCGGAGGAAGCGCTCGGCGCCGGCGTCTCGGCGGCCGAGGGCGGCGAGCCCCTGCAGCACCCAGGCGGTCGACTGGGCATCGGGTGCCGTTCCCGGCAGCAGCGCGTAGCCGCCACCGCGGCGGAAGGCGCGCAGGCCGTTGGCGGCGCGGCCCAACGACGCATCCGTCGGCGGTACGCCGGCCGCGACGGCGGCGGCGATCCCGGACGCGGTGAGGTTCGAGTCGGCGTCGCCGCCGCGGGCGACGGGCCACAGGCCCGCGGGCGTGCGGTCGCGGAGGAGCGTGGTCCGGATCGCGGCCGGGACGCGCACCCCGACGGCGCGCAACGCGAAGATGCCGAACTGGTTCGAGCCGACGGTCGGCCCGATCCGGTCGGACCGGGTCTGGGCGACCAGGGCGGCGACGAGATCACGACCGCCGGCGCGGCGCGGGTCGCGACCGGCGGCCACCAGCCCGAGGATCGCCATCTCCAGGTCGGTGGCGGTGCGCAGGTGGCGGGCGTGGGTGGCGATGCAGTCCGCGGCCCGGCTGGCGCTGCGGCGCGACGCGACGAGCCCGAGCGCCACCCACGAGGTCAGGTTGACGGTGGCCGTCCCGCCGGGCTCGCGGGCGCAGCCGCGGCCGTCCAGGCTGCGCTCGAGGTACGCGCCGGCGTCGGCGGCGTGCGCGGGAGCCGCGGCCAGCAGCAGGAGGGCCAGCGCGAGGAGCAGGCGCCTCACGGACGGTCCTCCGCGGGCAGCCAGCGTCCGCGCACCCGGCGGGCACTGCGGTCCAGCAGGCCGATCAGCGAGGGGCCGGCCAGTCCGAGCAGGATCACGTTGGTCGTCGCGTGCACCACGTCGAACGGTATCGCCCGGGCGTGGACCGCGATGAACGCGGTCAGGTTGAGCACCGGGCCGAACGTCGCGAGCTGCCAGATGTCCATTCCGGCGCCGAACACCATCCCCCATACGGCGCCGAACGCCATCAGGGCGAGGCGGCTGCGACGCAGGGCGGGAGCGAGCCACCCGCCGCTCGCACCGGCCAGCCCCCACAGGAGCATCTGCCACGGCGTCCACGGCCCCTGGCCGAGGAAGGTGTTGGAGAGCAGCGCCGCGCCGGCGCCGACGGCCGCGCCGGCACGCGGTCCCAGCGCGATGCCCGTGATGATCGCGATGGCGGTCACCGGCTGCGCACCCGGGATCGCCGCGAACGCGACGCGTCCCGCGGTCGCCGCGGCGGCGAGCACGGCGATCAGGCCGAGCTCGCGCACGCCGCCCCGTCCGCGTTCGTAGAGCGCGAGTCCCGCCACCAGCACGACCAGCCCGCCGAGGGCGAGGACGGAGGCCGCGCTCACACGGCCTCCAGGGTGCCGCCGGCGATCGCCCAGCGGTGCTGCGCGCACGCGCGGGCCAGATCGAGGTCGTGCGTCGCCAGCACCGTGCTGCCGCCCCGCCGCGCATGGGCGTCGAGCACGGCCACGAGATCGGCGCGGTGCGCCGGGTCCATGCCGCGCGTCGGCTCGTCGAGTAGGAGCACCGCCGGATCCACGGCCAGCGCGGCCGCGATCGCGACGCGCTCGCGCTCGCCCACCGAGCAGTCCCGCGGATTGCGGTCCGCGATGCGCAGGAGGTCGAGGTCCTCCAGAGCGCGCTCCGCAGGCCCGTGGTCGAGCCCGAGCAGACGCGGTCCCAGCAGCACCTCGTCGCGGATGCTGTCGGTGAGCAGCGTGCGCCCGGGATCCTGCGGCACCATCGCGATGCGGGGCGTCCGCGCCTCCGGGGCCAGGGCGCTCACGTCGTCGCCGCCGACGATCACGGTGCCCTCGGCCGGGTCGAGGCCCGCGACTGCGCGCAGCAGGGTGGACTTGCCGCTGCCGTTCCGGCCGATCAGGGCAGCGGCGCACCCGCGGGAGAGCGCGGCGGTGGCGACGAGGCCCTCCGCGGCGTCGGGCCGCCGTGCGCGGAGGCCGTCCAGCACGAGTGCGGAATCCCCGCCGGTCGGCGGCGAGGCACTGCCGAGCGGCGGATGCGTTCGCGCGGGCCCGAGGCGTCCGCCGGCCATCCCGAGCACGCGGTCGGTCAGGTGTCCGACGCGGTCCCGCCGGTGCTCGGCGATGACGATCGCCAGGCCGCGATCCGCCAGTCGCCGCAGCTCCCCGACCAGCTCGCAGGCGGCATCGTCGTCGATCTGGGCCGTCGGCTCGTCGAGCAGCAGCACCTCCGGCTCCGGGGCCAGCACGGCGGCGAGCGCGACCCGCTGCCGCTCGCCGGCGGACAGCCGGTCGATGCGGCGGCCGACCAGGTGGTCGGCCTGGACGCGTGCGAGCGCCCCGCGCGCGGAGGGCAGGATCGCCGCCGCCGGCCGACCGTGGCACTGGAGGCTGAAGGCGACGTCGCGGAGCGGCTCGGCCATCACGGCCTGCGTCTCGGGATCCTGGAAGAGGAGGCCGACGCGCTGCGCGAGCGCGGCCGGCGCCGTCGTCCGCAACGGCAGGCCCGCGACCGCCCCGCCGCCGTCGGCCTCGCCGCCGTGGAAGGCCGGCGCCAAGCCGGCCAGCACGCGCAGGAGGGTGCTCTTCCCGCTACCCGATCCGCCCTCCAGCAGCACGATCTCGCCCGGTGCGACGTGGAGATCCACGCCGTCGAGCCGCCACGGCTCGTCCGCTGCGTAGCGGAAGCGCAGGCCGCGGACGTCGATCGCGCTCATCGGACCCTCCGCGCCAGCAGGGCACCCGTCGTCCCCGCGGCGAGGACCAGCCCCGCGAGGGCGAGGCCCGCTGGCGTCAGGATCGGGTCGGCGATCGGGTACACGTCGTACGCGGCGGCCCCGGCGAGCGTGACGACGGCGACTCCTGCCGCGATCGCCCCGCACAGGAGCAGTGCTCGCTCGGCCCGGGTGTGCGGCCCCTCGGGCAGGCGGACGATCGGCCCGATCCCGTAGCCGCGCGCGACCATCGCCTCGGAGATGTCGATGCCCCGTTCCAGG
>JAUMCA010000105.1:0-1598 GCA_032119475.1 Thermoleophilia bacterium | reverse complement strand
GCCGCCTCGTCGCCCGTCAGACCGAGATGGCCGGCGAGATCGCCGACCGCCTGCGCATCGCGGAGGAGCAGAGCAAGGACAAGCCCCGCTTCGACCACGTCGTGCGCAACGACGACGCCGCGGTGGCGATCGTGGAGCTGCTCGGCGTGCTGCGGCGCGCGCTCGGCGACTGACGTCGCCAGTTCGGGCGGCGAGGCGCAGATCGCGTAGTCGTCGTTCCGCGCGCTTCGGAAAGCCGCGCGCTTTCCGTGCGCGCACTGGGGCGACCGTTCGCCCATGACGACGCGCCCGACTCCTGCAGGCGATCGTTGGGTGGCCGCTTCGAGGACGCTCCTCGACGACCTCTCGACGATGCTCGAGGCGGCAGGAACGCCGTCCGCGCGGCGCCATCTCGTCGAGAGCGGCATCGTGATGCTGGTCGCGGCGTTCCAGTCGACGATGCGCCAACTGCTCGTCCTGGGTGCGCGGGGCATCGGCGAAGCCGTCGGCGGTGATCTCGGACTGCGCGTTCAGCGCGTGCTGATCGGCGAAAGCCGGCTCGCGCGCGGTAACGCCAGCACGGAGAACATCCGCGTCGACTTCGGCCGCATCGGCATCCGCGTCTGGGACCTCGACTTCGGACCGGGTGTGGAGGGGTGGGTGCAGCGCGGCTGGCTTGACGACATCAACGAGATCCGCAACGCGCTCGCCCATGGCGCGCCACCGCCGCCGGATCTCGGCCCCACCGATTTCGAGGGCATCGCGGATGCCGTCACGACGCTCGATGCCATCGTCAAGCCGCTCGAGCGGGCGGTGCTCGAGGTCATCCGATCCGCCGGTTCGAACACCGCATCGGAAGGAGAGTAGGATGGCCGTGATGCGCCCCGTAACGCCCCCGATCGGCACCATCGTGCGCGACCGCGTGATGATCGGCGACGGCCTCTACCGCGTCATCGCCGACTTCGGCCCGATCGGCCTGGACGGCGAGTGCTACGCGATGATCGAGCCGTTTCCGAATCTCAGCGACGATCCGCCGGAGTTCGTCCCCGCCGCCGTCCTCGTGCCCGATCCGGACTACGCGGATCACGACGACGACCGGCACCCCTGACCGTTCCGCCTAGCGCGGCCAGAACACCGCGCTACTGCTACCTTGTCCCAGTCGCCGCATGGTGCGCGACGCCTGCTTGGAGCCGCTGCGAATCCATGATCTACCCGAAGATCGATGATCTGACCGCCGTCGTCCCCTCGAAGTACGCGCTGGTGCTCGTCGCCAGCCGCCGTGCCCGCGAGCTGAACGACTACCACCGGCAGCTCGGCGACGGGGAGTTCATCGCGGAGAAGCAGTACGCGCCCCCGATGGTCGAGTCGCGCTCGAAGAACTACCTGACGATGGCGCTCGAAGAGGTCGCGGCGGACAAGATCGCGTGGGAGACGAGCGAGTCGTAGCCCCCGCGGACGGGCCCGCGCCCGTCCTGCTCGCCGTCACCGGCGGCATTGCCGCCTACCGTGCGTGCGAAGTCGTGCGTGCCCTCGTCAAGGACGACATCGGCGTGCAGGTCGCGATGACGCGCGCCGCCCGCCGCTTCGTCGGCGAAACGACGTTCGCCGGCCTCAGCCGC
>JAUMCA010000104.1:11934-15005 GCA_032119475.1 Thermoleophilia bacterium | reverse complement strand
CCTGCGTCTGCGCTTCGTCGGCGGCCTGCCCGACGCGGACCGCGCGCGCATCGACGCGCTCGGCCTGGGCGACGTCGTGCGCGTCGAACCGCCGGTGCCGCACGCCGCGGCGCTGCAGGTCCAGGCCGACGCCGACGTCGCGCTCCTGTTCATGCAGGACGGGGACGGCCACGGCGCGAAGTTCCTCCCCGGCAAGGTCTGGGAGCTCCTGGCCAGCGGCCGTCCGGTCCTGGCGCTGGTCCCGCCGCACGGCGCGGCGGCGCGTGAGCTCGCGGCGGTCGACGCAGCGGTGGTCGCGCCCGACGACGTCACCGGGACGCGGGCCGCTCTCGCCGCCTACGTCGACGCCTGGCGGGCCGGCACGCTCGCGACCCCGGCGCTCCCCGCTGCGGTGCGGTCGCGCATCTCGCGCCAGACGCAGGCGGAGGCGCTCGCGGATCTCATCCGCGGCACGATCGCGGGCCGCTGAATCAGCGGCCGCGCAGGCGGCGCTTGACCGGGCCGACGACGAGCCCGGCGACCTGGACGGCGCCCGGCTTCGGGTCGCGGAGGCTGAAGACCGGCTCCTCGATGAGCCCGGCGAGGGGCTGCACGATCTGGCGGATGCCCTCGCGCCCGGCGACGCCGGCGCGCAGGTGCGGCACCGCCGCGACCCACCGGCGCCCGTCGTGGCGCGGTCCCGAGATCGCGCGGGCGACCGGCTCGCCGCAGGCCGCGCGGTAGCACATGCCGACGAGGTCGACCCCGCAGCGCCGCGCCAGCGAGTGCCACTGCCACGTGCGCAGGTTGATCTCGATCAGCCGGTACGACCCGTCGCGCGGGTCGCGCTTGAACTCGATCTGCGTGATGCCGTCGAAGCCGCTCGCCCGCAGCAGCGCGTCCGCGTAGGCGACGGGCTCGTCGGCCCAGCGCGCCTCGCCGACGCGGCACGTGCCGAAGATCGGCGGCCGCTGGACGAGCTTGCGGCCGCAGAACGTGCCGATCGCACCGCCGCCGTCGTCACTGAAGGAGCCCACCGTCCAGAGCGCGTCGTCCCCGCCCGGGATGACCTCCTGGAAGATCGCGCGGTCGCCGGTGACGGCGATCCGCTCGTAGGCGTCGACGAGCTGCTCCGGCCGATCCGCCTGCAGCACCTGGACCTTCTCGCTGTGCTTGAACGCGATGCCGACGCTGGGCTTGGCGATCGCCGGGTACGGGACCTGCTCCGCGGCGGCCTCGGCCTCGGCGCGCGTGGTCGGCATGAAGGAGCGGGGGATCGGCACGCCGGCGCGCTCGGCCAGCTCGAGCTGGGGGATCTTCGCCATCAGCGGTCCGATGACGTCCCATCCGGAGCCGGGCAGCGCAAGCGGGGTGATGCGGTCGGCGTGCTTCGAGACGGCGACGAGGTGCGCGTCGTGCGTCGGGAACAGCACGCCGGCGCGCCCGACGACCTCGGCGAGGTCGGCGAGCGTCGCGATGAAGCCCTCCTCGTCGACGGCGGGATCGGGGGCGAGGACCTGGGCGACGCCGCGCGACTTGAAGCCGAGCGCCCCCGGCCGATGGTCGACGACGATGACCGGTGCGCCCGCCTCGCGCAGGGCGCGCGCGGACGCGAGGCCGTTGGTGAACCCGACGTCGAGGACGACGCCCGCCGGTCGGCCTGGTCGCTCCGCGAGCACGCGACGCACGCGCTGGAGGGTGGCGGCGTCGAGCATGCGGGAAGGGTAGCCGCGCGGCCCTACGCTTCCGCCATGCGCGTGGGGATCGACGTCGGCGGCACCTTCACGGATCTCGCCGCGCTCGGCCCGGCCGGGCTCGTCATCGCCAAGGTGCCGACCACGCCCCACGATCAGTCCGAGGCGGTGCTCGCCGCCGTCGAGGCGGCTGGCATCGACCCGGCGGGCGTCGAGGCGCTCGCGCACGGCATGACCGTCGCGACGAACGCGCTCCTCGAGCGACGCGGCGCGCGGACGGCGCTGGTCACCACCGAGGGCTTCCGCGACGTCATCGAGATCGGCCGCCAGGCCCGCGCCGACCTCTACGACCTCACGCGCCACCATCCCGCGCCGCTCGTGCCGCGGGACCTCCGCTTCACCGTGCGCGAGCGGATGGGCCCCACCGGCGCGGTCGAGCCACTCGACCCCGCCTCGCTCGCGGCCACCGTGGCGGCCGTCGCCGCGGCCGCGCCGGAGAGCGTCGCCGTCGTGCTGCTCTTCGGCTACCTCCACCCCGCCCACGAGCAGGCGGTCGCCGCTGCGCTGCGGGCTGCGCTGCCGGATGCGGACGTCGTCGCCTCCCACGAGGTGCTACCCGAGATGCGCGAGTACGAGCGCACCAGCGCGACGGTCGCGACCGCCTACCTGCGTCCGCGGCTGCGGCACTACCTCACGCGGCTCGAGGAGCGCGCGACGGCGGCGGCGCTGCCGGCCCCGACCGTGATGCAGTCGTCCGGCGGGGTGATCGATACCGCCACCGCGGCCCGGCTCGCGGCGACCACGGTGCTGTCCGGCCCCGCCGGTGGCGTGGTCGGCGCGGCGCGAGTCGCCCTCGCCAGCGGCTTCCGCGACGCGCTGACGTTCGACATGGGCGGCACCTCGACCGACGTCGCCGCCGTGGTCGACGGCGCCGTCGCCACGACCAACGAGGCGATCGTCGCCGGCGTGCCGCTGCGGCTCGCGATGACCGAGGTGCACACCGTCTCCGCGGGCGGCGGGTCGCTGGCCTGGGTCGACGACGGCGGCCGCCTGCGCGTCGGGCCGGAGAGCGCCGGCGCGGTGCCCGGCCCGGCGGCGTACGGACGTGGCGGCGAGCGGCCGACCGTCACCGACGCGAACGTCGTCCTCGACCGGATCGCCGACGGCACCGTGCTCGGCGGCGTGATCGAGGTGCGACGCGACCTCGCCGAGCGTGCGGTCGCGTCGGTCGCCGAGGCGCTCGGCCTCGGCGTGGAGGAGACGGCCGCGGGCATCGTCCGGGTGGCCGACAGCGCGATGGCGCAGGCCCTGCGGGTGGTCAGCGTCGAGCGCGGGCGCGACCCGCGGGCCGGCGCGCTGGTCGCCTTCGGCGGCGCGGGGCCGCTCCACGGCTGCGCG
>JAUMCA010000104.1:0-11924 GCA_032119475.1 Thermoleophilia bacterium | reverse complement strand
GGCGGCAAGGCCGAAGGCCTGGCGTGAGATCTCGATGCGATCCCCGTGGGCTCGGTTGAAGTCGGTGATCCGGTCGGCCTGGGTCTGCCCGAAGCCGCTGCCGGCGCTGAAGCGGAAGCGATCGGCACCGGCACCCCCGGTGAGCAGATCGCGACCGTGCTGGTCCCCAGCGCGAGCGGGGTGCTGTCGGCGGTCGGGCTGGCGCTGGCCGACGTCCGCCGCGATCACGTGCGCGCGGTCCGGGCGTCGCTCGACGCGGACGGCCCTGCCGGGGCGCAGGCGGCCCTCGACGCCCTCGTCGCCGAGGCGCTGGACGACCTGCCGGGTGCGACGATCGCGTGTGCCGTCGACTGCCGCTACCGCGGTCAGGGGCACGAGCTGGCCGTGCCGATCGAGCAGGCTGCCGACGCCGCCGCGGACTTCCACGCGCTCCACCGCGCCCGCCACGGGTGGGATCGCCCGGATCTCCAGGTCGAGGCCCTCGCGGTGCGCGTCACCGCGACGCGGGCGTCCGGTGAGCCCGTGCTCGAGCCGACGCCCGCCGTCGCCGCGCCGGTCGCCGGCCCGTGCAGCGCGGCGATCGACGGGGCCACGGTGTGGGTGCCCGCGGGCTGGGCCGGGGCGTGCGATGCGACCGGCACCCTCGTCCTCCGTCGGGAGGGCGACGCGTGATGGACGCCATCGGGCTCCAGGTGCTCGGCAACGCGCTGGCGGGCGTCGCGGAGGAGATGGGCGCGGTGCTCGTCCGCACGGCCTTCTCCGCGAACATCAAGGAGCGCCGCGACTCCTCGTGCGCGCTGTTCGCGCCGGACGGGCGGATGATCGCGCAGGCCGCCCACGTGCCCGTCCACCTCGGCTCGATGCCGGAGACCGTCGCGGCCGTCCTCGAGCGGGGACCGGTGCCCGGTGACGTGTTCGTCGTCAACGACCCGTTCGCGGGCGGCTCGCACCTCCCGGACATCACGCTCGTGGCGCCGATCGCCGTGGACGGCGACGTCCTCGCGATCGCCGCCGTGCGCGCGCACCACGCCGACGTCGGCGGCATGCGCCCGGGCTCGATGCCGCCGGGCGCGACGGAGCTGTTCCAGGAGGGTGTGATCATCCCGCCGGTGCGGCTCGTCCGCGCGGGGGCCGTCGAGCCGGACATCCTCGCGCTGATCCTCGCCAACGTGCGCACGCCGCGGGAGCGCCGGGGCGATCTCGACGCGCAGCTGGCGGCGATCCACCTCGCGGGCGAGCGCCTCGCCGAGTTGGCCGACCGCTACGGCGCCGCGGCGATCCGCAGCGCCTGCGACGCGACGATCGCCTACGCCGAGCAGCGCACCCGCGATGCGATCCGCGCGCTGCCCGACGGCACCTACACGGCCGAGGACATCCTCGAGGGCGACGGGGTCACCGAGGATCCGATCCCCATCCGCGCGGCGGTGACCGTCGACGGCGACCGCCTGGTGGTCGACTTCGCCGGCACCTCGCCGGCCGTCCGCGGCAACGTCAACTGCCCGCTCGCCGTGACCCGCGCCGGCTGCCTGTTCGCGCTCCGCGTGCTCCTGCCGGGCGACATCCCGATGAACGCCGGCATCGCCGCGCCGCTCGAGGTGCGCGCCGAGCCGGGGTCGCTGGTCCACGCGCAGCCGCCGACCGCCGTGGCGGCCGGCAACGTCGAGGCCTCGAGCCGCATCGCCGACGTCGTCCTCGCGGCGCTCGCGCAGGTCGCCGATCTGCCGGCGCAGGGCCAGGGCACGATGAACAACCTCGTGCTGGGCGGCAGCGGCTGGTCGTCGTACGAGACGATCGGCGGTGGCCAGGGGGCCTCGTCGCGCGGGCCCGGCCCGAGCGGCGTCCACGTCGCGATGTCCAATACGCGCAACACGCCGGTCGAGGCGCTGGAGCTGGAGGCACCGCTGCGCGTCCGCCGCTACGAGCTCGTCTACGGCACCGGCGGCGCCGGTGTGCACGCCGGCGGCGACGGCATCGTCCGGGAGGTCGAGGCGCTCGCGCCGGCCACGCTGTCGCTCGTCGCGGACCGTCGCTCCGTCGGCCCGCACGGCGCCGCGGGCGGCGAGGACGGCACGCCGGGCGCGCACCTCGTCAACGGCGAGCCGGTCGGGGCCAAGGCGGGGCGGGAGCTCGCGCCGGGCGACGTGGTGACGGTCCGCACGCCGGGCGGGGGCGGCTGGGGCCGCCCGTCGTGAATCAAAGGGGTCTGGCCCCTTTCATTCACGCGCTCGGCGTATCAAGTGAATGAAAGGGGCCAGACCCCTTTGATTCACGACGGGGTGACGGCGGGGTGCTCGTGGTCCGCGCGATGGCGTCGCCGGACCACCGCGACGCACAGCCCGGCGCTCGCGAGCGCGACGACGGCGATCGCGATCATCGCCGCGTGCATGCCGTCGAGCCAGGCGCCGGCCGCCGCCGCCGCGGCCTGCTCCCCGGCGAGGCGGCGGACCTCGTCGACCTCGGCCCCGACCACGCGCTGGACGATCGCGGGGGCGGCCGCCGAGGGGTCGGCCGGCGCGTAGGCCCGTGTCGCGGTCGTCGCCGCGATCACGCCGAACAGCGCGACGCCCAGCACTGCCCCGATCTGCCGGAACGCCTGCATCGCCGCCGAGCCGACGCCGGCCCGTTCGCGCGGGACGGAGGCCATCATCACCGCGCCGGCGGCCGGGATCGTCAGCATGATCCCCGTCGCCATGACGACCTCCCCGGCGATCAGGAGGCCGAGTGCGCCGTCGGCCGGCAGCCTCGCGAACAGCAGCGCGCCCGCGGCGATCAGCGCCATCCCCGTCGCCATCGACGTGAGGGCGCCGATGCGGCGCGTGATCGGGCCGGCGAAGGTCGCCACGACCGTCAGCGTCGCGGCGAGCGGGACGAACATCAGGCCGGCGGTGCGCGGCGGTTCCTCGAGGATGCCCTGGAAGTACAGCGTGAGGAAGAGCATCACGGCCGGGTACGCGTAGACCGCCATGCCGATCACGGCCCCGAGCGCGAAGCCCGGCTCGCGGAAGAAGCCGAGCGGCAGCATCGGGTCGGGCGCGCGCCGCTCCCAGAGCACGAAGCCGCCGAGGCAGGCGGCGCCGAGCAGCGCGACGCCCGCGTCGTCGGCCGAGATGCCGCCCGTGGCGCCGATCAGGCCCCACGAGATGAGCAGGATGCCGGCCGTGGAGAGCAGGGCGCCTCCCACGTCGGCCCGTCGCGGCGTCGGATCGCGCGTCTCCTCGACCATCCAGCGGACCATGGGGAGCAGCAGCAACCCGAGCGGGACGTTCACCCAGAAGATGCTCGCCCAGCCGAATTGCTGGACCAGCACGCCACCGGCGATCGGTCCGATCACGATGCCGATGCTGGAGAATCCCGACCAGTAGCCGTACGCGCTCGGCAGGTGCTCGCTGCGGAAGGTCGCGCCGATGATGCCCATCGACAGCGGCACGAGGATGCCGGCCGCGAGGCCCTGCACCGCGCGGAACGCGATCAGCATCCCGTCGCCGGTGGCGAGCGCGCACGCGGCCGACGAGGCGGTGAAGACGGCGATGCCGATCAGGAAGACCCGTCGCCGACCGAGCCGGTCGCCGAACGTGCCGGCGAGCGGGATCGCGGCCGCCAGCGCCAGCGTGTAGGCGTTGACCGTCCAGAGGAGCGACGCGGGGGGCGCGTCCAGATCCTGCTGGATCGTCGGCAGCGCGACGTTGACGATGGTCTGGTCGATCTTGTAGAGCGCCACCGCGAGGCACAGCGGGATCAGGGACAGCCACGGGCTTCGGGCCGGTTCCCCCTGCATGGCGAAGGACTGTAGTGGCACGATGCCGATCGAACCTGTGGAGCACGGAGGATTTCGAATGGGACTGAGCGATGACCGCGCGGCGATGCGCGCCAAGATCGGCACCTGGGGTGCGTGGATCGGTCCGCTGACGGCGGTGCCGTCCTCGCTCGGCCGGCCGGCGGCGCAGGCCGTCGAGGCGGCGGGCTACTCCTGCCTCTGGTACCCCGAGGGCATGGGCCTGCGCGAGTCGTTCTCGAACGGCGCGATCCTGCTTGGTGCGACGGAGCGCATCATGGTCGCGAGCGGCATCGCGAACGTGTGGGCCCGTGACGCGGTCGCCTCGGCCAGCGCGTCGCGCACCCTCAACGACGGCTTCGACGATCGCTTCCTGCTCGGCCTCGGCGTCAGCCACCCGCCGCAGGTCGACCCGCGCGGGACGACCTACCTGAAGCCGGTGGCGAAGATGCGCGAGTACCTCCAGCAGATCGAGGCCGGCGCGGTGTACTCGCCCGACGGCGGTGCGGACGACGCGCAGGGCAAGGTCCACACGATCATCGCGGCGCTGCGCAAGCCGATGCTCGAGGTCGCGCGCGACCTGTCGCTCGGCGCGCATCCGTACCTCGTGCCGGTCGAGCACACCGCGCGCGCCCGCGAGATCATGGGCGCCGATCCGATCATCGCGACGGTGCACAAGGCGATCATCGACACCGACGCCGACCGCGCCCGTGCCCGCGCTCGCGCCGCCATCGGCTGGTACCTCGGCATCGAGAACTACCAGCGCAACCTGCTCTGGATGGGCTTCACCGAGGACGACTTCGAGGACGGCGGCTCGGACCGCCTCGTCGACGCCCTCGTCTGCCACGGCGACCCGGAGACCGTCGCAGCCGGCCTGCGCGCGCACATCGAGGCCGGCGCCGACCACGTCGGCGTCGAGCCGCTCGGCGAGGACGACGACCCCTGCGGCATCCGCGTCCTCGAGGCGCTCGCCCCGCACCTCCTCTAACCCCCTAATGAAACAAAGGGGCCAGGCCCCTTTGTTTCATTAGCGGGGTGGGGTGCGCGCAGATCGGCGCGCTATCGGTGCGCATTCGTGTGGAGCTCCGGCGACTCCGATCGTGCGTCGCTCCGCGGCGTAGCGGGGGCGCGCGGGAGCGGCGTACGCTCGCCGAGCGGATGCGTGCGTCCTCCATCCCAGGCGTCGTTCGGGTGCGGCTGTTGCGGTACCGAAGCGTTGGCGCTCGGCGTCACCCTCGACCTCAATGGCCTGCGACCCGACGTCGACGACGACGACGAGACCTTCTCCCTGACGGTCGCAGTCGCCGACGGGACCGCTGGGCTGGGCAGATCGTCAGCGCGCTCGAGCGCTGGCGCGCCTGACGGCACGCCCCGCCGTCAGCAGCAGTGCTTCGGCTCGCTCGGCGCCACGTCGATGCCGGGGCTGCGGCGGAAGAAGCCGACCGGCTTGAGGTGGAAGCCGGCGCGCTCGACCGGCATCACCGGCCAGTCCTCCGGGCGCGGGATGTGGTTCGTGCCGAACGTGTACCAGAGGACGACGTCCTCGTCCTCGAGCGGGCGATCGGCCTGCGTCCAGCGCGGCAGGCCGTCCAGGCCGGCGTGCTGATACGGGTGGTCGCCGGCGGGGTAGAGCTCGTCCGGGCGGTGCGGCGTGACCCACAGCTGGTGGTACATGAACCGCGCCCGCTTGCCGATCACCGATTCCGGGTCCGCCGTCGGCCAGGTCACGCTCGTCGGCATCAGCTTGTAGCCGACCGGGTGGTCCATGTGGTTGCGGCGGGTCGGGTTGACGACCTTCCAGTAGCGGTTCGCGCGCAGGTCGGCCTCGCGGCAGGCGGCGGATTCGCGCGCGAGGACGGTCTCGCGCGTCGTGTACATGTTGCCCTCCGGGTTGTCCGGGCCCATCGGCGCGGCGACGGAGTCGACCTCCACGACCGCGTTCCCCGTGCCGTCGACGTCGAGGTCGAGCCGCGCGCAGAACAGGTGCTGGTGGTACGGCGCGAGCAGGCCCGGCTCGATCTCCGTCGACGACGGGTGGTCCCCGCCGGGCGTGCCGGCGCGGGTCAGCAGGATGCCCGTCAGCTTCGCCTCGAACTCGATCGTGCCGTCCTGATGGAAGTACCAGAAGTAGCCGTACTCGTAGTTGTCGATCGTGGCGAACGACGACGCGACGAAGCGGCGACCGCGGCGGACCTCGACGTGGCCGTCGGTGTCCGTGTGCTTCCAGAGGATCCCGACGTCCTCCTCGTGGAGGCAGATCCCGTTCGTCGTGGTGTGGACCTCGCCTGCCGCGTCCGCGATGCAGGTGTCCAGGTAGACGATCTCGCCGAGGCAGTCGCACCCGAGCGTCAGCGAGTTCGTGTAGTTGCCGAAGCCGAACTCGCCCGTGTCGAAGGCCGCCTTGCGGGCCGCACCGTTGATCCCCTGATCGCCGTACGGGATCACGAGCTCGGCGATCGACATCCGGTGCGCGATCTTCCGCTCGACGCCCTCGTCGTCGAAGCGGACGTCGTGGATGACGAGCCCCTCGCGCTGGCAGTGGCCGAGCCGGAAGCGCCAGCGCTCCCAGCGAACCTCCCAGCCGTCGACGACGAAGGACGCGCCCTCGGGCTGGACGATCTCGAGTGGCTTCAGCGCGACCTGACCGCCGGTCTGGTGGAGGCGGTAGTCGCCGGGCGTCTGCGGCGTCGGGATGCCGTCGGCGTCCTCGACCTCGACGACCTCGGCGGTGTCGATCGCGACGATCGCGTGCAGGCCGCCGATCGGGTGCGCGTACTGGTTCGCGTCCGGGGTCGGGCGGTGCCACATCGGCGTCCAGAACAGGCGGCGCCCGTCGTCGAGGTGCGCGGGGACGTCGATGCCGAACGGCCACGTCTCCATGTGGACCTCGTCGACCGAGGCGATGCCGCGTCGGCGCAGACCCTCGACGACGCGGGGGTCGGACTTCGCCGCGGCGAGGCACGCGTCCGCCTCGGGGCCGAGCAGCGCGGCCTTCTGGCCCGGCTGCGGGTCCCACCGGCGCACGCTGCCGTCGAGTCCGACCACCGCCTCGATGAGCAGTCCCGCGGCGCGGTCCCACACCGTGATCCGCGCGGCGCGATCGATCGGATCGCCGGGCGACCAGGCGGCGAGCACGTCCTTGGACGGCTCGTCCAGCAGCGTGAAGACGAACAGGTGGTCGCGCGTCAGGCCCTGCTCGCGCCGCAGGATCGCGATCGCGTCGGCGAGCTCGTCGGCGCTGAGCGGGTCGAGCGGATGCGCTGTCATGCCCGTGAGCCTACGAGACGTAGAGGCCGATCTCCATCGGCGTGCTGCGGCCGGCGTCGCTCTGCGCGACGACCTCGATCTCCCAGTAGGTGTCGGAGGTCGCGCCCGGGATCGCGAAGGACGTGGCGCTGGGGCGCAGGCGCTGGGTCTTCCAGGGGCGGCGGCCCGGGCACGGCGCGGCCTCCGACGACGCGGCGGGACAGGCGTCCTCGCGCCACCGCACGGTGTAGCCGCTCGGCTTCGCGTACGCCCTCGACGGGTCGACGCGCCAGACGACCGTGCGCCCTCGCGTGCGGGCGTTGTTGAGGGTCAGGTCGGGCGGCCCCTGCAGCGTCGCGCTGGCCGACGCGGCCCACGAACCGGCGAGCGGGGTGCAGAAGGCGTACAGGCCGGTCGTGGTGCCGATCGTCGCCTCGTAGGTCTCCTGCGGGGCGGCACACGGCGCCACGTGCGCGACGAGGTCCTGGCCCCACGTCGCCGCTGGGGCCACGTCCGTGTAGTCGACGGCGATCCGCCGCTTGGTCGTGACGGGCAGCGCCTGCGGGCCGCGCTTGCCGATCAGGATCACCTGCCACGACTGCCCCGCCGGTCCGTTCCACGAGACGACCGTCGTCTCGTGGGCCTTCAGCACGACGTCGGTCGCGGGTTGCTGCGCCGCTGCGGCGGGCGCGAGGCAGAGCAGGGCCGCGAGGGCGGTGAGGGCGAGGCGGATGCGCATGACGGCGATCGTACCGATCGGCTCGGGTCAGAACACGATCACCTGCCGGCCCGCCTCGTTCGAGCGGATCCGGTCGAAGGCCTCGTTGACCTGGTCGAGCTCGATGCGCTCGATCATCTGGTCGAGCATCAGCTCGCCCGACTCGAGCCAGCCGACGATCCGCGGCCAGTCGCGCTGCGGCACGAAGGTCCCGTACCACGAGCCGGCGATGGTGCGCTCCTCGACGACGAGCCCGACGGAGGCGATCTCCGTCAGGTCGGTGGCCTCGACCATCCCGATCAGCGTCGTCTGCCCGCCGCGCCCGGTCATGCGGATCGCCTGGTCGATCGTCTGCAGCATGCCGAGCGCCTCGAAGGCGTGGTCCACGCCGCCGGTCAGCCGGCGCACCTCCTCGACCGCGTCGACGGCGCCCGCGTCGACGACGTCGGTCGCCCCCAGCTCCCGGGCGAGACCGAGCTTCGCCTCGTTGGCGTCGATCGCGATGATCCGCTCCGCACCGGCGATGCGCGCACCCTGCAGCGCGCTGAGGCCGACGCCGCCGCAGCCGAGCACGGCGACCGTGTCGCCCGGCCCGACCTTGGCCGTGTTGATGGCCGCCCCGACGCCGGTGGTGACCGCGCAGCCGACGAGCGCGAGGTGCTCCCACGGCAGCGCCGTCTCGACCTTGACCGCCGCGACCTCCGGGACGACCGCGTACTCGGAGAAGGTCGAGCACGAGTAGTGGTGGACGGGCGTGCCGTGCAGGGAGTAGCGCGTGGTGCCGTCGACCGCGAACCCGGTCTCGTACGCGCCCTGCTCCGTGCAGAGGGCCGGTCGCTCGCGCTCGCACATCCGGCAGTGGCCGCACGGCGCGACCCAGGCCAGCACGACGCGGTCGCCGACGGCGAGGCCCGTCACGCCCGGCCCGACGGCCTCCACGGTGCCGGCCCCCTCGTGGCCGAGCATGGACGGGACCGGGACGCGGCCGGTCCATTCGATCGTGTGGAGGTCGGAGCGGCAGACGCCGCTGGCCCCCATGCGCACGAGCACCTCGCCGTCCTGCGGGTCGTCGACCACGAGGTCGTCGTGGATCAGGAGCGGGGCGTTGAAGTCATGGAGGAGCGCAGCACGGGCGGTTCGCATGACGCGGAGCCTACTGCCCCGGCGTTCAGAGGACGAGGCGTGTGAGCACCCCGCGGGGACCGGTGACGGCGGGCTGCGCCGGGTGAGCGCGTAGCGGCCGACGCAGTGGGTGGGCCCGACGCGCCGCCGGGCCCACCCACGCGGTCAGTGCCCGAAGCGCACGTCGGGCAGGATGCGGTCCAACCACTTCGGCAGGTACCAGGCGGCGCGGCCCGACAGGCGCAGGGCGACCGGCATCAGGAGGAGCCGGATCAGCAGTGCGTCGAGGAGCACGGCGATGCCGAGGATGATGCCCATCTCCTTCGGCGGGATCGGGCCCGAGATCGCGAAGGTGAAGAACACCGCGACCATCACCGCCGCGGCGGCGAAGATCACGCGGCCCGAATGGGCCATGCCGCCGATTGCGGCCTCCTTCGGATCGCCGGACTTGTCGTAGTGCTCCTTCGCCGAGGCGAGGAGGAACACGGTGTAGTCCATCGAGATCGCGAAGATCATCGCGAAGAAGAACACGGGACCCCAGGCGTTGAGGAAGCCCTGGTGCTCGAAGCCGAGGAGGCTGGCGAGGTTGCCGTCCTGGAAGATCAGCTTCGCCACGCCGAACGCGGCGCCGACGGCGAGCAGGTTCGTGACCACGCCGATGGCGGCGATCAGCGGTGCCTGCAGCGCGACGAGGAGCAGGAGGAAGCCGAGCACGAGGACGACGCCCATCACGATCGGCGTCGCGTCGCCGAGCGCGACCTCGAGGTCGTGGTTCTCGGCCGCCGCGCCGCCGACCAGAACGCCTTCCGGCAGCGTGTCCCGCAGCCGGTCGATCGCGTCGCCGATCGCCGGGTCGGATGGGTCCGTCTTCGGCACCGCCTGGAGCAGCGCGAGCTCGCCGTTTTGCGACGGCATCGCCGGCATGACGGCTGCGATGCCCGCATCGGCCTGCACGGTCCGCGCGACCGCGGCGGCCTGAGCGGCCGGCGCGATCACCTGCAGGGCACCCGGAGCGCCCGGTCCGAGCGCCGACTGGATCGCCTCGTATCCGACCCGCGCCGAGTCGCCCTCGGGGACGACCTTGATCGACGGCATCCCGGTGCGCAGTCCGAGCACGGGAATGGCAAGCAGGAGCAGGATGGCCACCGCCGCGATGCCGGGGACGACCGGGTGCTTCCAGAGGAACGTGCCCCAGCGCTCGAAGAGCGGGGAGCGATGCTCACCGGCGTGCGCCCACGGGAGCGCGATGCGGTTCACGTTCGTGCCCAGCTTGGCGAGCACCGCCGGCAGGAGCGTGAGCGTGGCGAGCAGGATGAAGATCACGCTCAGCATGATCCCGAGCGCCATCGATCGGAACGCGGGGCTCGGCACGAGCATCACGGCGGTCAGGGAGATCAGGACGGTGATCCCGCTGAACAGCACGGCCTTGCCTGCCGTATCCATCGCGACAGCCACGGCATCGACCGGTTTCATGTCGCTTCCGAGCAAGGCGGCGCGGAACCGCACCACCAGGAACAGCGCGTAGTCGATGCCGAGCGCGAGCGCGAACATCATCGCGAAGTTCATCGCCCAGATCGAGACGTCGAAGACCTGCGCGGTGAGGTACAGGCTGCCGGCCGTCGCCATCAGGCCGAGGATGGTGAGCATCAGCGGGAGCCCGGCGGCGACGAGGCTGCCGAACGCGAGCACCAGGATGGCGAGGGTGACGGGCCAGGAGTAGAGCTCGGACTTGAGCATGGCCTCCTTGTTGGCCTCGTTGAAGTCGCTCCACATGCCGGGCGCGCCGGTCAGCGCGACCGTCACCTGGTCGTTGCCGACCGCCGCCAGGTCGCCCTTGAGCCGGTCGGCTGCGCGCACCATCTCCGTCGGGGTCAGCGCAGCGCCGCCCTGGACGACGGCGGTGCGCCGATCCTCCGAGAGCGACATGCCGGGTTGCGGCGGGACGACCGTCGAGACCGCCTCGTCGCCCTCGAGGATCGTCGTGACGTCGGCGATCGCCTTCTGGTACGCCGGGTCGTCGACCGTGGCGGATGACGACGTCAGCACGACCATCATCGCGCTGCCGCCGAGCCCCTGGAACTCGCGCGCCACGACGTCGCGCGCCTCCACCGACTCCGAGCCGGTGGCCTCCCAGCCGGCGCCGCTGAGCGCCTTCTCGGCGCGTGGCGCGAGGAAGCCGAGTCCGACGGCGAGGATCAGCCATGCGATGGCGACGATCTTCTTGTGCGTCGCAGACCAGCGGCCGAGCCGGCCGATCGGCCCGACCTGGATCGCCTCGACGGCGGTCATCGTGCGCACCCCTTCTGGACGCCGAACGCGCGCTGGAGCACGAAGGCCGCACCGCACGTGCCCGCCGCGACGTACATCAGCTGATTGAGGCCGACGAACGCGGTGAGCAGCAGAAACCAGGGGGACACCAGAGCGGCGAGCGCGATGCTGGCGAGCGTCATCACGCCGGCGAGCAGGAAGAGCACGCGCTCGAGCGGCCAGGTCATCGAGCGGGCGCGGGTGGGTGGGTGGATCGCAGACATCACTTCTCCTCAACTTCACAACCAAAAGGCTGTTAAGTTGTAACACGGAGGGGGTCATCACGCAAGTCGGAGCCTGTCGAGCTCGGCTCGCCGCGCGCAGGCGAGCGAAGCGGGCATGGCTCACCGCCGACCGCGGCCCAAGCGGACATTTTCGGCCCGGGCCGAAAATGTCCGCCCTCGTCCTCGGTTGCCTGGCGCGCACGCCGGTCTTCGCGCGGTCCGTGGCGCAGCTGACTGGGCCCGCTCGGGCATGCAGGCCTCGGGCTGAGCGCAGGCGGACATTTTCGGCCCGGGCCGAAAATGTCCGCCTGCGCGGTCCTCGGCCGGTGAGCGGTGCGCGGGGGTTGACAGCGGGCGGCGATCGGCCCTACAGTCTGAAATGTCAGTTCGACGGCCAGTCGCGGAGAAGCGCCCATGCATCCCAACGAGTACGCACTGCACAACCCCGAGTTCCTCTGGCGGAACCCCGAGCCGAAGGCCACCTACGAGGCGGTCATCGTCGGCGGCGGCCTGCACGGGCTGGCGACCGCGTACT
>JAUMCA010000103.1:0-13745 GCA_032119475.1 Thermoleophilia bacterium | reverse complement strand
GCCCGGCGCGCGTCATCGCCGTCGGCCGCGTCGCGGAGCGCACGCTGGGCGACCTCGCCGAGGGCTGCGTGCGCCATCCCGCCCAGGGCGGCGCCACGGCGTGCCGCGACGGGCTCCGGGCGCTGCGCGGCTGACCGCGGCTAGGACGCGGGCACCGCGAGACCGCGCGCGCACCAGTCGCTCCACGACCCCGGGTAGAGCAGCGCGTCGTCGCGCCCCTCGTCGGCCAGCCGGAGGATCAGCGCGCAGGCGGTGACGCCCGAGCCGCAGTACGCGATGGGCGGCGCCGCCGCGGTGCGCCCGGGCGCGGTGACGTCCTCCGGCGCGTCGAACGGCGCGTTCCGCGCACCGGGGATGTGCCCGGCGACCGGATCCATCGGCTCGACCTCGCCGCGGTAGCGCGCCGGCGCACGCGCGTCGAGCACGACCCGGCCGTCGGCGATCGCGTCCTGCACGCCGTCGGCGTCGACGAGATCGTCGGCGCGTTCGGCGCCGAGCACGAGATCACCCGGCGTGGTCGTCGTGGCACCCGTCTCCAGCGCGCCGTCCCACACCCCGATGCCCCCGCGCAGGACGCGGCTCGGGACGCCGTGGTGGCGGAGCAGCCACCAGGCGCGCGCCGCGCCGCCGGTGCCGTCGTCGTACAGGACCAGGGACGCGTCGGCCCGCAGGCCGGCGCGCCGCGCCGACGCCGCGAAGGCGTCGCGGTCGGGCAGCGGATGACGGCCGCCGATGCGATCCTCGCGCACGGGCCCGCTGAGATCGTCGTCGAGATCGAGGTGCACCGAGCCCGGGATGTGCCCGTCCGCGAACAGGAGCCGGCCGGCCCCGTGCTCGCCGAGCCGGAAGCGGCAGTCGACGAACTGCGCGTCGTCGAGCGCGCGCGCCGCATCGAGGTCGATGAAGGGACTGCTCACGGCGCCTCCCGGGGCTGCTCGAGGCGGTGCTGGATCGCCAGCCCGCGCGCGTGGTGGATGTCGATCTGGATCGTGACGTGCGCGATCGCGAACTCGTCCCGCAGGATCCGCTCCATGCGGTGGAGCATCCCATGCTGATCCACGCCGGGCTCGACGACCACGTGCGTGGCGAGCATCGGGAAGCCGTCGCTGATCTCCCACACGTGCAGGTCGTGCACGTCCGCGACCCCGTCGAGGGCGCACAGGCGCCGGCCGATCGCCTCCACGTCGACCCCGGCGGGCGCGACCTCGAGCAGGCCGCGCACCGCGTCGCGCAGGACGCGCGCGGCGCCGACGACGATCAGGGCGGCCACGGCGATGGAGGCGATCGCGTCGGCGGCGACCCAGCCGGTCAGGGCGATCACCAGACCCGCCGCGAGCGTGGCGAGCGAGGCCAGCACGTCGGCGGCGAAGTGGAGCATGGTGGCGTTGGCGTTGAGGTTCCCGCGTGCGCCGGCCCGCAGGAGCAGCACCACGGGCACCGCGTTGAGGACCACGCCGATGGCACCGATCACGGCGACGCCGCCCCCGGCGATCTCCGGTGCGCGGTCGAGACGCTGCACCGCCTCGATGACAATGAATAGGCTCAGACCTATGAGTACGACGGAATTGATCACCGCGGCCAGCACCTCCGCGCGGCGGAACCCGAACGTCAGACCCCCACGGGCGGGAAGGCCCGCGAGCCACGCGGCACCGACGGCCAGCGCGACCGCCACGCCGTCGGACAGGTTGTGCACGGCGTCGGAGATGAGCGCCAGCGAGTCGAAGGCGATCGCCCCGCCGATCTGGATCGCGCCGAGCGCGGCGGTCAGCGCCAGCGAGGCCCACAGCGCGCGCCCGGTGGAGCCGTGGCCGTGGTGGTGACCGCCCGGTCCGTGGTCGTGGTGCACGTCTTCAGCCTACCGGGACGGGGTAGAAGCGAATCGTCTGGTCTGCGTGCGTTTATGCCTATGCTGCTGGCATCGAATTCGTTCGAAGGGGATCAGGGTGACGAACAGCACGACGGCGGTAACGCTCATTCCGGGTGACGGCATCGGTCCGGAGGTCGCCGAGGCGGCCCGCCGGATCGTCGACGCGACCGGCGTCAAGATCGACTGGGAGGTCCACGAGGCCGGCGCGGAGGTGTTCAGGAAGGGGCTCGCCACAGGCGTCCCCGAGGACACCATCGACTCGATCGGACGCACCCGCGTGGTCCTCAAGGGTCCGCTGGAGACGCCGGTCGGCTTCGGCGAGAAGAGCGCGAACGTGACGCTGCGCAAGCTGTTCGAGACGTACGCGAACGTGCGCCCGGTGCGCGAGTTGCCGGGTGTGCCCACGCCCTACACCGGCCGCGGCATCGACCTCGTCGTCGTGCGCGAGAACGTCGAGGACCTCTACGCCGGCATCGAGCACATGCAGACGCCGGACGTCGCCCAGTCGCTGAAGCTGATCTCGCGCAAGGGCTGCGAGAAGCTCATCAACCTCGCGTTCGCGCTGGCCGAGGCCGAGGGACGGAGGAACGTCGCCTGCGCCACGAAGGCGAACATCCTCAAGATGACCGAGGGGATGATGAAGCGCACGTTCGAGGATCTCGCCCCCGAGCACCCGGACCTCGACGCCTGGCACATCATCGTGGACAACTGCGCGCACCAGCTGGTCAAGAAGCCCGAGCAGTTCGAGATGATCATCACCACGAACATGAACGGCGACATCCTGTCGGACCTCACGTCCGCGCTCGTCGGCGGTCTCGGGTTCGCGCCGTCGGCGAACCTCGGCACCGACGTGGCGATCTTCGAGGCGGTCCACGGCTCGGCGCCGAAGTACGCCGGCAAGGACGTCATCAACCCGACCGCGATGATCCTGTCCGCGGTGCTGATGCTGCGCCACCTGGGCGAGCTCGAGGCCGCGTCGTCGATCGAGAACGCCGTGATGGCGACGCTCGCGAGCGGCGTCCGCACCCGCGACGTGATGGGCGACGAAGGGAGCGTGGGCACGCGCGCCTACACCGACGCGATCATCGAGAACCTCGGGACGTCGGTGCCGGAGTGGAAGGCCCGCGAGGTCAAGCGCCTCGAGATGCCGGCGGTGCGCGGGGAGCGGGCGTACATCCACCCCGCGTCCGTGGACCTCGTCGGCGTCGACCTGTTCTTCCAGACGACGGACGCGCCGGCCGCGTTCGGCGACGCCCTGCAGGGCGCGGCGGACGGCTCGTCGCTGCAGCTGAAGATGCTGTCGAACCGCGGCACGCAGGTCTGGCCGACGTCGATCGGCCAGCTCGACCTGATCGACGTCATGCGGGCCCGCTTCGTCGCGCGCGACGGGGTGCTGACCGCGGACGACGTCACCGAGCTGATGAACCGGCTCGGCTCGCGGTTCGAGTGGGTGCACGCCGAGAAGCTGTGGCTGTACGACGGCGAGCCGTCGTACACGCGGGCGCAGGGCGAGGCCTGAGCCAGCGGCCGGCGGCCGACCGGACCCATTCCGGTCGGCCGTTCCGGCCGTACCCCCCGTACCATTTGGGGCGAACGCGGGAATACCTTTCACTACCGTTCAGTTGTAGAGTTGTGTATAGTCCGGTACGCGGATAAGGAGCACGACGATGATCTTCGAGCAGCTGATCTACACCGACCTCGGGTGCGCGAGCTACCTGATCGGCTGTCAGGGCACCAGCGAGGCGATCGTCGTGGACCCGGCACTCGATACACGCCCGCTCGAGCGCGCGCTGGCGCACCACAACGCCCGCCTGATCGGAGCGATCGAGACGCACACCCACGCCGACCACGTCTCCGGCCACGGCGCGCTGGCGCTCGAGCTCGGCATCCCGGTCTACGTCTCGGCCCTCGCGGGCGCCGCGTTCGAGCACGTGCCGCTCAAGGACGGCGACAGCATCCACATCGGCAACATCGAGATCGTCGCCATGCACACGCCGGGCCACCGCCCCGAGCACATGGCGCTCCAGGTGATCGACCACACGCGCTCCGACGAGCCGTGGCTGCTGCTCACCGGTGACAGCCTGTTCGTCGGCGACGTCGCGCGGCCGGACCTCGCCATCGCCGGCGAGGAGGGCGCCGCGGGCCTGTACAGGACGCTCCACGAGCGGATCCTCGCCCTGCCCGATGGCATCGAGGTCTTCCCCGGTCACGTGGCCGGCTCGCTGTGCGGCAAGGGCATGAGCGCGAAGCCGTCCACCACCCTCGGCTTCGAGCGTCGCTTCAACGACATGCTCCAGCCGATGGGCGAGGCCGCCTTCGTCGAGGCCGCCAACAGCGGACTGGCCCCGAAGCCGCCGAACCTGGCGCGCATCGTCGACGTCAACCGCGGGCCGCTCCGCGCGCGCCCCGCTCTCCCCGTCCGCCTCGACGCGCTGCCCGACGACGCGCCCGCCCTCGACGTGCGCGCCACGGCCGACGTCGTGCACGGCTACGTCCCCGGCTCGCTGCACGTGCCGGTCGCCCAGACGGGCTTCGGCACCCGCGCCGGCTTCCTGCTCGACCCCGACGTCCCGACCGTCCTGATCGCCGACGACGAGGAGCAGGCACACCGCGCCGCGCGCGCCCTGCACGCGATCGGGCACTTCGAGCAGCGCGGCTGGGTGGCAGCCGCCGACGCGCCGACGACGGCGACCCTGCCGCCGCTCAGCGTCGACGAGTTCTGCGCGGAGTCAGACGACCTCCAGATCGTCGACGTGCGCAACGAGGACGAGACGCCCGAGCCCCTTCCGAACGCGGTGCGGATCCCGCTCCACGACCTCGGGACCGTGTCGCTCGACGGGCTCGACCCGGCACGGCCGACCGCCGTCGTCTGCCAGTCCAGCCAGCGGGCCGGCATCGGCGCCGCCATCCTCGCCCGCCGCGGCTTCACCGAGGTGCGCCCGGTGATCGGCGGCGGCATGGGCTCGCCGCAGCTGCAGCCGGCCTAGGACAGGGACATGCGCTCGGCCGGGTAGCCCCCGGCGCGGATCCGCTCGATGACGAGCTCGCCGTGCGCGTGATCGCGCGTCTCGACGGTGATGTCGACGGCGGTGTCCTTCACGCCGAGGTCGGTGCCGTCGCGGTGGTGGAACATGTCGACGATGTTCACGCGCTCCGCGGTGAGGATGTCGAGGAACTCGCGCAGCGCCCCCGGCCGGTCGGCCATGCGCGTCGTGAACCGCATGTAGCGGCCGGCGGTCGTCAGACCGTGCCGCATGATGCCCTGCAGGAGCAGGAGGTCGATGTTGCCGCCGCTCAGCACGATCACGACGGTCCGGCCCGCCACGTCGCCCAACGCGCCGGAGACGAGCGCGGCGACGCCCGCGGCGCCCGCCCCCTCGACGATCAGCTTCTGGCGCTCGCACAGCAGCGTGATGGCCTGCGCGATCTGCTCGTCGTCGACGGTCAGCATCCGCGCGACGTGCTCGTGCACGATCGGGAAGGTGATGTCGCCGGGGCGCTTGACCGCGATGCCGTCCGCGATCGTGCCGGCGCTGGAGGCGGTCGTGATCGAGCCCTCCGCGAGCGAGGCGACGTAGGGCGCGCAGGCCTCGGCCTGAACGCCGACGATCTCGAGATCCGGCCGGACCGCGTGCATCGCGAGGGCGACGCCGGAGATGAGCCCGCCACCGCCGCACGGCACGACGACGAGTTCCGCATCGGGGACCTGCTCCAGCAGCTCGAGCCCGAGGGTGCCCTGCCCGGCGATGACCTCCTCGTCGTCGAAGGGCGAGACGAAGACGCTGCCCTCCTCGTCGCGGATCTCCCGCGCGCGGGCCAATGCGTCGTCGAAGGCGACGCCGCCGAGCTCGATGCGCGCGCCGTAGCCGCGCGTGGATTCGACCTTCGTCAGCGAGGCGTCGATCGGCATGCAGATCGTGGCCCTCACGCCGAGGGCCTGCGCCGCCAGCGCCACGCCCTGCGCGTGGTTGCCGGCGCTGGCGGCCACGACGCCGCGAGCGCGCTCCTCCGGGGTCAGCAGGTGGACGCGGTTGGAGGCGCCGCGGATCTTGAACGAGCCGGTGCGCTGGAGGTTCTCCGCCTTCAGCCAGACGTCGGCGCCCGTGAGATCGGAGAGGTGGCGCGCGTGCAGCGTCGGCGTCTCGAGCGCGACGCCGGCGATGCGCACCCGGGCGGCCTCGATGCGGGATCGGTCGATCACGTCCCGCGCGACTCCAGCACGCGCGTCAGGGCGAGCGGGTCGAGCGCACCCTCGTGCAGGCGGCGCACCGCCTCCTGCACCTCCGGGTCGCCATCGATGGCGCGCTGCGCGCGTGCCGCCGCACGTGCCGCCGCGGCGGCGACCGCCTCGCGCTCGAGCCCGGCGCTGCGACGCTCGCGGAGTCCCTGCGCCCCGAGGCCGTCCCGACGCGCGAGCGCGGCGCTCCAGAGGTCGGCGATGCCGACGCCGGTCGGCGCGGCCACCTCCACCAGCGCCGGGGCGCGCTCGGGGTCGATCGACAGGGCGAGCCGGAGCTCGCTGCGGAAGGCGTCGACGCCCGGCAGATCGCACTTCGTCAGGGCCAGGACGTCGGGGATCTCCATCACGCCGGCCTTGATCGCCTGCACGCTGTCACCGCTGCCCGGCTGGAGGGCGAGCACGACGACGTCGACGAGGTCCGCCACGCGGATATCCGATTGCCCCGCGCCCACCGTCTCCACCAGGACGACCTCGTACCCGGCCGCATCGAGCACCGCCACCGCCAGCGACGTCGCCTCCGCGACGCCGCCCAGGCGTCCGCGGCTGCCCATCGAGCGGAAGAAGACACCGCTATCGGTGTCGTGCTCAACGAGGCGCACGCGGTCGCCGAGGACGGCGCCCTGGGTGAACGGGCTCGAGGGATCGACGGCGACGACGCCCACCGTGCGGCCGGTCTGGCGGATGTGCCCGACCAGCGCTCCGACGAGCGTCGACTTGCCGACGCCCGGCGGTCCGGTGAGGCCGACCACGATCGCGTTGCCGACGTGCGGCCACAGCGCGGCGACGAGCGCGCCGGCCTCCGGCTCCTCGTCCTCGATCCACGAGATCGCGCGCGCGATCGCCCGACGGTCGCCCGTGCGGACGAGCGCGGCGAGCTCCACGGGGTCCCGGGTGAGCGGCGGCATCGACGGATACGGTAGCGAGCGACGGAGCCGGGCTACGCTGTCCGGGTGCCCACGGACATCCCGATCTTCCCGCTGGAGCTCGTGCTCGTCCCGGGCGAGCTGCTTCCGCTCCACATCTTCGAGCCCCGCTACCAGGAGATGGTCGCCCGCTGCGTCGACGGGGACGAGCCCTTCGCCATGGTCCTCGCCGACGAGGACGGCCTACGCGAGACGGGCTGCACCGCGGAGATCACCGAGATCCTCGAGACCTTCCCGGACGGCCGATCGAACATCATCGTCACGGGGCGCTCGGTCGTCCGGCTCGACGAGGTCCACGACGCGCACAGCTACCGGTCCGCGCTCGTGACCGCGCTCGACGACGATCCTGCCGAGGCCACCGCGGAGGCGCAGCACGCGGCGCTCGCCGCGTACACGGCCGTCGCGGATGAGCTGCCGGGCGACACGCCCGCGCCGCCCGACGCCGGCCCCGGCCTCTCGTACGCCCTCGTCGGCCGCGTCGAGCTCGCGCTGGACGTCAAGCAGTCGCTGCTCGAGAACCGCGACGAGCAGCACCGCATCGAGGTCGTCACGGAGCTGCTGACGGAGATCCACCGAGGGCTCGTGCTGACGCGCGAGACCCAGGAGCGAGCACGCCGCAACGGCCGCGTGCGGACGCCCGAGGAGCTCGCGGCCGAACTCGGCCTGGACGACTAGGACTTCAGGAAGTCCGGCACGTCGACGTCCGCGCCACCGCGGGCCGCCTCGGCGGAGACGTTGAACTCCGGCACCATCGACGCGCCACCGGTCAGCGACGCCTCGAGCGGCCGCGAGCCGGCGGGGCGATCGAAGCCCGTCGCGATGACGGTCACCCAGATCTGATCGCCGAGGTTCTCGTCGACGGTCGCGCCGAAGATGATGTTGCAGGAGTCGTCGGCCGCCTCGCGGACGATCTCGGCGATCTCCATGGCGTCGTGGAGCGACAGGTCGGGTCCGCCGGAGACGCTCAGGAGGATGCCGGTCGCACCGTTGATCTGGTGCCCGACGAGCGGGGACTCGACGGCGCGCGTCGCGGCCTCGCGGGCGCGGTTCGACCCACTCGCCATGCCGATGCCCATCAGCGCCGTGCCGGCGTCGCGCATGACCGTGCGGACGTCGGCGAAGTCGAGGTTGATCAGACCCGGCGTGGTGATCAGGTCGCAGACGCCCTGGACGCCCTGGCGGAGGACGTCGTCGGCGACGTTGAACGCGTCGACCATCGACACGCCGCGCTCGAGCACCTGCAGGAGACGGTCGTTCGGGATCGCGATCAGCGTGTCGACGTTGGCCTGCAGCGCCTCCATGCCGGCGTCGGCCTGGGCGCGGCGCTGGGCGCCCTCGAAGCGGAACGGCGTCGTCACGATGCCGATCGTCAGGGCGCCCATCTCGCGGGCGATGCGCGCGACGACGGGCGCGGCGCCCGTGCCCGTGCCGCCGCCCTGGCCGGCGGCGATGAAGACGAGGTCGGAGCCGCGCAGGGCGCCGCGGATCTCCTCCTCGGACTCCTCGGCGGCCTCGCGGCCGACCTCGGGGCGTGCGCCGGAGCCGAGGCCCTTGGTCAGCTCCTCGCCGATGTGGATGCGCTTGGGCGCCTCCGACGACTGCAGCTGCTGCGCGTCCGTGTTGATGGCGATGAACTCGACGTCGCGGATGCCGGCCTCGATCATCCGGTCGACCGCGTTGACACCGGCGCCGCCGACGCCGACGACGCGGATCACGGCGAGGTAGCCGTGCCCGGAGACCTCACGGGCGAGCGGCGAGCCCTTCGCGAAGGCGGCCGCCGGGCGTGTCGGGGCATCCTCCGGCTCGTCGACCGGGTCGGGGACGGGCTGGATGTGCGGGGTAACGGGCGGAACCGCTTGGACGGGCGGCACCGGCGGCGCCGGGGCCTCCATCATCTGCGTCGCATCGGGATCCGACGCGCCGTCCTCCGGCTGCTGCTGGCGAGCGGAGTCCGTCGACCGGAACAGGTCGGCGAGCGGGCCGTCGTGCATGCTGGCGCGCTTATTCGTCACGGCTGAGGACCTCCTCGGCCAGTGCGCGATACGCCATCGCGCCGGGGCCATCAGGCTGGTAGGACAGGACCGAGCCGCCCCGGACGGGCGCCTCGGCGAGCTTCACGGACTTGCGGATCTGCGTCTTGAACACGAGGTCGCCGAACGAGTTCGTCAGCAGGTCCATCGCCTCACGGGCGTGGACCGTCCGCTTGTCCACCATCGTCGGCAGGATGCCCTCGATGCGGACGTCGCTGTTCAGGTTCTCGCGGATCATCTGCAGCGTCGTCTCGAGCTGGACGAGGCCGCGCAGCGAGAGGTACTCGCACTGGACCGGCACGATCACGCCGTTCGACGCCGTGAACGCGTTGATGGTGAGCAGGCCGAGCGACGGCGGCGTGTCGATCAGGATGTAGTCGTAGTCGGGCCGCACCTCGACGAACGCCTTCTGCAGCGCGCGCTCGCGGCCGATCGCGGACGACAGGGCGAGCTCCGCGCCGGCGAGGTCGATCGACGCCGCGGCGACGTCGACCTCCTGGTGGAAGATCACCTCGCTGATCGGCAGCTTGTGGACGAGGACGTCGAACATCGAGCGCTCGAGCGTCTCGGGATCGATCCCGAAGCTCATCGTGAGGTTGGACTGCGGATCCAGATCGACGACCAGGACCCGCTTGCCGCGCTCCCCGAGCGCGGCGGCGAGGTTCACGGTCGACGTCGTCTTCGCGACGCCGCCCTTCTGGTTGGCCATGGAGATGACGTGGGCCCCGCCCGGTGCCTCGGGCGCCACAGACAGGTGATGCGGCGCGGCATCGAGCTCGGGCGCGGTGGCGGCAGCGGTAGTCATAGGGGCCTCGTACGCGGTGTCCTCCCATTCTCCTTCCGGTTGGGTGTCGCGAAGGGGTCAGACCGAAACGCGACACGAGTCGCGGCGCCCCCGACCGCCGGCGGCTCCGCGTGTCGCGTTTCGGTCTGACCCCTTCGCGACACCCCGCCTACCATGCCGCCATGGACTTCATCCCCGCCATCGCACGCACCGACGCGCCATCCGACCGCGATGTCGTAGCGCTGTTCCTGAGCGGGGCCCTTGTCGTGGCGGATGTCGACCCGCCGCGGCTGCCGCTGCGCGCGGAGGTGGCGACGGTCGTCCCCGCGTCGACCGTGCACGTCGGGTTGCTCGACGGCCTGGCGGTCGAGACCGCGACGCTCGACGACGCGGCGATGCTGCCGCCCGGGCTGATCCTGGTGCAGCTGCGCCCCCTGCACGGGCGGCTGGCGGACGCGGCATGGGCCGTCGCCGGGCGGGCGTTCCAGTTGCAGGAGTGGGATCGGACGCACCGCTTCTGCGGTGTCTGCGGGTCGCCGACGACGCGGCTGGAGGAGGAGCGGGCGCGGGCCTGCGACGCCTGCGGCTACCGCGCCTACCCCCGCCATTCCCCCGCGGTGATCATGCGGGTCACGCGCGGCGAGGAGGTGCTGCTCGGGCGCTCGCCCCATTTTCCCGCGGGGATGTACTCGACGCTGGCGGGGTTCGTCGACCCCGGTGAGAGCGCCGAGGATGCCGTGCGACGCGAGGTGCGCGAGGAGGCCGGCATCGAGATCACCGAGCCGGCGTGGTTCGGCAGCCAGAGCTGGGCGTTCCCCCACTCGCTGATGCTCGGCTTCACCGCGGAGTGGGCGGCGGGTGACATCCGCCTCGACCCGGCCGAGCTCGAGGACCTGGGCTGGTTCCGCCGTGACGCGCTGCCCGTGCTGCCCCCGCCCGCCAGCATCGCCCGGCGGCTCCTGGATGCGTGGCTCTGATGCAGGTCGACCGCCTCGCGGACGGGCTGTGGCGCTGGACCGCGCCGCACCCGGACTGGACGCCTGAGGAGGGGCCGTACGGCGGCTGGGACCGCGAGGTGGGCTGCGTCTACCACGAGGCCCCGGACGGGATCGTGCTGATCGACCCGCTCGTACCCGACGACGTGGACGACGCGGCGCGCTACTGGCGCGCGCTCGAGCGCGACGTGGACCGCATCGGCGCACCGCCGACGATCGTCGTCTCGTGCCACTGGCACGCGCGCAGCGCCGACGAGATCCGCACGCGCCTTCCCGGTGCGCGGGTGCTGGCCGTCGTCCCGCTCGACGACTGCACCGTGGATGCGCCGCTCGTCGACGGCGCCGAGCTGCCGGGCGGCCTGCGGGCGATCGTGCCGGACGCACCCGGCGAGGCGCGGATGGCGCTCGTCACGTGCTCGTGCCACGGACTGCTCTGGCTGGCCGATTACCTGATCGGCGATGCGAACGGCGGGCTCATGCGGACACCGGCGTCGTGGTTCGACGCCGACGACGCCCGCGACTGGATGGCGACGGCGCTGCCCGACGTGCTGCGCCGCGCCTCCGCGGGGGCGCGCGTCGCGATCCCGGCCCACGGGCCCGTCGTCGAGGACGACGTCGCCGGCGCGATCGCCCACGCGCTGACGTGACGCCGCCCGATCGCACCTGCATCGCGTGCGGGCGCGCGATCCAGTGGCGCCGCAAGTGGGCGCGCGACTGGGACGAGGTCCGCTACTGCTCGGATGCCTGTCGCCGCCACGGCGTCCGGCCGGAGGACATCGCGTTGGAGCAGGCGATCCTCGACCTCCTCGACGCCCGCGCCCGCGGCGCGACCATCTGCCCGTCGGAGGCCGCGCGCCGCGTCGGCGGTGACGACTGGCGCCCGCTGATGGAGCCGGCGCGGCGGGCGGCCCGCCGTCTCGTCGCCGCGGGTGCCGTCGAGATCACGCAGGGCGGCCGCGTCGTCGATCCGTCGACGGCGAAGGGGGCGGTGCGGATTCGGCGGTGCGGTTGACGTAGGCGGTGCGGACGTGTCCGAAAGGGGTCAGACCGAAATACGACACGCCGTGGGCGCACCATTGGAGACGGGCACCCGCACGTGTCGCATTTCGGTCTGACCCCTTTCGGACACCACCGCACCCGCCCTACGTCAACCGCTCCGGCCCGTCCGCGCCGATCGCGTACGAGTTCTCGACTCCGACCGCGCCGACGCCCGGGAACACGAGCTTCGGCTCCACCGCGATGACGTTGCCGGCCTCCAGCGGATCGGCGAAGCCCTGCGCGAGGAACGGGCGCTCGTTGATCTCGAGGCCGATGCCGTGGCCGACGAACCGCACGCGCGACGCGCCGTGCCCCATCCAGTGGTCGCCGAAGCCGGCGTCCGTCGCCATCTCGAGGCCGCGCAGGTAGAGCTCCTCCGCTGGCGTGCCGGGCCGCATGCGCCCCTCGAGATCGGCGAGGATCGCCTCGCACACCGCGAGTGCCTCGGCGAGCGGGGCCATCGGCTCGCCGCGGAAGAAGGTGCGCGTCGCGTCGGCGAGGTAGCCCTCCCAGGCGCCGACGAGATCGACCGTCACCGCGTCGCCGGGGCGGATCGCCCACCCGCCGGGACCCTTGGCCACGGCGCTGTTCGGGCCCGGCCCGCCCAGCGGCGTGTCGGCCCACGGAGCGATCGCGCCATCCGGGCCGGCCAGCACCGCGCCGTAGAACATCTGCCCGTTGAGGCCGCGGAAGCGCAGCGGCCCCTGGTGCCCGGCGCGGCGCAGGACCGCCTCCAGCTCCACCTGGATCTCGCGGTCCGTCGCCGCGTCGGCGACCAGGGCGGGCGCGGCCGCGAAGGCCTCGCCCAGCTGCGCGGCTGCGATCCGGCTCTGCGCGATCTCCCACGGGCTCTTGACCGCGCGCACGCGCGCGATCGCGGCGGAGGCGTCGGCCAGCTCGACGCCCTCGAGCAGCGCGGCGTAGCGCAGGTACTGCGCCGCGGGCAGCACGTCGAGCTCGAGGCCGAGCCGCGTGCCGGCCGGGATCAGCGGCTGGAGCTCCCGCAGGGACCGCAGCGGGCGGACGTCCGCGATCGGCGAATCGGTCTCCACGCGCTCGAGGCTGCGGCGGACCAGCGCGATCGGGTCGCCCGCCGCGGGGATCAGCAGGTGGGCGTCGGCCATCACGCCGGCGAGGTAGACGACGTCGGTCGCCTCGACCACCAGCGCCATGTCGAGGCCGTCCGCGGCGATCGCGCGCTGCACCGCGTCGATGCGGCGGCGCACCTCGTCGGCGGGAACGGGCATGCCGGAACGCTACCGGACGGGCGCTACGCTGCCGGCGTGATCCTCGAGGGCGGCACCATCCACACGGCGGACCCCGCCCTGCCCCGCGTCGCCGCCCTCCCGATCGACGATCGCGGGCGCGTGTCGCGTGGCGTCGAGGCCTGGGAGGGCGACACGTCCGCGGTCTCGACGGAGCGCATCGACCTGGCCGGCCGCACCGTGGTCCCCGGGCTGATCGACGCGCACGTGCACTTCCTGTCGTGGGCGCTCGACCGCCTGCGGGTGGATGTCCGCGCGGCGGGCACCGCCGAGGCGGCGCTCGCGCACGTCGCCACGCGCGCCCGGGAGGATGCGACCGCGGGCGCCGATGGCGGCTGGCTGATCGGCGCCGGCTGGACGGAGGCGATGCTCGCCGCCGTGCCCGACCCGGCCGCGGCGCTCGACACGGCGACCGGCGGGCGTCCGGCCGCGCTGTGGTCCCGCGACCGGCACGCGCTGTGGCTGAACGCGGCGGCGCTCGCCGAGGTCGGCGGCGAGGCCGTCCGTCGCGAGGACGCCGCCTGGGCCACGCCGCTGCCCGAGCCCACCCGCACGGAGCGCCATCGCGCCGTCACCGCCGGACAGCAGGCGGCGCACGCCCTC
>JAUMCA010000102.1:0-3721 GCA_032119475.1 Thermoleophilia bacterium | reverse complement strand
CGAGATGCGGGCGACGCGGGCCCGCACGCCGGCCACCTCCGCCTCCTCGAGCTGCATGAACTTGAAGGCGTCCTGCGACACGTCGAGGCCCGGTGCGACGGCGGCCATCACCTCGCGGGCCTTCGGCCCGACGACGGCGACCGTCGCCCACTGCTCCGTGACGCTGGTGAGCCAGACGTCCAGGTCCGGCCACTCGGTCTGCAGGAAGTCCTCCATCCAGTTGAGGACGTTGGCCGCGCCGCCCGTCGTCGTGGTGACGACGAAGCGGTCCTCGGCGACGCGTAGAACGACACCGTCGTCGAACACCATGCCGTCGGCCTTGCACATGACGCCGTAGCGCGCCCGGCCGACCTTGAGGGTGCTCATGACACCGGTGTAGAGCCGGTCGAGGAACTCGCCGGCGTCGGCGCCCCTGACGTCGATCTTGCCGAGCGTCGAGGCGTCCATCATCCCGACGCCCTCCCGGACCGCGGCGCACTCGCGCAGCACCGCCGCGTCCATGTCCTCACCCGGCTGCGGGAAGAACCACGGGCGCTTCCACTGGCCGACGTCCTCGAACACCGCGCCGTGCGCGACGTGCCACGGGTGGATGGAGGTCGTCCGGACGGGATCGAAGCGGTCGCCGAGCGCGCGGCCGGCGAGCGCGCCGAAGGCCATCGGCTGCGCCATCGGGCGCGCGTTCGAGATGCCGATCTCCGCGAAGGGGATGCCGAACCGCGTGGCCATGATCCGGCCCGCGTTCGACTTCGCCGTGCGGCCCTGCTCGGTGCCGGTGCCCACCAGCGTGTAGCGCTTGAGGTGCTCGACGTGGTGGATGCCCGAGTCGAGCGCACGCGCCACGCCGGCGATGGTCACGTCGCGGTGCTGGTCGACGAACGAGGACGACTCGTCGCCGCTCGGCGCGGTCACGTGGACGACGTCCGCGCCCGCCTCCTCGACGGCGTCGTCGGCCTCCGGTGCGGTCGCGCCCTCGTCGGCGGAGCCGTACCCCGTCGACGCCGCGGCGACGACGCCGACCAGATGGCCGTCGCGACGACAGGCGCCGGTGCCGAAGATGCCGGTGGCGGCCCCGGTGATGCGCATGCCCGGCGCGACGTCCTCCGGGACGAAGCTCAGGCGCTCCGCGTCCCAGCGGCCCTTGCCGTTGAGGTGGTGGTGCAGGTCGAAGAGGGCGTCCCAGCCGCCGGACACGGCGAGGACGTCACAGACGACGACCTCCGCCTCGCCTCCAGCCACCGGCGCGACGTGCGCGCCGGTCAGGCGCCCGTCGGCGTCGCCGCCGGTGCCGACCACGACGCTGCCCGCGCGCACCTCGATACCGAGGTCGCGGGCCCGCCGCACGAGCGCACCCTGCGGGTCCGGGCGCACGTCGACGACGCAGGCGACGTCGACGCCGGCGCCGTGCAGGTCGATCGCCGTGCGGTACGCGTCGTCATGCGTCGTGAAGACGACCAGCCGCTCCGGGACGAGGCCGTAGCGGTGGAGGTAGGCGCGCACGCCGCCCGCCAGCATCACGCCGGGGCGGTCGTTGTCGCGGAACACGAGCGGGCGCTCGGTCGATCCGGTCGCGACGACGATCTGCCGCGCCCGCACCTGCCACAGGCGGCGCAGGGCACGGCCGCCGCGCTCGGCCGCGGGCAGGTGCTCCGTCACGCGCTCCATGAGCGCGATCGCGCCCTGGTCGCCGACGTTGAAGGCCGTCGTGCGGGTGAGGACCGTGACCTCCGGGTGGGCGCGCAGCGCCGCCTCGACCTCGGCGACCCACGCGAGCGCGGGGCGGCCGTCGATCTCCGCGTCCTCGGCCAGGAGCTGGCCCCCGAGCTCGCGCTGCTCGTCCACGAGGATGACGCGGGCGCCCGCCTCGGCCGCCGCCAGGGCGGCCGCGAGGCCAGCCGGCCCGCCGCCGGCGACGAGGACGTCGCAGTGGGCGTGGCGCTTCTCGAAGCGATCGCCGTCGCGCGTCGTGGGGAGCACGCCCTGGTGGATGCGGCTCGCGGCGACGAGGCCGTCGTGGGCCTCGACCTGCGCCATCCGCATCAGCGGCTCGGTGCGGTCGCCGGTGCCGACCTGGGCGAACGCGTGGGGATCCCAGACGGCGTCGCCGACGACGCCGCGCGGGCGCTCGAGCAGCACGCTCGTGGAGAGGACGTCGATGCCGTTGGCGAGCGTGGTCGACGACAGCGTGTCGCCGACGAACGCGGTGAGCGGGCGGTCGTCCCAGGTGACGGTGCACGGCCGGCTGCGATCGATCGAATGGCCGCGACCGGTGAGGCGCCTCATCGGGCGTCCTCCGGCAGCTCGCCCACGCGGTACGACCCGACCAGCTCGTGCGTGCCGGTGTCGCGGACGACGTTGAACCACCGGCGGCAGCCGGCGGCGTGGTTCCAGCGCTCGGCGTACGGGCCGCGCGCGTTGTCGCGCACGAACAGGAAGCGCGCCCACTCCTCGTCGGACAGCGCCTCGGGGTCGGACGGGTAGGCGACGTGCGCCTGCCCGCCGTAGGTGAACTCGGGCTCATCGCGCGGGCCGCAGTAGGGGCAGCGGATCTGGAACATCAGTGCGCGACGGCGGCGGCGCCGTGCTCGTCGATCAGCTCGCCGGTCTCGAAGCGGGCGAGGGAGAACGGCCGGTTGAGCGCGTGCGGCTCGCCGGTCGCGATGGTGTGGGCCATGACCCAGCCGGAGCCCGGCGTGGCCTTGAAGCCGCCGGTGCCCCAGCCGCAGTTGACGTAGAGGTTCTCCACCGGCGTCAGGCCGACGATCGGCGAGGCGTCCGGGCAGACGTCGACGATGCCGCCCCACGTGCGCAGGACCCGCGCGCGGGAGAACATCGGGAACAGCTGCATGCCGGCGGCCATCTGCTCCTCGATCACGTGCAGGCCGCCGCGCTGGGCGTACGAGTTGAAGGCGTCGATGCCGGCGCCCATCACGAGCTCGCCCTTGTGGGCCTGGGAGACGTAGACGTGGACGGCGTTCGACATGACGACGCAGTCGAGCACCTGCTCGTAGACCTCGGAGACGAGGGCCTGCAGCGGGTGCGACTGGATCGGCAGGTCGAAGCCGGCCATCGCGGTCAGGAGACTCGTGCGCCCGGCGGCGACGAGGCCGACCCTGCCGGCGCCGATCGCGCCGCGGCTGGTCTGGAGGCCCGTGACGCGACCGTCAACGACATCGATCCCGGTGACCTCGCAGCCCTGGATGATGTCGACGCCGAGGCGGTTGCAGGCGCGGCCGAGCGCGAAGATCACCGCGCCGTGGCGGGCGATGCCGCCGCGGCGCTGCAGCGTGGCGCCGGTGACGGGATACCGCGCGTCCGGCGAGATGTCGACGATCGGGCAGAACTCCTTGACCTCCTCCGGCGTCAGCCACTCGGCGTCGACGCCGTTGAGGCGGTTGGCGTTGACCCGGCGGACGCTCTCGCGGTCGTCGTGGAGGTTGTGCGCGAGGTTGAGCACGCCGCGCTGCGAGAAGAGGATGTCGTGGTCGAGCTCCTCCTCCCAGCCCTCCCACAGCTGGAGGGCGTGCTCGTACATCGCGGCGCTCTCGTCCCACAGGTAGTTCGAGCGGATGATGGTCGTGTTGCGGACCGCGTTGCCGTTCCCGATCCAGCCCTTCTCGACGACGGCGATGTCCGTCAAGCCGTGGTTCTTGGCCAGGTAGTACGCGGTCGCCAGCCCGTGCAGTCCGCCGCCGACGATGACCGCCTCGTAGGTGGTCTTCGG
>JAUMCA010000101.1:0-11816 GCA_032119475.1 Thermoleophilia bacterium | reverse complement strand
GACGTCCGCTGCACCCACGGCGCGACCGCCGGCCCGGTCGATCCGATGCTGCGCTTCTACCTGATGAGCCGAGGCGTCCCCGCGGCGGAGGCGGACCGCGTGATCGTCGAGGGGTTCCTCGAGGATGCGCTCGAGCGCATCCCGGACGAGCGGATCCGCAAGGCCCTGACCACCAAGGTCATGGCCCGCGTCCCGATGTAGCGGGGCGATGGCCGATCGGCAGGGCTAGCGGCGCCGTGCGGCGGTGACGTCCTGGCGGTTCCAGGCCAGGCTGCCGAACGTGGGGGTGAAGGTCGTGCGGACGAGGAACGTCGTCGCGCGCTGGCGCACGAGGCGCCGTCCGGCGCCCTTCACGGTGCAGCGGATCAGGTAGGTGCCGGCGGCGGCGACCTGCCTCGACGCGGCGCAGTAGCGCTTGCCCTTGACCAGGGCCGACTGGGCGACCAGTCCGGGGCCGGGCACCGTCACCCGCGCCGACAGCACGACGGCCTTGCGTGTCGTGCGGACCGTCACGGGCGAGACGCCGAGCGCACGCGCGCCGGTGTCGCGGCGGGGCTGCATGCCGACGGACTTCAGGCTCCACGGCCCCCAGCCGACCGCGTTGCGCGCGCGCGCGACGAACGTGTAGCTGCGGCCGTTGCGGAGTCCGCTGACGACGCAGCCGTCCGGGCCGGTCGCCGTGCAGGTCGCGCTGTCCGGGGTCGAGACGACCTCGTAGGCCGTGATCGCCGCACCGCCGTCGGCGGTCGGCGCCGTCCACGACACCCCGATCGCGCGATCGCCGCGCTGGAGCCCCAGCGCCGTCGGCGCGGCGGGAATCGTGGCCGTGGAGGTGCAGATCGCGACGTGCGTCGCCGGGATGGCGAGGGCGGATCCGGTCGCCGAGCCGGCTGAGGTGAACGTGCCGATCCGCGTGCCCTCCGCGGCGTACACCAGTCCGCTCGGCCCGACGGCGAGGCCCTCCGCTGCGACCGACGCGGTCTGCGTGCGCGCCAGGGAGCCCACGGTGAAGGTCTCCAGCGATTGGGCGGCGGCCGCGACGTAGGCGGAGCGACCGTCCGCGGCGAGCGCGAGGTCCGTCGCCGGTCCGGCCAGCGTTGCGCTGCTGAGCGCGACGGCACCTCCGCCGGTCGATGCCGTGGCGAGGTGATCGCCGGACGGCGCGCCGACGGCGAGTACCAGCGTCGACCCGGTGATGGCGATCCGGTACCCGGCGGTCGGCACGGTCCCGGTCAGCGCGACGGAGGTCACGGCACCGCCGCCGATCGGCACCTGCACGATCTCGATCGGGTCGGCGCTGTCGTCCAGGAGCGCGTAGAGGCGCGTGCCGTCGGCGCTCAGCGCGATGTCGACGAGCTCGCGACTGAAGGGGTCCGAGGCGCTGATCGTCCGTGCGGCGGCCACGTCGACGATGCCGACGGTGCGGCTCCCCGCGTTCAGCACGAAGGCGCGGGTGCCGTCCGGCGCGAACAGCACCTTCGTCGGCTGGTCGCCGACGGCGATCCGCGTACCGGTGTCCGCGCCGCTCCCACCGCGCAGCACCACGAGCCGGTCGTTCGCCTCATCCGGGACGAGCACGGTCGTGCCGTCGGGGCTGACGGCCGGCTGGCGCAGCGCCGCGCCCGCGATCGTCGCGGTGGTCGACGCGCCGTCGGCGGTCGCGAAGCGCGTGACGGTCGCCCCGCCGTCGGTCGCGAAGCCGGCGCGCGTGCAGATGTCGTCGGCCGCTGCGGTCGGCGCGAGGCCGAGGAGCGCGCACAGCAGCGCGACGATGGGTGCCAGGCGGCGCACCGCCTCAGGGTATCCCACGTTCCCGGGAGGCATCCGCCCGCACCGTGGCTGGTGAGCGGCCGCAGCAGTGCTCAGGAGCGGCGCCGCAGGCGCTCGTGGATCACGGCGGCGTGGGCCGGGAAGTCCTCGTGATCGGCCAGCGCGATGATGTCGGGCGCGAGGGCCGCGAGCGCGTCATCGGTCGCGCGGGCGATCGAGATCGTCTTCGTGAAGGCCAGCGCGGTCACGCCGCTCGTCACCCGTGCGTACCCCGACGTCGGCAGCGTGGCGGGAATGCCGATCACGTAGTTGCCGGCGCTGAACGGCGTGTGCTGGCCGAGCAGGACCTCGCCGGCGTGCTCGATCTCCGCGAGGACGGCCTCGTCGTCCGCGGTGGCGATCTGCATGTGCTCGGGGGCGTAGAGGTTCGCCACGGCGATGGCCTCGGCGCGGTCGCGGACCAGGATCGCCCCGCCGACCGTGCCGATCGCCGCCGCCGCGTAGCCGCGCCGCGGCTCGGGCAGGGCGGCGAGGCGCGTGGCGAGCTCGGGTTGCACGCGGTCGATCAGGCCCTCGCTCCACGTGACCAGCACGCTCGCGGAGTCGCTGCCGTGCTCGGCCTCGTTGAGCAGGTCCGCCGCGAGGAGGCCCACGTCGGCGCTGTCGTCCGCGAGGATCAGGCTCTCCGAGGCGGCCAGGATCTGCATGCCGACCACGCCGTGCCGCTGGATCTGGAGCTGCGCCGCGGCCACGGGCGGGCTGCCGGGGCCGAGCACCTTGCGACAGGCCGGGATCGACTCGGTCCCGAAGGCGAGCGCCGCCACCCCGGCGGGCCCGTTCGCGCGGAACACCTCGCGCAGGCCGAGCTCCTCGGCGACGACGAGCACGGCGGGGTCCACGACCCCGTCCGAGCCGGGCAGGGGCGGCACCACCACGGCGATGTCGGGGACGCCGGCGACCGTCGCCGGCGTGCCGATCTGGACGAGCACGCTCGGGAACGAGCCCTTGCCGCTCGGCACGAACAGGCCCGCGCTGGCGATCGCGGTGCGCTTCTCACCCACCTCGAGGCCGGGATCGAGCTCCACCCGCCAGTCGCCGTGCTGGAGGGCGGCCTCGTTGAAGCGGCGCGAGTGGTCGATCGCCGTGCGGATCGCCCGCTGCACGTCCGGCGGGACGGCCGCGCGGGCGGCGGCGAACTCGGCGTCGGTGACGCGCAGGCCGCCCGGCTCGACCTGGCAGCCGTCGAAGCGCGCGAGCGCGCGGCAGACGGCCGCGTCGCCGTCGCGGCGGACCTCGTCGATCAGCGCGCCGATCGACGCGTGCAGCTCCGGGTCGAAGACGTCGCCGAGACCGCGGTCGAGGATCGCGGCGCGGCCCGCGGCGTCGAGGTCGGCCCAGCGGTGGAGGGCGAGCGGCTGGGGCACGGCGGGAAGCGTAGGCGGATGCCGGCGCGCACGCGAAGAGACCGGTATCCCAGCCTTCGTTAGACTGCCCTAACACATGGCCATCGACGCCGTCCTCGATCCGGTTCGCCTGCGCGCCGACTTCCCGATCCTGGCGCGCGAGGTCCACGGCCGCCCGCTCGCGTACCTGGACTCCGCCTCCACCTCGCAGAAGCCCCAGGCGATGCTGGACCGGATGATGGCGTTCTACGCGACGAGCAACGCCAACGTGCACCGCGGCGTCTACACGCTCGGCGTGGAGAGCACGGATGCGTTCGAGGCCGCGCGCGACGCCGTGGCCGCGCTGCTCAACGCGGCGTCGCGGCGCGAGATCGTCTTCACGCGCAACGCCACCGAGGCGCTGAACCTCGTGGCCAAGGCGCACGTCCAGCCGCGCTGCGGCCCCGGCGACATCATCGTCACGACGGTGCTGGAGCACCACGCGAACCTCGTGCCGTGGCAGGTCGTCGCGCGGGAGACGGGTGCCCTGCTGCGCTTCCTCGACGTCGACGACGAGGGCGTGCTGCAGCTCGACGCGCTCGACCGCATCGCCGGCGAGGGCACGGTGCGCGTCGTCGCGGTCACGCACCAGTCCAACACGCTGGGCGTCCGGCCCCCGGTCGCGGAGCTCGTCCGCTGGGCGCACGCGCAGGGCGCGGTCGTCGTGCTCGATGCCGCGCAGACCGTGCCGAACCGCCCGGTCGACGTGCAGGAGCTCGACGTCGACTTCCTCGCCTTCTCGGGGCACAAGACGCTCGGCCCGACCGGCATCGGCGTCCTGTGGGGACGTGAGGCGCTGCTCGCGGAGACCGAGCCGTTCCTGACCGGCGGCGAGATGATCCGCTCCGTCTCGCTCGAGCGCACGACGTGGAACACGCTCCCGTGGAAGTTCGAGGCCGGCACGCCGGCGTTCGCGGAGGCGGTCGGCCTCCACGCGGCGATCGACTACCTGAACGACGTCGGCCTGGAGGCGATCGACGCCCACGAGCACGCGATCACGGCCTACGCCCTCGCGCGACTCGCCGAGGTGCCGGCGCTGCGGATCGTCGGCCCGCCCGACGCCGCCTCACGCGGCGGCGTCGTGTCGTTCCTGATGGACGACGTCCATCCGCACGACATCGCCGAGATCCTCGACCGGCACGCCGTCTGCGTGCGCGCGGGGCACCACTGCACGCAGCCGCTGATCGAGCGGCTCGGCCTGGCGGCCACGGTGCGGGCGTCCTTCTACCTGTACACCGCCGAGGAGGACGTCGACCGGCTCGTCGACGGCCTGCTGGACGTGCGTCGCGTGATGGGGGTGTGACGTGGACGACGAGCTCTACCGCGAGAACCTGATGGACCACTACCGCCATCCGCGCCACCACGGGGCGTTCGACGTGCCCGACGCCGCCGCCGACGGCCACAACCCGCTGTGCGGCGACCAGGTCGCGGTGCAGGTCCGGCTCGAGGGCGGGCGGATCGGCGAGATGCGGTTCACCGGCAACGGCTGCGCCGTGTCGCAGGCCGCGACCTCCATGCTGACGGACCTCGTGCAGGGGCTGACCGTCGAGGAGGCCGCCGCGCTCCCGTCGCAGGCGATCCTCGACGAGCTCGGCATCCCGCTGTCCCCGATGCGGGTCAAGTGCGCCGTGCTGGGCCTGGGCACGCTGAAGGTCGCGCTGCACCGCTCGATCGGCACGCCGCTGCCCCCGGAGTGGGGCGACGACGCGGACGAGCTGGTCTGGTCCTAGCTCCCCGTGGGAGCGCCCGCGTCGAGCAGCCGCTCGCCGCGCACCGCGAGCTCGAGTCGGAAGCGGTCGTCGGCGTGCTGCAGGTCCAGCCCGGTCAGCTTCGCGATGCGGGCGAGGCGGTAGCGCACCGTGCGCTCGTGCACGTCGAGCGCGCGCGCCGTGGCGGCGACGCTGAGCCCCTCCTGCAGCCACGTCGCGGCGGTCTGCACGTACTGGGGACCGCCGTTGCGGGTCGAGCGGAGGGGGGCGAGGGTCGAGTCCACGAGCTCGCGCAGCGTCGCGCGATCCTGGCCGATCAGGGCCTCCGGCAGCACGTCGGCATACGGAACGACGCCGCGCAGCTGCAGGCGCTGGGCGACGTCGAGCGCGCGCAGCGCCTCCCCGTACGAGGCGCGGATGCCCGCCACGCCGAGTCCGGGTCGTCCGAGGCCGGCGGTCTCGGGTCCGCGCGGGGCACGGCCGGTGAGGACGGCGACGACGGTGCCGGCGCGCGGTGCCGCGAGGGCTCCCGCCTCGCGGAAGCGATCCAGGATCACCTCGGACACCTCGCCGACCACGAGGACGCTGCGCCGGCCGCCGATGTCGACTCCGAGCCGGCCGGCCGCCTCGAGCACGCGGTCGGGGGAGGCGCCGCCGAGCAGCCAGTCGAGCAGCGTGGCGCGGGCGCTCTCGTCGCGCCGCACGGCGCTCTGCTGGGCTCGCACGTAGCCATCGGCGAGCGCCTTGGCGCCGTCGTCGAGGACGCGCATCATCGCGCCCGCTCGGCGCGCCACGTCCGGTGCCTCGCCCGCGGCGTCGGCCGTTCGCCAGACGACCCAGCCGGCCGTCAGCCAGGCGTCGACGGTCGTGGGGAGCGTGATGCCCTCCTCCGCGGCGTACGCGCCGGCGGCCGCCAGGCGCTGCTTGGCCGGGGCGCCGAGGCGGTCACCCGTCTTCGCGGCCCGCGACAGGATCTGGAGCCAGCCGGCGATGTCGAGCGGTGCCGCGAACTCGCCGACGTCGACGAGGACGGCCCGCACCTGTTCGTCGTCGCTCCGCGGCATGGCGCGGTGACGTTACCGGATTCCGGCTAGATGGTGCGGCGCGCGAGCCGCGCGGACTGCACGGTTCGCGCCACCATCCCGAGGCCGTCGCGACCGCCGAGGAACAGCGCCGTGCACGCGGCGGCGAGGGCGAGCGTGCACACGCCCATCGTCAGCTGGTGCGCGAGCGAGAACGCCGCGAGCCGACTGGGGTCCGCGAGGCCGTGCAGCGCGGCCGCCACGGCACCCTGGTTGGCGCCGAGGCCGTTCGGCGTGATCGCCCAGGCGGACGCCGCCATGCCGGCGGCGCTCGCGGTCAGCACGCTGTCCGCCGAGACGGGCACGCGGAAGGCGGCCAGGAACAGGGCCAGGGTGATGAGCTTGGCGAGGATCGCCGCAGCTTGGGGAACGGCCACGAAGGCGGCGTAGGCGACGGGCCGTCGCAGGATCGCGCAGCCCACGCGCGCCTCGCCCGCCATGCGGCGCAGGTCGACGGCCCGGCGCCGGATCAGCACCGCGCCGCCGAGTGCGGCGAGCAGCGGCAGGACCAGGACGATCGGCGGCATGCCCCGCAGCACCGGCAGGGCCAGACCCGCGGCGGCGTACGCGCCGATGGCGAGGCCGATCGCGCTCGGCAGCGCCTTGTGCACGCCGACTCCGGCCGCGACGCCCGCCGGACGCGCGCCGGGGAGCACGACCACGAACAGCGCGAGCATCGTGGCAGTCCCGAGGCCGAGGGGCAGCAGCGTGTTCACCGCCGTGCCGATCAGGGCGCAGGTCGCGATGCGAGTCGCCGTCGGGCGTGGTCCGGCGGGGTAGGCGGCGCGCCAGATCGCCACGTACGCGAGGGCGCCCAGGCCGAGCGCCGCCAGCTGGGCCGGGACGGCGAGGAGGACGAGCGTGGCGGTCTCCGCGGGCACGACGCCCACCCTATGCGGGTTGCCGGCGCAGGCGCTGCGGGGTTCCCGCGGGTCAGGCGCCGGTCAGGCGCGCGCGCACCTCGCGCGGATCGAAGCGGAAGCGGATGACCCCGCCGACGTCGGAGCGCACCCCGCCGGCCCGCTCCAGCACCGCCGGCCAGGATCGCGGACGGCGACCGTCGACCAGCACCCACGTCGTGCCGGTGTAGGCCAGGTAGCGCAGGAGCTCGCGATCGGCCCGGGGCGGCAGCGACTCGCCGTAGAGCGCGCCCATGATCGCGAAGCGCGCGTACTGGGCCGGGAGCGCAGCGGCGCTGTAGCCGCCGGCCTGGCGCCAGCGCATCCGCTCGCGCGCCTGCCAGTACATGCCGTCGCCCTGGAAGGAGTAGGGGAGGACGAGGACCACGGCGTCGTCGCGGATGACGGCGGTCGCCGAGCCGTCGGCGATCCCGGCTGGAGGCTCGAGGCTCGTCCGCCACACGTCGGCACGGGGGGTCGGCAGGAGCAGGACGAGCGCCAGCACGGCGATCCCGAGGCGCGCCGTCCGCACGGCCGGCCGGCCTCCGGGGCGGGCGGCGGCGAACAGCGCGACGAGCACGGCGAGCCCGATCCAGGCGTAGACGACGATGCGCGTCGGGAGCGCGAGGCGGATCAGGGGCACCTGCTCGATCCACGCCCACGGCAGCGCGACGCCGTACGGGTCGCCGCCGCTGGTGAGACGCGCACCCGCCGCCAGCACGAGCGCGATGGCGATGCCGGCCACGGTGATCCAGGTGCCGCGCCACGCGCGCCAGCGGATGACGCCGAGGACGGCGACGGCGATCAGCAGGGGCCCCAGGTACGCGAGCTGCTCGGTGAGGTTGCCGGCGAACGCGAGCGAGCGCTCGGCGAAGGCCTCGCCGCCGATCCACGTGATGGAGGTCGGGTAGATCAGGTTCTGGACGTCGAGCGGGAAGAGGTCCGGGCGGATGCGCTCGTCGATCGGGTTGGGGTGGAGGAGGGCGGCCAGCAGGAGCGGCGAGACGGCGACGAGCGCGAGCGCGCCGGCGAGGGCGATCGGCGGGAGGGCCGTCACGATGCGGCGCCGCCGGTCCGACGGCCCGATCGCGAGTGCGGCCGCCAGCGTCAGGCCGCCGACCAGCGCCGCCGTGGCGGCGATCTCCATGAACACGAGGAACTGGAACGCGATCAGCGCCGCGAGCCCGGCGATCGCGGGAACCCGCCGGATCGACCCCTCCACCAACCGCACCACCAGCAGCACGATCGCGGGCAGCGCGAAGACGAGCGCGAGGTTGAGGTGATTCAGCGTCTGCCCGAGCAGGTACGAGGAGAAGCCGAAGCACCAGCCGCCGAGGATCGCCGCGAGGGGGTCCGCGGTCAGGTGCCGGCAGAGCAGGTACGCGGTCCACGCCGCGAGTGCGGGGGCGGCGAGGGCGAGCACGTTGTACGAGACGAGCGGCCCCGCGAGCGCGGTGACGGGGGTCAGGAGCAGCGCCGGCCCCGGGATCGTCGTCGCCCACGCGAGGTTGAACCCGAGCGGCGCGTCGATGCGGTCCGTGAGGAACGGCACCTGCGCGCCGCGCAGCACCTCCAGCCAGTGCACGAACGACCACGCGAAGAAGCCCTGGTCGGCGCCGTAGCTGCCGACGACGGCCTCCTGCGGCGCCCGCAGCAGGTGGCGCCCGATCAGGAGCACCGACCCCGCGACGTACCCGAGCAGCACCCACAGCGGCTCGAGGCGGCGCATGGGGGGAGTGTAGGTGGGGTGTCGCAAAGGGGTCCGGGTGTCGCGAAGGGGTCAGACCGGAATGCGACACGGTGCCTGCCGAAGCGGTCGATGCGCGCGTCGCCCGTGTCGCATTCCGGTCTGACCCCTTCGCGACACCCCACCCACACCCCCACCAACGACAAGGAGCCGGGCGGTCTCCCGCCCGGCTCCCCGGTCGAACGCTGGTCATACGCAAGGAGCGCCGCGGCCACGAGGGCCGCCGTCCCAACGCCGGCTACGCGATTCCCTGTCGGTCCAGGGACGCGCTCCTACGTGCGCCGACCTCCACTTGCCGTACTGTCGCTATTCAAGAACGGACCACCCCCTTTCCGCGGTAGCGCGAAGGTATCACGAACTCCGGATGGGGTGGTGGGCGGTCTCCCGCAGGCGGTCAGCGGAAGTTCTTCCAGTACGCGCTGGGCGTCGGGCCGACCTGCCCCTGGTACTTCGAGCCGAGCACCCCGGAGCCGTACGGCTCCTGCGCGGGCTGGTCGAGGTCCATGAAGGACATCTGCCCGATCTTCATCCCCGGGTACAGCGTGATCGGCAGGTTCGCCACGTTCGCCAGCTCGAGGGTGACGTGCCCGTCGAAGCCGGGGTCGATGAAGCCGGCGGTCGAGTGGACCTGCAGCCCCAGCCGGCCGAGGGAGCTCTTGCCCTCGAGGCGCGAGACGATGTCGTCGCCGAGCGTCACGCGCTCCAGCGTCGCGCCGAGGACGAACTCGCCGGGGTGGAGGATGAACGGTCCGCCGTCCTCGATCGCGATCAGCTCCGTCAACTCCGCCTGCTCCTGCTTCACGTCGATGTGGCTGTAGCTCGAGTTGCGGAACACGCGGAAGCGATGGTCGCAGCGCACGTCGATGCTGGCGGGCTGGACGAGGGCGTCGTCGAACGGATCGAGGCGGATGCGGCCGGCTGCGATGGCGGTGCGGATGCCGCGGTCGGAGAGGACCATGCGGGGGAGTCTTGCAGGTGGGTGGGATGGCGCGGGTACCCTCCGAGCCGTGGAGCCCCGCCTGCTCGCCGGTCGCTACGCCCTCGACGTGCCCCTCGTCCCGGGACGCGTCTGGCGCGGTCGCGACGTGACCACGGGCGGCGCCGTGACCGTCACCGTGCTGCCGGATGCGCCGGGTGCCGATGCGGCACTGGCGGCCATCGCCGCGGCGCGGCATCCCGCGCTGCCGGTCGTCCTCGGTCACGGGGTCGAGGGGGCTCGCCGGTACCTCGTCACCCCCGTCGGGTCGTCGCCGCCGGCTCGCGCCGCGCTCGCCGGCCGCGGGGCGCCGCCCGTGGGGGCCGATCTCGCCGCGCTCGGCGCTCCCCTGGCCGAGGCGCTCGCCGAGCTCCACCGGCACGGTCTCGCGCAGGGGGCACTCGATCTCGACCACGTCGTGCTGGATCCGGTCGGACCGCCGCGCATCGAGGATCCCGCGCTGGGCGGTCTCGCGTCACCGCCGGCGGGTCCGGACGACGACGTGCGGGCGCTGGGCGCCCTGCTGCGCGATGCCGCTCGCGTGCCGGCGGATGCGGACCTGCTGGCCCGCCCCGGCTTCCCGCCGCGGCTCGCGGGGCTCCTCGCCGCCATGCAGTCGACGTCGCCGCCGACCGCCGCCGACGTCGCGGCGACCCTGCGCGGCATCGCGGACGGCCGCGCGCCCGTGGCCGCGGCGCCGGCGACGGCGATCGAGGTGCCCGCCGCGCCGCGGCGGCGGGGCCTCGCGGTCCTCGTCGGGGTGCTGGCCGTGGCGGTGGCCGTGCTCGCCGCGGTCGCGGTCGCCACCGTCGTGGATCGGAGGGACCGCGCCGAGCAGGGCCTTCCCGGTCCGATCACGACGGTCGTCCCCGCGGCGGCGGACACGACGCCGCTCGAGGTGCCGACCGCGCCACCGCCGACGACGGCGGACGATCCCGTGGTCACGGCCGTGGAGGAGGCGCCGGCCGGCGCCGCCACGGCGCCGCGCCGGCTGCGCGTGGTCCGGGTGACCGCCGTCGATCCGGGAGGGGACAACCGGGAGAACGCCGACACGGCGGTCCGGGTGACGGACCGCCGGCGCGGGTCGACGTGGTCGACCGAGGTCTACAGGGACGCGGGCTTCGGCGGCAAGGACGGCGTCGGGCTCGTGCTCGAGCTGGAGGTGCCGAGCCGCGTGACCCGGGTGACGATCGCGGCGGCGCCGGCGGGGGCCGAGGTGACGATCTACGCCGTGCGCGGTGCGCTGCCGGAGCGGCCGCCGCGGGACTGGCGCGCGGCCTCCGCCACCCGCGTCCTGCGGCCCGGGCGGACGGCGGTCGCCGTCACGCGCCGTGTGCCGGCGACGGCGGTGCTGGTCTGGCTGTCGCGCGTCCCGTGCACCGGCGGCGGGTGCAGCGTGGCGATCGGCGACATCGCCGTCGTCGGCGTGCCGCGCGGCGCCTGAGTCAGCGCCGCAGCGACGCCTCGGCGGCGTGCCGCTCGAGCGCGAGCGCGATCAGCCGGTCGAGCAGGTCCGCGTACGGCAGGCCGCTCGCCTCGAACATCCGCGCGTAGTAGCTCGTCGCGGTGAACCCGGGGATCGTGTTGATCTCGTTGAGGACGAGGCGACCGTCCGGGCAGCGGAAGAAGTCGATGCGGGCCATGCCGTGGCACTCGCAGGCGGTGAACGCGCGCGTCGCGATGTCCCGCAGCGCCTCCGACGTCTCGATCGGGATGTCGGCGGGCGCCTCCAGCCACGATCCGCCCTCGGCGTACTTCGCCTCGTAGTCGTACCAGTCGCGGTCGTACCCGATCCGCCCGACCACCGATGTCTCGAGCCGGGGCGGGGCGCCGAGCACGCTGCACTCCACCTCGTCGGCGGCGAGCAGCTCCTCGACGAGCACCTTGTCGTCGTGCGCGAGCGCCAGATCCAGCGCCGCGTCGAGGTCGTCGCCGGGCATCACGCGGGAGACGCCGATGCTCGACCCGAGCCGTGCCGGCTTCACGAACACGGCGTCGCCGAGCTCCGCGGCCACCCGCGCGCGCACGGCGGCGCGGTCGTCGCCCGTCCGCACCACCACGTCGCGGGCGACGTCGATGCCGACCGCGCGCAGGGCCACCTTGCAGCGGTCCTTGTCCATCGTCAGCGCCGATCCGAGCACGCCCGATCCGACGTACGGCACGTCGAGCATCTCGAGCAGGCCCTGCACCG
>JAUMCA010000100.1:0-2276 GCA_032119475.1 Thermoleophilia bacterium | reverse complement strand
GCGAGCCGCTCGACCTCGAGGATCGTCTCGGCGGCCGGGATCGCGGCGTCGACGCGGAAGTCCATCGGCGTCGCGCCGGCGTGATCAGCGCGGCCGGTGAAGTGGAAGTCGCCGTGGACGTAGCCCGGCAGCGCGTGCACGACGCCGATGCGGTTGCCGGTGTCCTGCAGGACGCGGCCCTGCTCGATGTGGGTCTCGATCCAGCCGGTCAGGCCGTCGAGCTCGTTGATCCCGTCGCGCCAGTTCTCCACCGCGTAGCCCGCCGCCTTCGCGGCATCCCAGAACGGCACGCCCTCGGGCGAGACGATCGTCGTCTTGAGCTCCTCCTCGGTGACGCGCTGGAGCATGATCCGCGAGCCGAGCAGCATCTGCCCGAAGCCGGAGCCCTCCTCCTCGAGGAACGAGATGAGCCGCAGCGGGACGTGCTCGCCGGACTCCTGCGCGAGGCGGCAGACCTCGAGTGCCGTGACAACGCCGAGCGTGCCGTCGTACTTGCCGCCGTTGCGGTTCGAGTCGCAGTGCGAGCCGATGCCGAAGGCCGGGGCGCCCTTGGGGACGTTCGAGGCGATCAGCGTGCCGACCGGGTCCCGCCAGACCTCGAAGCCGATCTTCTCGAGCTCACGCGTGAAGTACTGGAGCGTGTTCTCGTAGATGTCGGTGTAGGCGTAGCGGCGGATGCACTCGTCGCTCTCGGTGTAGTCCGGCCCCGCCAGCGTCTCGATGTCGTTCTCGATCCGGTCGCGGGAGCGCTGCCGATCGATCGTCACGGTCTTGCCCATCGTGTTCCCCTTTTCCCCCGGTGCGGTCTTACACGGTCACGTCGCCGAAGGCACCGGCCTCGGCGAGCGCGTTGATCTCTGCGTCATCCATGCCCGCGAGGTCCTGGAGGACCTGGCGGGTGTGCTCGCCGCGCTTCGGCGCGGGCTTGAGCTCCTCGGCGGCCCCCGGCATGCGGAGCGGCGAGCGGACCTGCCGCACCGTGCCGAGCACGGGGTGCTCCGTCTCCGCGATCAGGTCGCGCGCGATCGTCTGCGGGTCGGCGCAGGCCTCGGCCACCGAGTAGATCGGGCCGCTCGGCACGTCCGCCGACTCGAGCAGCGGCAGCCAGTGCGCCGTGGTCTGCGTCGTCAGCACCTTCTCGAGCTCGGCGGTGCAGGCGTCGCGGTGCTCGAGGCGCGCGGCCATCGTGGCGAAGCGCTCGTCCTCCAGCATCCACTCGACGCCGAGGGCGCCGACGAGCTGCTCGAAGAACTTCTGCTTCGGGCAGGCGATCACGACCCAGCCGTCCGCGGTCGGGAAGTTGCCGAACGGCACGACCGACGGGTGCGACGAGTTGCGCGTGCGGATCGGCTCCCAGCCGCGCGACAGGTGCCACGTCGTGACGTACATGTCGAGGTTGAGCGCGGTCTCGAACAGCGAGACGTCGACGTCGCAGCCGACGCCGTCGCGGCGGGCGCGCCAGAGCGCGCACATCAGCGCCAACGCGGCCGCGTAGCCGGTCGACATGTCGACGAGGCTCAGGCCCGACTTGGTCGGCGGGCCATCCGGATCGCCGGTCAGGCTCATCCAGCCCGCCATGCCCTGCGCGATGTAGTCGTAGCCGCCCTCGGCCGCGCGCGGCCCCGTCATGCCGAACCCGCTCAGCGAGCAGCAGACGATCGCCGGGTTCAGGCCCTTGAGGTCGTCGTAGAGGATCTTCAGCTTCGCCGGCCCGTCGCCGCGGAGGTTGGAGAACACGGCGTCCGCCTGCGGCACGAGGCGCTCGAACGTCGCGCGTCCCTCGGCGCTGCGCATGTCGATCGAGATCGACTCCTTGTTGTGGCAGAACGTCTCGAAGAAGAGCGAGTCCTCGCCCTCCTGGAACGGCGGCACGTAACGGCCGATGTCGCCCTTCGAGCGGGGGTCCTCCAGCTTGATGATGCGGGCACCGAGGTCGGCGAGGTGCACCGTGCCCCAGGGCCCGGCGCCGTACTGCTCGATCGCCAGCACGGTCACGTCTTCGAGAGGTCGTCGCATGGCTGGCAGCGTAGACGGAAAGGTCCGTCCGATGAAGGATTCGAGGGGACATTTTGGGCCCGGGCCCAAAATGTCCTCCTACCTCGAAACGCGGAGCGCGCGAAATCGCAATTCGTGGCGCGCGTGCGCAGTGCGGCGCACGCAACTACGGGCAATCCAGTCGCCGCCGCTCACGATGCGGAACGGAGGCGGACATTTTCGGCCCGGGCCCAAAATGTCCGCCTCGGACGTTCGCGAACGACAAACGGGGGCGGTGTCGC
>JAUMCA010000099.1:0-15317 GCA_032119475.1 Thermoleophilia bacterium | reverse complement strand
TGGCCGTGGCCACGGCGCTGCTCGGAGCGCTGCTCCTGTTCGGCGCCGCGCGCTACATGGACGAGCTGCCGAACCTCGACGCGATCAAGGCGCGGGAGATCGCCTCGAACAGCACGGTCTTCGACGGCCGCGGCGAGAGCCTCGGCGTGCTCGCCAGCGAGGAGAACCGCCAGCCCGTCAAGAGCGCGCGGATCTCGCCGTGGATGAAGCGCGCCACGGTCGCGATCGAGGATCGCCGCTTCTACGAGCACAGCGGCGTGGACGCACGCGGGATCGCCCGGGCGATGGCGCGCAACATCGCCGCCGGCGCCGTCGTGCAGGGCGGGTCGACGCTCACCCAGCAGCTGATCTCGCAGATCTACATCGTCAAGGAGCGCACCTTCGACCGGAAGCTGCGCGAGGCGCTGCTCGCGATCCAGCTCGAGGATCGCTTCACGAAGGACCAGATCCTGACCGCCTACCTGAACACGGTCTTCTACGGCAACAACGCCTACGGCGTGGAGGCGGCGGCGCAGACCTACTTCGCGAAGCCGGCCGAGGACCTCACGCTCGCCGAGGCGGCGCTGCTCGCCGGCCTGCCCCAGCTGCCGTCGTACTACGACCCGTACGCGAATCCGGAGGCAGCCAAGGAGCGTCGCTCCCAGGTGCTGGCCGCGTTGCGGGACACGGGGAAGATCAGCGCCGCGCAGGAGCGGAAGGCCAACGCCGAGCCGCTGGACCTGAAGAACGGCCGGATCTACGGGGCGGTCAGGGAGTCGTTCTTCGTCCGCTACGTCTCCGACGAGCTCGCGCAGGACCCCGAGATCGGCGAGGCCGCGGTGCGCGCCGGCGGGCTTCGCATCCGCACGACCCTCGACCCGCGCCTGCAGGCCCAGGCCCGGGCCGCCATGAAGAAGGTGCTGCCGACGCCGGGCGACCCGGACGCCGCGATCGTCGCGATCCGCCCGCGGACGGGCGAGATCGTCGCGATGGCCTCCACCCGCTTCTTCCGCAAGGACCAGTTCGACCTGACGACGCAGGGGCGCCGGCAGCCCGGATCGACCTTCAAGACCATGACCCTCGCCACGGCCATCGAGCAGGGCATCGACCCGAACGGCACGCAGTACATGTCGGCGCCGTTCACGTGGACGCCGGACGACAGCTCGCCGACCTGGACGGTCGGCACCGCGGGCGGCTCCTACGGCGGTGCCGTGTCGCTCGAGCAGGCGACGCTCGCGTCCGACAACACGGTCTACGCGCAGCTCGCGATCGACGTCGGCCCGTCGAACATCGTGCAGATGGCGAAGCGCCTCGGCGTCCGGCAGTCCGAGCTGGAGCCCGTGCCCTCGATCACCCTCGGTGCCAACGGCGTCTCGCCGCTCGAGATGACCACGGCCTACGCGACGCTCGCCAACGGCGGCGTCTACAACCCGCCGACCGCGATCCGCTCGGTGGAGGACGCGGACGGGGCCGAGATCCTCCAGCGCCGTGAGCGGGGCGTGCGGGTGATCCAGGACGGCGTGGCCGCGGAGGTCACGCGCATCCTCGGCGACAACATGTACGGCGGCACCGGCACCGGGGCGCGGACGAGCGATGGCCGGCCGCAGGCCGGGAAGACCGGTACCACCGACGACAACACGGACGCCTGGTTCTGCGGCTACACGCCGGATCTCGCGGCCTGCGTGTGGATCGGCTACCCCGACGCGACGAAGCCCCTGTACAACATCGAGGGCGTGGCCGCGGTGTCCGGTCCGACGCTGCCGGCGGATATCTGGCACCTCTTCATGGACGCGGCCCTGGCCGGGACGCCGCCGCGCGATTTCCGCGCGCCGCGCCAGCCGGTCGATTTCGCGCCCTTCACCTCGAAGTTCGCCGACCGCGTGGTCGAGCCGGTCGAGGCGCCGTCGATCACGCTCCAGATGCCGAAGCCCAAGCCGAAGCCGACCACGCCCGAGCCGGCCCCGGACGAGACGCTGCCGGAGGAGCTCGTGCCCGTCGAGCCGCCGCCGGATACCACGGCGACGATCGCGCCGCCACCGGATCCGACGGCCGTTCCGCCGGCGGAGCCGGGCGTCACGGTCGCCTCGACGGAGCCCGCGGCCGCCCCAGTGCCGTAGCCGGTTCCGCGCGGCCGGTAGACTCAGCCCATGGCCGTGCACGACGAGCAGGCCGATGTCGCGACCGTGGAGCTGTCCGGTTCCGGGATCGACATCCTCCTCCCGCCGCCGACCCCGCCGGTCCGTCCGCACGGCCGCGCGCGGCTCCTGGTGGCGATCGCCCTCGCGGCCGGGGTGCTCGTGATCGGCGCCTTGCAGGTGGTGGGCCTCCGCGGGGGCGGGCTGATCCCGTCGATCGCGCCGGCCACGCGGATCCTCCCGGCCGGCCCGCCGCAGCCGCAGTCTCTGGCGCGGCAGGACGATCTCGTGCTGCTCGTCCCGATCCAGCAGACCCGCATCACGGCGATCCTGTTCCATCCGGTCACGGGCTCGTCCGCGCTGCCGCTGACGCCGGTCGGCCAGCCGGTCGACGAGGGGGTGCTCGGCCGCCTCGTCGCCGCCTTCGCCGCGGACGAGGCGGGGGGCCCGCGCTACAACGCCGACGGCGAGCCGGAGGCGGTCGACGTGGGGGCGCCCGTCGCGACCGAGGTCTACGCACCCGTGGACGGCAAGGTGCTGTCGATCACGCCGCTGATCGTCGAGGGCGTGGCGTACGGCGACCAGATCGCGATCGAGCCGCTGGCCAATCCCGGCGTGGTCGTGGTGGCCAGCGGGCTCCAGGCCGATCCGGATCTGTCGGTCGGCACCCCGGTGTCCACGCGCCCCGAGGCGTGGACCCGCATCGGGCGCGTGGTCGACGTCACGGGCGCGCTCGAGCCGGTGCTCGCGCGCTACACCCAGGACGGCGGCAACCGCATCCAGATCGAGGTGCGCCCGGCCACCGCGGTGGCGGCCACGTGAGGATCCTCGTCCTCGCCGATGTCTACGGCGCACCCGGGGTGACCGCGGTCGAGGAGCACCTGCGCGCGCTGCGCGCGGAGCTCGACCTCGACTGCGTCGTCGCGAACGCGGAGAACGCGGCAGATGGCGCCGGGCTCACGCCGCGCCTCGCCGACCGGCTGCTCGCGGCGGGCGCCGACTGCCTGACCCTCGGCAACCACCTGTGGCGGCGCAAGGAGCTCGCGCCGTACCTCGTCGAGGCGCAGCGCGTGGTGCGCCCCGCGAACCTGCTCGACCGGCTGCCGGGGCGCGGGCTGCAGGTCGTCGAGACGGCCGGGGGGACCGCGGTCGCGGTGATCAACCTGCTCGGCTCGTTCACCATGGAGCCCGCGCAGTCGATGTTCAGCGTCATCGACGCGCTCGTCGACGAGGCGCACCGGTCCACGCCCATCGTGATCATCGACGTCCACGCGGAGGCGACCAGCGAGAAGGTCGCGCTCGGCTGGCACCTCGCCGGCCGCGTGACCGCCGTCGTCGGCACGCACACCCACGTGCAGACGTCCGACTGGCGGGTCCTGCCCGGCGGCACCGCCTACATCACGGACGCGGGCATGACGGGCCCGCACGACGGCGTCATCGGCGCCAAGCGGGAGCAGTCGCTGCGGCGCTTCCTGCTGCAGCAGCCGCAGCGGCTCGAGCCGTCGGCGGCCGACGTGCGGCTCGAGGGCCTGCTCGTCACCTGCGACGCGGACGGTCGCGCGACGGAGGCCGAGGGCTTCCGTCGCGCGATCTGATCCCGCCTAGAGCTTGACCTTCACGCGCTCGGACGTGAACGACTTGCCGCCCAGCGTGCAGGTCGCCTGAATCCACTTGGCGCCCGTGTAGGAGCCGGCCTTCGCGCGGATCGAGATCGTCTTGGCCGAGTCCTTCGCGGTGGCCTTGCCGACGACCTTGCCCGTGCTCGCCTTGACCGTGCAGACCGCGCCGGCCGTGGCCACGAGCTTCACGCGCGTCGAGGCCTTGACCTTCGCGGCCTGCTTCGTGCCGGGCTTGGGCAGCGGGCTGAGGATGCGCACGGCGCCCGCCTTCTTGACCAGCTTCAGCGTGAGGGCGTCGCCGGACTGGCGCTGGCTCGGCCCACGGCGCGCCTCCATGCTGAACGGCGACGCCTGGCACGTCGGGTTCGACGGGTACGCCGCGCAGTAGGCGCGCGCCTGGTCAATCGTGCATCCACTCGGGAGCGTGAGGGAAGCGCACACGTTGTCGGGAAGCACGGTCGAACCACCGCCCGTCGGCGGCGTGGTGGTCCCACCGCCCGTCGGCGGCGCCGGCGTGCTGCTGCCGCCGCCCCCGCTCGGCGCCTGGCCGCCGAGCAGCGCCATCGCCTGCTCCTGCGACAGCGAGCCGCTGCCGGTGTAGCCGTCGAAGACGCCGGTGCCGCGCGTGACGTAGACCTTGAAGTCCATCTTGATGTCGGCGCCGCCGGTGGCGGTCGGCTGGAAGTCGCTCGAGGACATCGAGGCGTTCATCTCCATCGTGCCCTCGAGGGTCGACGCCTTCTCGTCGGGGAAGGTCATCTTCCAGGTGCAGGTCATGACGATGCTGCCGCCGCCGGCGATCTTCGGCTGGCCGCCCGACAGGATCGCGCCCGCGACGAACGTGATGTCCATCGTCATCGCCTGGTTCATGTCGCAGGTGCGCGTCATGGTCCCGCTCGAGAAGCCGGCGCCGTACTGCCCGGCCAGGGTCGCGTTCGACACCGTGCCGTTCGCGACGTTGCCCGTCAGCACCTTGTTGAGCGTGCACTTGGCGGTGCCGCCCGACATGGCGATCGTCTCGATCGCGGGCGTGCAGGTTGGCTGCTCGGCCTGCGTGCCGCCGGGCAGCGGCATGTTGACGAGGAACTCGCCCGCGTTGAGCGTCTGCGCGGCGGCCGGGCCGGCGCCGATGGCGAGCACGGCGACGGCGACCAGGGCGACGACGAGCCGGGTGGGCGTGAAGCGGCGGGTGGGCATCTGGGACCTCCTGTTGACGGAACGGTACAGAGGTCACGCGTCCGTTTGCAACACCCGTCCCGCGCCGGTGGGCGGGGTCACCGCGCGGCGGGGCAGGCCGGTGGGCGCCGGCTGCGCGGTGCGCCGGGCGACGCGCGGGGCCAGCAGTGCGATCCCCAGGTAGACGAGCGCCCACGGCAGGTAGAGGTACATCCAGTGCGTCAGCACGAGTTGGAAGCCGACGAGGAGCGCGCCGGCCAGTGCCAGCGCGCGGGTCGCGTCGAGGCGCCGGGGCACGAGGAACAGCGCCACCGCACCGAGCACCAGTGCGCCCTTGAGCGCCGTCTGGAGCCGCGCGAGGTCGGGGAAGCCCGGGTAGTCGCCCCAGTCCCAGATCGAGAACGGCGAGGGGCGATCCAGCTGCCAGCCGAACGTGCGGTCCCAGAACGTCCGCAGCGCGCCCGTGCCGTCGAGGGCGATCAGGCCGGCCGCCAGCACGACGACGACGAGCCCCATGCCGAGGGCCGTCCGTCCAGCCCCCGGACCCGGGCGCACCCACGCCCACAGGCGCGCGGCGGGGGACGCCGGCAGGCGCGGCGCCCCGTACGGCCACTCGCCCGGCGCGGCGGGCCCGGGTCGGTCCAGCCGCAGCCAGAGCGGGATCAGGATCAGCGGCGCGAACTTCGCGAGCGCCGCCAGCATCAGGAGCGCGCCGCGACCGAGCGGGCGCGCGATCAGCGCCGCGCCCCACGCGAGCAGGGCCGCGACGATCGTGTCGTTCGAGTTGCTCATGAACGTGTACGCCGTCCAGGGCACGGCGAACCAGAACAGCGCCAACGCGGCGGCGAGCCGACGCCCGCCGAACTGCCAGCCGAACAGCGCGAGGCCCAGGCCGGCGAGGAGGTCGAAGAAGCCGGCCGTGAAGTGCGCGGCGGGGAGGTCGTCCCAGCGGCCGGTCCAGCCGAGCATGGCCACCCCCGGCACGTACGCCGCGTACATCGCGGGACCGTACGTATCGCCCCGCTCGATCGCCGTCTCGCACGCGCCGTCCGCCTGGACGTACGCGCTGTTCGAGCCGTCGGCGTAGCGCTTGCCGCACGGCGTCCCGGTGCGGACGGGGAACGATCCGTACGGGCTGCGCCCGTCGAGGATGCGGTCGGCGCCGACGACGCCGGCGTAGCCGACGTCCACGACGTTCGACGAGTACGCGTTCAGGCCGATGCGCCCGCCCACCAGGACCAGCAGGATCGCGACCATCGCCCAGAGCGGCAGGTTGGTCGTGAAGGCGGGACGCTCGGCACGGCCGATGCCGATCGCGATCAGCCGGGCCAGGAGGTAGACGAGCGGTGGGTACTGGAGCGGCACCGCCCAGAACACGAGGCCCTGGTTGAAGCACCACAGCGAGCCGGCCAGCGACACGATCGCGAGGACGTCGAGCGTGCGCCACGACCGCAGTCGCCGCCAGTCGACCATCACGAGCACGAAGACGAGCATCAGCGGGCCGAAGATCCACGGCTCGTTGATCATCTTCCCGAAGCCGTGGCCGCCGCGGGCCATCGACCACGCGACCTGCGGGCCGGTGCGCGCGTAGGTGCGCTCGCCCGTGGCGTCGCTCACGCCCACCTCGGCGACCTGGGTCGATCCCGCCCACCAGCGGACCTTCCAGACGCCGGTCTCGAGCGCCGCGCGCGACCGGGTCTCGCGTCCGGCATCCTCGTAGCGCGCGATCCAGCCGCGGACCGCGTCGTCTCGCTCGGCGATCCGGGTCGCCTCCGCCTCGGACAGCCGCTTGGTCGGTGCCGCCTCGCGGATGACGGATGAGGCCAGGACGCGGCGGTCTGCGTCGCGCACCGTCACGAGACCGAGCGGCTTGCCGTCTGACGGCGCGATCAGCGTGCAGTCCCACGCGCCCTCCGGCCGGTCGAGCACGCACGACCAGGTGGCGAGCGGGTTGCGCAGCGACAGCGCGCGGATCTCCGGCACGCCCTCGGCCACCGCCTTGGCCTGATCCGGGGTCAGCCGCGGCGCACCCGCGCCGACGGCGGGCACCGCGCCGACCGCGAGGGCCAGCGCGATGGCGAGCGCGATGGCCCCGCGGCGGATCACCGCAGGACGCGGAGCCCCGCGTAGCGGTCCTGATCGTCGCGGCGGGAGCGGTACGCGCCCCATACGACGACGAGGACGAGCGCGAAGCCGACGAACGGCACGATCGCCACCGCGGCGACGGCCACGCCGGCCACCGCCACGATCGCCGTGACGCCCCAGCGGGTGCCGCCTCCCGCGATCGCGCGATCCACCATGCGGGTGCTGACCCACGCGGTGCCGGCGCCGATCGGCGCGCCGAGCAGGAGGCCCGCGAAGAGGATCCGGTTCCCCGCCGCGACCTCGAACGCGGCGGCTCCGCCCACGCCGCTCAGCGCGATGCGCACGGGGACGGGGAGGACGGCCCGGGCGACGGCCTCGGCGATGCCGACGGCCCACGCGCCCGCGATGAACGCGACGTCATCGGCGAACGGCACGGCGCCCGGCACCCAGCCGAGCAGGGCGGCGACCGCGAGGACGCCGAGGGGGAGCAGGGCGACGATGCCGCACGCGACCGCGAGGCCGGCTCCCTGGCTGAGGGCGACGAGGAGATCCATGCGCGAATCGTACGGGTCAGATCAGGTAGCGCGCGCCCACCGGATCGACCTCGATCAGGACGTCCATCACCTCGCCCAGCAGGTCGCCGTCGGCCTGCGCGGGGTATGGGACGTCGCAGCGGAGCTCGACGAGGCTGACGTCGTGCCAGTAGGCGATGCGGGGATCGCCATGGCCGCGCGCGTGGCGGTGGTCGACGAGGACGCGCTGCGCGAAGCCCGCCACGTCGCGGCGGTACATCCGGCGCGGCGCGACGATGTCGAGACCGCCGTCGGCCGTCGCGGTCGGCGCGAGGTCGAGCGGCAGCGGCCCGACGTACGACCACGGCGCGAGGTTCACCGCCAACACGAAGGCGACGCGGTCGCTCTGGCCGTTGACGTGCAGGGTGATGCGCGGCTGGCTGTAGGCGCCGCGGGCGACCAGCTTGGCCAGCTCGCGGGCGAACACGACGTCGGGCGAGCGCCGCCGCTTGGCGGTGCGCTCCCGCCCGTCGACGCGGCGCACCACCTCGGCGTCGAGGCCGACGCCGGCGTTGAAGGCGAAGCGGCGGCCGTTGATGCGCCCGACCGGCACCTTCCGCTCGCGGCCCTCCCGCAGGGCGGCGGCGAGGCGCCGCGCCGCCGCGGGGATCGAGGGCGGCAACCCGAGGTTGCGGGGCATGACGCTGGTGCCCCCGCCCGGCAGGAGCCCGATGGGCAGCTCGGCGCCGATCCCGTTGAGCACCTCGTTCGCCGTGCCGTCGCCGCCGAGGACGACGACCGCCTCGAAGCCGTCCCGCGCCGCGCGCGCGGCGAATTCGGCGGCCTCCAGCCGCCGGGTGGTGCGGACCACCTCGACCGTCGCCACCTCCTCGAGCTCGCGGCACGCGGTGCGCTCGACCGCGTCGTTGACGCGGCTGGCGACGGGGTTGACGATCAGGAGTGCGCGCATGCGAGGAGAGCGCGGCCTCGCCGCGCAACCACAACGGTACCCCGTGCCGGGCGACCGTCGGTACGATGTCCGCAATGGACACGATCCCCGAGCGCTTCTCCCGTGCGGTCGGCCAGGCCCCGCGGGCCGCGGTCGCCGCGTACGCCATGGCGGTCCTGCACGCCGCGGTCGCCCTCACCGTCGGCCTCGTGGGCGGTGAGGCGTTCACGATCGCGGTCGGCATCGGCGCCGCGGTCGCCGGTGCGGTGGTGTGGGTGGTCATCGGCACGATCGTCGCGCTGCTCGCGCAGATCGCCGACCAGCGCCGCTAGACGACCAGCCGCCCCGGGGCCCCCGGAGGAGTGGGCGGGGTCCGGAGCGGCTGGAGTGCGGTGCGGGCTAGCGGTTGAGCGCGGTGGCGCTCTGCGGCTGGTCGCCGAGCGTCACGGTGACGGTGCGCTGCTCGCCATCCTGACCGACGACGACGAGGTCCAGCTCGGCGCCCGGCTTGAGCGACGAGACGACGCCCTGCAGGTCCCGCGTGTCATCGATCCGCGCGCCGTTGGCCTCGATCACGACGTCGCCGCCGATCGCGTAGCTCTGGCCGTTGATCATGGTCTGGCCCGTCGCGCCCTTCAGATCGCTCTTGGCCGCGGGGGAGCCCTCGGTGATGCCGGCGATCATCGCGCCGCGGTCGGTGCCGACCTTCACCTGCGACGCGAGCTCCTCGTCGACGTCGGACAGCTGGACGCCGAGCCAGGCGTGCTGCGCCTTGCCCGTCTCCATGATCTCGGAGGCGACCTGCTTGACGAGGTCGACCGGGACGGCGAAGCCGATGCCGACGTTGCCGCTGCCCGTCCCGCCGGTGTTGATCTGCGAGTTGATGCCGATCACCTGACCGCGCATGTCCAGCAGCGGGCCGCCGGAGTTGCCCTGGTTGATCGCGGCGTCCGTCTGGATCGCGCCGTTGATCGAGAAGCCGTTGGGCGCCTGGATCGAGCGGGCGACCGCGGAGATGATGCCGGTCGTCACGGTGCGGTCCTGCCCGAACGGGTTGCCGATGGCGACCACGGGGGAGCCGACCTGCAGATCCCGCGAACTGCCGAGCGGGATCACGGTCAGGGCCGAGCTCGGCATGTCGACCTTGAGCACGGCGACGTCGGTCGCGTTGTCGACGCCGACCACCTCGGCGGTCACGCGCTCCTCGTTCGAGAACGAGACGGTGATGTCGCCGTCGGCGCCGTCGACGACGTGGGCGTTGGTCAGGATGTAGCCGTCCTTGTCGAACACGAAGCCCGAGCCGAGGCCGCTGCCGTGGTCGATGCGGACGACGCCGGAGCCGTACTTCCGGTACATCGCGGCGACGTCCATCGTGGCCCCCGCGACGGCCGCGGTCGCGGTCGCCGAGGACGCTCCGCCGGACTGCATCGCCGGCTCGGACACGGAAGCGTTGTCCTGCACGATCGTCGTCGTGCCGCCGCCTTCGCCGCCCACGATGAGGGCGGTCGTGCCGGCGGCGAGGCCGGCTGACAGCAGGGAGGCGAGGAGCACCGGGACGACCATGCGGCTGCCACGCGGCTTGGGCGGCTGCGCGGCCGGCGGCGGGGTGGCCGAGTAGGGGGTGCGGTACGGGGGCTGTTGCGGGGTCCAGTCGGTCATGGCCCTAGTTCTATCGGCGGACTGTGAAGGCAGGACGAACTCTTCTGTTGCGTTTGCGTTAAGCCACGGGGACCCGCCCTTCCGGAGTCCGGACGACGGCAGGCCGCCGTGAGCCGTTACCGTGTCGGCGTGCCGCGCGCCCGCCTCTACGTGCTGGTGTTCCTGGGCGGGTTCTGCACGCTCGGGGTGGAGCTGACCGCCGCGCGCCTCCTCGCCCCCTTCTTCGGCACCTCGACGCTGGTCTGGGCGAACGTCATCGGCCTGACGCTGCTGTACCTGTCGGCGGGGTACTGGCTGGGCGGCAAGGTCGCCGACCGCTACCCGCAGCCGCGCTACCTCGGCGCCACGGTGCTCGCCGCCGCGGTGGCCGTCGCGATCCTGCCCTTCGCGACGCGGCCGATCCTGACCGCGGCGACGGATGCCTTCGCCGACGTGTCCGCCGGCGTGCTGATCGGGTCGTTCGTCGCCGTCCTGCTCGCCTTCGCGATCCCGATCACGGCGCTCGGCGCCGTCGCCCCGTGGGCGATCCGCCTCGCCGTGCCGTCGATCGAGGAGGCGGGTCGCGTGGCCGGCCGGCTGTACGCGCTGTCGACGGTCGGCTCGCTGCTCGGGACGTTCGCCTCCGTGCTGCTCCTGGTGCCGTGGATCGGCACGCGGCGCACGCTGCTCGTGTTCGCGCTCGGCCTCGCGCTCGCCGCGATCCCGCTCCTACCGCGCCGCGCCCTGGTCGCACCGGCCGTCATCGCGCTGCTGCTCCTCGTCCCCGAGACGGGGGTCAAGGCGGCACCGGGGGATCGCGTCCTGTGGGAGGGCGAGTCCCCGTACCAGTTCGTCCAGGTGGTCGAGGAGCAGGACGGCGATCGCGTCCTGCGCCTCAACGAGGGCTGGGCGACGCATTCGATCCGCGTAGGTCCATCGGGCCTCGTCGGCGGCTACTGGGATCGGCCGCTGTGCCTGCCGGCGCTGACGGACCGGCCCGAGGACGGCCGGCTGGCGGTGCTCGGCAACGCCGCCGGCACCACCGCGGTCCAGTACGCGCGCTTCTGGCCGACCTGGCGGGTGGACGGCGTCGAGATCGACGGCTCCGTGACGGAGGCCGGGTACCGCTTCTTCGGCATGGGCGAGGCGAACCTGACGGCGCACACCGCCGACGCGCGGCCGTGGCTCCAGGCGACGGACGCGCGCTTCGACGCGATCGTGATCGACGCCTACCGCCAGCCGTACATCCCGTTCCACCTGGTGACGCGGGAGTTCTTCGAGCTGGTCAGGGACCGGCTGACGCCGAACGGCGCCGTGATGATCAACGTCGGCGCGCCCCCCGGCGACGACCGGGCGCTGCAGCGGATCGAGCGCACGATGGCCGCCGTGCTCCCGCACGTCGAGTCGTACCGCGTCGATCGGTACAACACGGTCGTCACCGGCTACCGCGACGCGGCGACCGCGGAGGGCGCCTCCGCCCGCGTCGCCGCGCTCGGCGAGCCCCTGCGCGGCATCTGCGTCCCGCTGGTGGCGGACGCCACGCCGCCGCCGACGACCGGTGAGGTGCTGACGGACGACCACGCGCCGGTGGAGTGGCTGACGGACACGGCGCTCCTGTCCTACCTGCGCGAGGGCGCGCCCGGGGCCGAGTCGGGCGGGTAACGCCGCGGCCCCGCCAAATGCGCGGATTCCGGCGTATTCGGGTACCCTTATTCGACGACCCTAACGCGCATCATCCGCGTCCCTCCGACGCGGCGAAATATCCCACGCACGCTCCCGCCACCCCGGCGGATCAAGAAGTCACAGGAGCCACCCGTGCCCGATCTCGTCATCCGCAACCTGCACGCCAACATCACCGACACCGACACCGAGATCCTCAAGGGGATCGACCTCGAGATGTCGAGGGGCGAGATCCACGCCATCATGGGCCCGAACGGGTCCGGCAAGTCCACGCTCAGCCACGTCCTGATGGGCCATCCCGGCTACGAGGTGACCGCGGGCGAGGTGCTGTTCGAGGGCCGGGACCTGCTCGAGCTCGAGGCGGACGAGCGCTCCCGCGCCGGGCTCTTCCTCTCGTTCCAGTACCCCTTCGCCGTCCCCGGCGTGACGGTCGCCAACTTCATCCGCATGGCGGTCAACGCCCACCGCAAGGGCGGCCCGGAGGGCGCGGACGACCCGATCCGCATCCCGGAGTTCCGCAAGCAGCTCCAGGAGGCGATGGAGCTCCTCGAGATCGACAAGTCGATGTCCTCGCGCTCGCTCAACGACGGTTTCTCCGGCGGTGAGAAGAAGCGCTTCGAGATCCTCCAGATGGCGATGCTCAAGCCGAGGATCGCGATCCTGGACGAGACCGACTCCGGTCTCGACATCGACGCGCTGCGGATCGTCTCCGACGGCATCAACGCGCTCGTCGGCCCCGACATGGGCGCGCTGATCATCACCCACTACCAGCGCATCCTCGACCACGTGAAGCCGGATCGGATCCACGTGCTGATGGGCGGGCGCATCGTCAAGAGCGGCGGGCCGGAGCTCGCGCATGAGCTCGAGACCTCCGGCTACGCCGACATCACCGAGGAGGTGCGGGCATGAGCAGCGTCGACGTCGACCTCGGCGGCTACAAGTACGGCTTCCACGACGCCGAGGCGCCGGTCATCAAGGTCGAGCGCGGCCTCAACGAGGGCATCATCCGCCAGATCTCGGCCCACAAGGGCGAGCCGCAGTGGATGCTCGACTACCGCCTCGAGGCGTACGAGATCTTCAAGAGCAAGCCGATGCCGCAGTGGGGCGCGGACCTCAGCGGCATCGACTTCGACGACATCTTCTACTACCTGAAGCCCACCGAGCACAACTCGCGCTCGTGGGACGACGTCCCCGAGACGATCAAGAACACGTTCGAGCGCCTCGGCATCCCCGAGGCCGAGCGCAAGTTCCTGGCCGGCGTCGGCGCCCAGTACGAGTCCGAGGTGATCTACCACAGCCTCAAGAAGGAGCTCGAGGACATGGGCGTCCTGTTCCTCGACACCGATCAGGCGCTGATCGAGCACGAGGACCTGTTCCGCGAGTACTGGGCGACGGTGATCCCGGCGGCCGACAACAAGTTCTCGGCGCTCAACTCGGCCGTCTGGTCGGGCGGCTCCTTCATCTACGTGCCCCCGGGCGTGCGGATCGAGCAGCCGCTCCAGGCGTACTTCCGCATCAACGCGGAGAACATGGGCCAGTTCGAGCGGACGCTGATCATCGTCGACGAGGGCGCCTACGTGCACTACGTCGAGGGCTGCACCGCGCCGACGTACTCGTCCGACTCGCTGCACTCCGCGGTCGTCGAGATCATCGTCAAGAAGGGCGGACGCTGCCGCTACACGACGATCCAGAACTGGTCGGGCAACGTCTACAACCTCGTCACCAAGCGCGCGGTGGCCGAGGAGGACGCGACGATGGAGTGGGTCGACGGCAACCTCGGGTCGAAGGTCACGATGAAGTACCCGGCCGTGATCCTCAACGGCGAGCGCGCCCACGGCGAGATCCTGTCGATCGCCTTCGCGGGCGAGGGCCAGCACCAGGACGCCGGCGGCAAGATCACCCACGTCGCGCCGAACACGACGAGCGTCATCACGTCGAAGTCGATCTCGAAGGACGGCGGTCGCTCCTCGTACCGCGGCCTGCTGCGGGTCAACAAGGACGCCGAGCACTCCAAGTCCAAGGTCGTCTGCGACGCCCTGATCATCGATCCGATCTCGCGCACGGACACGTACCCGTACATCAACATCTCCGCCGATCAGGTCGACATCGGCCACGAGGCGACGGTGTCGAAGCTCGGCGAGGAGCAGATCTACTACCTCATGAGCCGCGGCCTGTCCGAGGCCGAGGCGTCGGCGCTGATCGTCGCCGGCTTCATCGAGCCGATCACCAAGGAGCTGCCGCTCGAGTACGCGGTCGAGCTCAACCGGCTGATCCAGCTGCAGATGGAGGGCTCGGTCGGATGAGCACGTGGCTCGAGCAGCAGCGCCGCAGCGCGGCGGAGCACGACGAGGCCCTCTCGGTCCCGTCGCTGTCCGACGAGCACTGGCGCTTCACCTCGCTGCGCGGGATCGACTTCGACGCCTACGCCCCGGCGACGGCGGCGCCGTCCGGCGAGGCCACCGGCGCGATCCTCGCCGATGGCGACCACGCGGGCCGGCTGGTCATGCGCGACGGGGTCGTCTCGACGGAGTCCCTCGAGGCGTCCGCGGCGGCCCAGGGCGTCGTGTTCGGCAGCCTGGCGCGCCTCGCGGACCAGCACACCGACCTGATCGAGCCGATCCTCGGGCGCATCGTCGGCTACGACGAGAAGTTCGCCGCCCAGAGCGGTGCGCTGTGGACCGACGGCGTGCTGCTGCACGTCCCGGCCGGCGTGAAGGTCGCGCTCCCGTTCCACACGGCGTACGAGATCGCGACGGCCGGCGCGTCCCAGCAGTGGCGCGTCATCATCGACCTCGGCGAGGGTGCCGAGGCCACGATCGTCGAGGAGCACCTGACCGGGCAGCCGGGCTACGCGAACGGCGTCGCGGAGATCGTCGTCGCCGATGGCGCCCACCTCACCTACGTCGTGGTGCAGGATCGCCACGACGACGCGCTGCACTTCGCGGCGCATCGCGCCGACGTGGCCAAGGGCGCCACGCTCGAGTGGGCTGCCTGCTCGACGGGCGCCAGGACCGGCAAGACCCGCATGGAGACCCGCCTGACGGGCGAGGGCGCCACCGGGCGTCTGAGCGGCGTCTACGTCGTCGACGGCAAGCGCCACCTGGACCTCGACACGACCCAGGAGCACGACGCGCCGAACGCGGTGTCGGACCTCGCCTTCAAGGGCGTCCTGCTCGACACGGCCCGCTCCGTGTGGCGCGGCGTCATCCGCGTGGCCGAGGGCGCGCACGGCACGGACTCCTACCAGGAGAACCGCAACCTGATGCTCTCCCCGAAGGCCCGCGCCGACAGCATCCCGGGCCTCGAGATCGACACCAATGACGTCCGCTGCACCCACGGCGCGACGGCCGGCCCGGTCGATCCGATGCTGCGCTTCTACCTGATGAGCCGAGGCGTCCCCGCGGCGGAGGCCGACCGCGTGATCGTCGAGGGGTTCCTCGAGGACGCGCTCGAGCGCATCCCGGACGAGCGGATCCGCAAGGCCCTGACCACCAAGGTCATGGCCCGCGTCCCGATGTAGCGGGGCGATGGCCGATCGGCAGGG
>JAUMCA010000098.1:0-10412 GCA_032119475.1 Thermoleophilia bacterium | reverse complement strand
GCTCGGCGTGCCGATCGCCGCCTCACTGAGGCTGCTCGCCTCCGACGCCCGCCTGCGGGCGCGGTCCGAGGGGCGGGAGCGGGCGGCGGCCGCGGCGCCGAAGATGATGCTCGTGGTCGGCGGCCTGCTCGCGCCGGCCGCGCTGCTCGTGATCGTCGGCGGTCAGGTGCTCGTGCTGCGCGACCTGATCGGACCGGTCCTCTGGTGAGGCACCGCCGCGGGCAGGCGGCGGTCGAGTGGCTCGCGCTGATGTCCGTGTGCACCGCAGCCGCGATCGCCCTGATGGGTCCGCTGCGGGACGCCGTGGCGTCGGCGCGGCTGTCGGCACCACCGGCCGCCGTGGCACCGGGCCCCGCGATCCCCGTCCTGCGCGCGGCGCCGCTGCCCGACGGGGACGGCGCGCGCGTGGTCGCCATCGCGAACGACCTTCTCGCGCTGGGCATCGTGGAGGAGCCACCCGGCTCCAACCGCAGCCCCGCGATCCTGCAGTTCACCGACGGCAACGCGGAAGCGTGGTGCGCGGACTTCGTGTCGTGGGTGCTGCGGGCCGCTGGGATGCCGTTCACCGGCGGCGCCTCCGGCGGCTGGCGCCTGGCGTGGACGGGCGACGTGCGCGCGTGGTTCGCGCTGCGAGGGCGCTACCGCGAGCGACTCGTCGCCGACCCGCAGCCCGGCGACATCATCTGGTTCCGCCGCGGCCACGTCGGCATCGTCGTGCGGGCCGACGCGCGGACGGTCGAGACGATCGAGGGCAACGCGGGCGACGCCGTCCGCGCGCGGACGTACACGGCGTGGCGGGGGAACACCGACATCGACGGCTTCGGGAGGCCTGGGTAGGTGGTGGTCGGTGCACCCCAAAGGGGTCAGACGGTTTTGGGGTGTGTGAGCAAGCGGGTCGTCCTTCCGGATAGCCGCACACCCCAAAACCGTCTGACCCCTTCGGGGTGCACTGACCACCACCAACCCCGCCCGCTACCCTTCCGACATTCCACCACGTAGGAGATCCCCCTTGCGCGTTCGCATGTCCATCATCCTGACCGCCCTGCTGGCGCTGCTGATCGCGGCGCCGCTGGTCGCGGCCAAGCCCGTCGACCGGGCGTCGCAGGGCACGCTCCTGCTCGGCTTCGAGGGACCGCTGTCCGGCCCGCAGGAGGCCAACGGCCGCGACATGCTGCGGGGCACGCAGCTCGCGGTCAACGAGATCAACAAGGCCGGCGGCATCCTCGGCCTGAAGATCAAGCTGGTCACCGCCGACGACAAGGCCGACGCGGCGACCGGTGTGAACGCCGCCAAGGCGCTGATCAAGAAGCGCCCGTACGCGGTCATCGGGCCGTACAACTCGTCCGTCGGCGTGAAGACGCTGCCGATGTACGAGAAGGCCGGCATCCTGCCGGTGCAGCTGACGTCGACCGATGAGACGACGGGCATGGGCGTGACCGTCCAGCCGAAGAACTCGCAGATCTCGCCGGTCGAGGTCGAGTGGATCACGGAGCAGAAGCCGGCGAAGGTGACGATCCTCTCGGACGACACCGAGGACTTCACGGACGGCATGTCGGATCGCCTGCAGAAGGCGCTCAGCAAGCAGGGCGTGCTGGTCAGCCGCATCGCGATCGACCCGACGCAGACGGACTTCACCGCCGCCGTCCAGCAGGGTCTCGCCAACAACCCGACCGTGGTCTACGTGAGCACGTACTACCCGCAGGGCTCGAAGATCGCGACCGCGCTCGCGGCGTCGGGCACCACGGCCAAGTGCTTCATGGGCCTCGCCAACCAGGACCCCGCCTTCATCAAGCAGGCGGGCGCCGCGGCCTCCAGCAAGTGCGTGTTCAGCGGCACGCCGACGCCGAGCCAGTTCGGCAACAAGAAGGCGCGCGCGTACGTGTCGAACTACTCCAAGGCCTTCGGCAAGACGCCGGGCACCTGGGGCATCTACACGTACGACTCGGTCTACCTGCTCGCCAACGCCATGCGGCGCGGCGGTGCGATCGACGTCGAGGCGACGACGACCGCCATCCTCAAGACGAAGAACCTCGCGGGCGCGACGGGCGCGATCACGATCGACCCGAAGACCGGCAACCGGCCGAACGTGCCGATCGCCATCCTCGGCGTCGACGCGACGACCGGCAAGTTCGTCATCGAGCAGATCTACACCTAGCCGTTCGGGAATGCACGTCGCGCGTCGCGCGTACTCTCAGGTACGCGCGGCGCGCGTCGACGACTCGCCTTCAGAAGGAGCCACCATGTCCAACGCCATCGAGATCAACAGCGCCAACTTCCAGGGCGAGGTCGTCGAGTCCGACGTCCCGGTCCTCGTCGACTTCTGGGCCGAGTGGTGCGGTCCGTGCAAGGCGCTGTCGCCGATCATCGACGAGCTCGCCGGCGAGTACGCGGGCAAGGTCAAGATCGCCAAGCTCGACGTCGACGCCGAGCCGGGCCTCGCGGGACAGTTCAACGTGCTGTCGATCCCGATGGTCGCGCTGTTCAAGGACGGCGAGGTGGTCGAGCGCTCGGTCGGGCTCAAGCCGAAGGACCGGCTCGTCGCCGATCTGAACCTCGCGGCGCACTCCGCGTAGGGCGGTCGTCGCGCGCCCGTAGACTGGGCACGCGACGAAGGGAGTACCGCGAGTGCCATACGCGCCAATCGAGGACCACGGGGTCATCGGCGACCTGCACTCGGTCGCCCTGGTCTCGACGAGCGGTGCGATCGACTGGTATTGCTGCCCGCGGTTCGACTCGCCGAGCGTATTCGGCGCGCTGCTCGACGACCAGAAGGGCGGCGAGTTCCGGATCGCGCCGACCGGCGGGATCTTCCGGACCAAGCAGCTCTACCTGCCCGACACGAACGTCCTGATCACGCGGTTCCTCTCCAACGAGGGCGTCGGCGAGGTCATCGACTTCATGCCGGTCGGCGCGCGGAATGAGGACCGTCACCGCCTCGTGCGGACCGTCACGTGCGTGCGCGGCGAGATCGAGGTGCAGATGGCCTGCACGCCGGCCTTCGACTACGGGCGCATCGAGCACGAGCTCGTCTGCGACGACCATGGCGCCGTCTTCACGACACCGGACCTGACGCTCGCGCTGCACTCCAACGTCCCCCTGCACGCGGTCGACGGCGGCGTGTCGGCGACGTTCACGCTGTGCGCGGGCGAGCAGCACTCGTTCGTCCTCGAGCGCGTGCCGCCCGGCGCATCGTCGACGCGACCCTATCCGGAGGACGTCTGCGGGCGGCTGTTCCAGGAGACCGTCGCGTACTGGCGCAACTGGATCGGCCAGTGCACGTACCGGGGACGCTGGCGCGAGACGGTGCGGCGCTCCGCGCTGGCCCTCAAGCTGCTCTGCTACGCCCCGACCGGCGCGATCGTGGCCGCGCCGACGACGTCACTGCCCGAGACGATCGGCGGGGCCCGCAACTGGGACTACCGCTACACGTGGATCCGGGACTCCGCCTTCACGCTGTTCGCCTTCCTCAAGCTCGGCTTCTTCGAGGAGGCGCGTCACTTCCTCGCGTTCCTCAAGGACCGCGCGATCGAGCAGCACTCGTCGAACGTCGGGCCGCTGCAGATCATGTACGGCATCGACGGGCGGCACGATCTCGAGGAGGTCGAGCTCGACCACCTATCGGGCTATCGCCACTCGCAGCCGGTGCGCGTCGGCAACAACGCCGCCGGGCAGCTTCAGCTCGACATCTACGGCGAGCTGATCAACTCGATCTACGTGTACCACATCCACGGCGGGCCGATCGACTACGACCTGTGGCTCGTGATCGTGCGCCTCCTCGCGTGGCTCGAGGACAACTGGGACGGCGCGGACGAGGGCATCTGGGAGGTGCGCGGCGGCAAGCGGCACTTCACGTACTCGCGGCTGATGAGCTGGATCGCGTTCGATCGCGCACTGCGGATCGCCGAGGCGCGCGGCTTCCCGTGCCCGCGGATCCGCTGGCGCGAGACGCGCGACCGGATCTTCGAGCAGATCATGGAGCGCGGCTACTCGACCAAGCGGCAGGCGTTCGTGCAGATCCTCGACGGCGACGTGCTCGACGCGTCGACGCTGATGATGGTGATGGGCCACTTCGTCGCGCCGAACGATCCGCGCATGCTGTCGACGATCGACGCGATCCGCGAGGAGCTCGTCACCGACTCGCTCGTCTACCGCTACGTTCCGCACCTCGCGTCGCCGGACGGGCTCGGGTCGGAGGAGGGGACGTTCTCGATGTGCTCGTTCTGGTGGGTCGAGGCGCTGACCCGGGCCGGCCTCCTCGACGAGGCGCGGCTGGCGTTCGAGAAGATGCTCACGTACGCGAACCACCTCGGCCTGTACTCGGAGGAGATCGGCGCATCGGGCGAGGCGCTCGGCAACTTCCCGCAGGCCTTCACGCACCTCTCGCTCGTGTCGGCGGCGCTGCACCTCGACTGGGAGATCGAGAAGGGCCACGCGTCACCGCCAACCCCGTATCGGCACGTCGGTCCGTGAATGAAAGGGGCCAGACCCCTTTCATTCACCGCGCAGTGCCGATCCGCATCGTCGACCGGAGTGAATGAAAGGGGTCTGGCCCCTTTCATTCACGGACCGACAGGGCCTGAGGTAGGGTTCCGGCCGTGAACATCGCCGATCCCGCCGCCGACCTCAGGGCTCGGGCACGCACGTACGGCTTCCAGGTGTTCCTGCAGCCGGAGCGCCCGTCCGGCTGGCTCGTCACCGTTCGGCCTGCCGGGGATGCGCTGATGCAGCCGTTCCAGACGAGCGCGCCGACGCGCGAGGACGCGATCCGTGCTGCGAATCGGATGTTCGAGGAGAAGCTGATCGACCAGCTCGTGCGCACGCTCACCGACGCCGGTGTGGCGGTCCCGAACTGGACGCCCGGCATCGTCTGGGACGACCACGTGAACGCGCTGCACGCCGCCGTGCAAGAGCACGGCCTGCGCGTCTGATCCGATGACCCCATGACGCACATCGGCGTGGTGGGGCACGTCGAATGGGTGCTCTTCGGCCATGCGCCCGCGCCGCCGGCGGCCGGCCAGATCGTGCACCTCGCGGACCCCTTCGAGGAGCCCGCCGGAGGCGGCGCCGTCAGCGCGATCGTCCTTGCGCGGGCCGGAGCCGCCGTGACGTTCTGGACGGCCCTGGCCGACGATGCCGAGGGCGCGGCCACGCGGGCGCGGATGCACGCCGAGGGCATCGACCTACGCGTGGCGACTCGATCCGGGCGCCAGGCGCGGGCCGTGACGATCCTGGACGACGCCGGCGATCGCACGATCATCGTCTCCCAGCCGAACGCCTATCCGCGTGGCGACGAGGACCTCGCTTGGTACGACGCGTCGACCTGTGCCGCGATCTACGCCACTTGCGCAGAGCCGTCGGCGCTCGTCGAGGCGCGGCGCGCCGGCGTCCTCGTCTGCTCGGCCCGCCAGCTTGCGGCGCTGCGGGCCAGCGGGGTGCGCGCCGACGTCGTCGTCGGCTCGGTCGGCGACGTGGGGGAGCAGGTCGACGCCTTCGCGCTCGACGGCTGCGCCGACGCGATCGTGCAGACCGACGGCGTCCGCGGCGGCCGCTGGCAGACCCGTGATGCGTCGGGCATGTGGGATCCGCACCCGCTGCCCGGCGATCGCCGGGACGCCTACGGCGCCGGCGACTCCTTCGCGGCCGGCCTCACGCACGCCCTCGGCCACGGCGAACCGCTCACCGCCGCCATCGAGACCGCCGCAGCCTGGGGTGCCGCCGCAGTCTGCCGCCGCGGCCCCTACGGCCCTTAATGAAACGAAGGGGCCAGGCCCCTTCGTTTCATTAGCGCGCTGAAGCGACGTCAGGCGGACATTTTCGGCCCGGTAAGCGTGCGTGCTGCGCGCCGCAGGCGTCAGCACGCTTCCGCGCCGAGCGCGGAGCAGCTCGAGAGCGCAGCGATCGAGCGGTTGCTGCTCCGTGCTCACCCAAAATGTCCGCCTGACCCGCCGGGTGTGCCTGGTGGAAGTGGGGCGCAGTGGGGATCCGGCTGTCACAAACCCCCGTGGATCGGTCGGGGTGCAGGGGTCGTATTTCGCTCAACGGAGCCGAATCGAACATATGTTCGATTATCACGGGTGAGTTGCAAAGTGGGGAGTGGTGGGGTAACGTGGGGCAACTTGGAACCGCGGGGGAACCGTTGTGGGGACCCCGGAGACAAGGGAAACGACCCCCATGCTGCTTGGCGAATACGCACAGAAGCTCGACGAGAAGAACCGGGTGACGATCCCGGCGCGTCTCCGTGAGCCGTTCGCCGACGGCCTGTTCGTCACCCGCGGGCTCGACCACTGCGTGGCGGTCTACGCCCGTGACGGGTGGGACACGTTCGTCGAGGGGCAGATCGCCCGGCTCGACCCGCTGACCCGCGAGGGGCGCCAGATGGAGCGCTTCCTGTTCGGCGGGGCGGTCGAGGCCGAGCTCGACCGACAGGGCCGTGTCGCCATCCCGGCGCCGCTCATGCAGCACGCCGCCCTCGGGCGGGAGATCATCGTCGTGGGCGTCCGCGACCGTCTCGAGATCTGGGATCGCGAGACGTGGGAGCGGGGGCTCGCCGAGCTCGAAGGGAGCGCCGAAATTGTCGCCGAGCGTGTGGTCCGCGATGCCCGCTAACGCCGCCATCCACGATCCCGTCCTCGCCCACGAGGTCGTCGCCCTGCTGGACGTGCAGCCGGGCATGACCGTCGTCGACGGCACCTTCGGCGCCGGCGGGCACGCGTCGATGCTGGCCGACCAGATGATGGGCCGAGGCGCCTACGTCGCAATCGACCGCGACCCGAGCGTCGAGTCCCGCGCCCGCGCCTTCCGCGCCGCGCACCCCGATATGGCCGTCCGCCTGCTCCAACGCGACTTCGTGGACGGCTTCCGCTCGCTCGCCGTGGAGGGCGTGCAGGCCGACGCCATCCTGCTCGACCTCGGCGTCTCCTCGATGCAGATCGACCAGCCGGAGCGCGGCTTCTCGTACGCCGTCGACGCGCCGCTCGACATGCGCATGGACCCCCGCAGCGAGGTGACGGCCGCCGAGCTGCTCGCCACGCTGCCCGAGCGCGACCTCGCCGACCTCTTCTCCCGCTACGGCGAGGAGCGCTACGCCCGCCAGATCGCCAAGGCCATCTGCCGCCGTCGCGCCACGCAGCCGTTCGAGCGCAGCGCCGACCTCGTCGACGTCATCCGCGCCGCGATCCCGACCCCCGCCCAGTTCGGCGCCGGCCATCCCGCCAAGCGCGTCTTCCAGGCGCTGCGGATCGCCGTCAACGACGAGCTGACGATGGTGGAGGAGGGGCTCGACGCCGCCCTCCCGATCCTCAAGCCGGGTGGCCGCATCTGCGTCATCTCGTTCCACTCGCTCGAGGACCGCATCGTCAAGGAGCGCTTCCGCCGCGCCGCCCAGCCGTGCACGTGCCCGCCGGACCTCCCGATCTGCGGCTGCGGCCAGCAGGCCACGCTGCGCGTGCTGACCCCGCGCGTGATCCGCCCCGGCGTCGCGGAGATGGACCGCAACCCGCGCAGCGCGTCGTCGCGCCTGCGCGCCGCCGAGCGCACCGACGTCCCGCTGCCGGAGGCCCGCGCCTGATGGCCGTCGCCGTCCCGCGCACCGCGCCGGCTCCCACACGCCGGCGCCCCCGTGCCGCGCCGCGAACGGTCGAGACCGATCCGAAGCGCGCCCGTCGCACCACCGCCAAGCCCAAGGCGGCACCGCGCCGCGCTCGCACCGCGCGCGCATCCGCCAGCGGTCGCCTGCGCCCGTTCCGCATCGCCGCGGTCGTCGCGCTGATCGGGGTCGCGCTGTCCGCCGTCGTCTACCTCCACGTCTCCTCGCTGCGGGCGACCATGCGGGCCGGCGAGCTCCGCGCCCAGGTCGAAGCCTCGCGCAGCGACGCCACCAACATCCAGGCCGAGACCGAGCAGCGCCTGGCCGACGGACGCGTCGAGCGCGCTGCCGCCGCCTACGGGATGGTCCTCGTGCCCGGCGAGGCCATGCGCACCCTGCCTGTGCGGGTGCCGAAGGCGGAGCAGGCGCGCTGACGTGGCGGCGGCGCCTCCTCGCACACCGCGTCGTCGCCGGTCCCGCCAGCGTCCCGTCCCCCCGCCGCAGAGCCGCATCCGGCTCCTGCTCCTCTTCGCCGGCCTCGGCCTCGCGCTGCTGCTCGGGCGCGCGGTGCAGATGCAGATCGTCGACGGCGACATGTACGGCGAGCGCGCCAGCGGCCAGCACCGGGTCGAGATCGTCACGCAGGCCCCGCGCGGCGCGATCCTCGACCGGGACGGCTACCGGCTCGCGCTGACCGAGGAGGCGCGGACGATCGGCGCCACGCCGTCGCTCGTGAAGGACCCCGCACGCGTCGTGGCCGCCGTCGCCGAGGCGAGCGGCGAGTCGCCCGACGTGATCATGGCGCGCCTCACCGCCGACGGCGTGCAGCACGTCGACCTCGCCCGCCAGGTGCCGCCCGCCGCCGCCAAGCGCGTCCAGGCGATGGCCCTTGCCGGCGTCGACTTCGTGGACGAGGAGCGCCGCGTCTACCCGAGCGCGATCGCCGCACCGGTGATCGGGGTCGTCGACCTCGAGGGTGAGGGCCTCGCCGGACTCGAGCTGCAGTACGACGACGTCCTGCGCGGCGCGGATGGCATCGAGGTACGCACGGAGGACCCGGCCGGCAACGCGATCAGCGTGATCCAGTCCGAGCCGATGCGCCGCGGCGCCTCGATCAGCACCGGCATCGACCGCGAGGTGCAGCGCGCCGCGGAGGCGATCACCGCCGCCACGAAGGCCGAGTTCAAGGCCAAGGCGGTCACCGCGATCGTGCTCGAGCCGCAGACGGGCGAGGTGGTCGCGATGGCCTCCGCGCCGGCACCGGAGGGCGGCGACTTCCGCAAGGGCACGCAGAGCGAGGTGCGTCTGCGCGCGCTGACCGACGTCTACGAGCCCGGCTCGACGTTCAAGGCGGTCCCGATCGCGGCCGGCCTCTCGACCGGGCGGATCACGCCGGCCACGCGCGTCGTGGTCGGGGACGAGTGGACGCTCTACGACGGCACGCTGACCGACTCGCATCCGAACCCCGGCACGAAGACGGCCACCGACGCCCTGCGCGAGTCGTCGAACATCGGCATCGCGAAGCTCGCGTACGACCACCTCTCGACCAGCGCGGGCAAGGATTTCATCCTGTCGCGCTGGATCGCCCGCTTCGGGTTCGGCCGCCCGACCGGCATCGACCTCCCGGGTGAGGTCGGCGGCATCGTCACGCCGTTCCGGGAGTGGTCGGGCACGACACCGCTCAACATCCCGATCGGGCACGGCATCGCCACGACGCCGCTCCAGATCGCGCAGCTCTACGCGACGATCGCCAACGACGGCGTGATGCGCCAGCCGCACGTCGTCACCCGCGTCGACGGCGCCGGGCCGGTGGAGGTCGAGACCCAGCGGATCATGCCCGCCCGCGCCGCCCGGCAGCTCGCGATGATGCTCGAGGGCGTCGTGTCGGACCAGGGCACCGGCGCGGCGGCGGACATCCCCGGCTACTCCGTGGCCGGCAAGACGGGCACCACGAAGAAGATCGACCCCGACGGCACGTACTCGGAGTCCCGCTACCTGTCCTGGTTCGTCGGCTTCGCGCCGGTCAAGAATCCGAAGGTCGTGACGCTCGTGATGGTCGACGAGCCGAAGGGCGACCTCTTCTACGGCGGTGACGTCGCCGGGCCCGCGTTCTCGAAGCTGACCGAGCGCGCGTTGATCGCGCTCGGGGCCGAGCAGGACCGCCCGAGCACGAGCGGCTAGGGCGCCCGACTAGACTCCGTCAGGTGCTGCTCACGGACCTCCTCGGTCCCGTGCCGCCGCGGGAAACGACGCTCCCTATCGCTGGAGTCGACGTCGCCGATCTCGCATACGACTCGCGGCGGGTCGGGACGGGCACGCTGTTCTTCTGCGTGCCGGGCGCCACGACGGACGGCCACCTGCACGCGCAGGCCGCCGCCGCGGCCGGCGCCACGGCGCTCGTCGTGGAGCGCCCGACACCCGTGGACATCCCGCAGGTGATCGTCGAATCGGCGCGTGCCGCGATGGGGCCGATCGCCGACCGCTTCTTCGGCGCCCCGTCACGCGACCTCGTGGTGCTCGGCGTCACGGGCACGAACGGCAAGACGACGACCGCGTTCCTCCAGCACGCGATCCTCACCGCGGCGGGGCACCCGACGGGCCTGCTCGGCACGATCGAGCGGCGCGTCGGCGGCGTGGTGGAGAAGGCCGAGCGCACGACCGCGGAGGCGATCGACGTCCACCGCGACCTCGCGCGGATGCGCGACGCCGGCGACACGGCCTGCGCCATGGAGATCTCGTCCCACGCGCTCGACCAGCAGCGCATCGGCGGCGTGCGGATCGCCGCCGCCGCGTTCACCAACCTCACGCGCGACCACCTCGACTACCA
>JAUMCA010000097.1:0-6185 GCA_032119475.1 Thermoleophilia bacterium | reverse complement strand
ACCGAAGGCCCGACCCACATGAATGAAAGGGGCCAGACCCCTTTCATTCACGACCCGCGCGCTTGTCGGGCGCGGTAGCGCCGTGGCAGGCTTCGCGCATGGACATCGGCGAGGAGGAGGAGCGCATCGTCGTGGAGCCGATCGCGCCACCCGTGCCGGAGCGCGAACCGGCGCGCGAGCCGGCGCCCGAGGTGACGCCCGCGCCCGCGCCGGAGCGCGAGCCCGTCCCCGCATGACCGCTCTCGTCATCCCGGACCTGATCGAACCGGTCCTCGGCTACCGCTCGTGGACGGTGCGCATCCACCCGTCCGGCGAGCCGCGGCTGTGCTCGCCCTACCGACGCACGGTCTGGGCCCCGGGCACGCCCGAGCAGGCGCACTGCTCCTCGCGCATCGTCGCGACCGCCGTCGGCTTCCGGCAGATCGGGCCGCCGGACGGCCCGCACACCGCACCGGGCGACGGCTGCACGTGCGGCGTGCACGCCTGGCGTCTCGAGGACGCCGCGCTGGCCGACGCCGCGGGCGCGAAGGGCCTGCGTGCCGTCACCGGCGACGTCGCGCTGTGGGGCGTCGTGCTGCGGCACGAGCGCGGATGGCGAGCTGAGCGCGCGTATCCGTCGGCGCTCCGCGTCCACGCCGCCACGACCGACGGGCTCTGCTTCGTCTTCTCGTGGGAGGCGGGCGAGCTGCGCGCCGTACCCGCCGAGGAGCTCGCACCTGCCCTGGCCGAGACCTACGGGGTGCCGGTGACGATCGACCCGGCCGAGAACCCGCTGGGCCCCCTCCCCCGACACGCGCCGGCCGCGCAGCGACTCCCCCGCGCGCACCTCGACGGGCGGGCGCTGGACGACGAGCCGTCGTCGCGGACGCGCATCGGCGACCGCATCGCGCGCTGGTTCACGCTCTCGCCGTAACGCGGCACACGGCGCCGATCATCGGCGACGCGCACCCTCGAACGGACGGTGCATCAAAGGGGTCAGACCCCTTTGAGGCATGCGGACGCAGTTGGCCGTGGCCCACCCATCCGACATGCATCAAAGGGGTCTGACCCCTTTGATGCACCGTCCGTTCGGCGTCAGGCCTTGACGATCTCCCGCATCGCGGCGATGTGCGCCGGCGTCGAGCCGCAGCAGGCGCCGATCACGTCGATGCCGAGTTCGCGCATGTCGCGCGCCCAGTCCGCCATCACCTCGGGGGTGCCGTCGTACTTGAACTCGTCCCCGACCAGCTTGGGCAGGCCGGCGTTCGACTGCGTCATCAGGTAGACGCCGTCGGGGCGCGCCTCGGCCATCTCCGCGGCGATCGTGCGCATCTCGTCCGGGCCGCGACCGCAGTTCGCGCCGACGATCGACACGCCCATCGCGGAGACCGCCTCGACCGCCTGTCCGGGCTTGACGCCCATCATCGTGCGCAGGTTCGTGTCGAAGGACATCGTCACGAGGATCGGCAGACCCGGCGCCTCGGCCTTGGCCGCGCTGACCGCGGCCTCCACCTCGCCGAGGTCGCTCATCGTCTCGATCAGGATGGCGTCGGCGCCGCCGGCGACGAGCCCGCGGATCTGCTCGGCGAACAGCTCCTGCGCGGTCTCCGGCGTCAGCGTCCCCATCGGCTCCATCAGCTCGCCGCTGGGACCGACGTCACCGAGGACGTAGGCACCCGGGTGGCGATCGGCGACCCGCCGTGCGACCGCCGCGCCGGCGCGGTTGAGCTCCTCCACGCGGTCGCCGAGATCGTGCATCTCGAGTCGCGGGCGGGTGCCGCCGAAGGTGCAGGTGGTGATGAGGTTCGCGCCCGCGTCGGCGTAGGCCTCGAGGATCGCCTCGATCTCGTCCGGGTGCTCGACGTTCCAGAGCTCGGGGGCGCCGCCGTCGGTGAGGCCCGCCTCCTGCAGCATCGTGCCCATCGCGCCGTCGCCGAGCACGTGCTCGCCGCGCGCCAGCATGTCCATCAAGTCGCTCATCTCACGCCTCCCGGCTCGGGCCGAGCGCGTCGAGGAACGCGGTCAGCCGCTCATCCGTCCATTCCGCCTCGAGCTCGCCGGCCACACGGTCGGCGACCTCGCTGGGCGCACCCTCCGCGGCGGTCCACTCACCGCGGCGCCAGCCCTCCATGTACGCGTCGGCATCCTCGGCGCCGAGGCGCATCGCCGCCTCGTCGATGGCCTCCTGGAAACGCTGCGCGAGCGACGCCCGCGCCGAGTCATCACCGTCGCGGACCGTGACCATGGACGGGATGTCCCGCCAGTAGGTGATCTGGAATTCGCTCATGTCCTGCACTATAACAATCCATCCGCGACCCCCGCTTCCGCGATGATCAGGGTGATGGCATGGTGGATCTGGGCACTGATCGGCGCGTGGGCGGTGATGGCCGTGGTCACGACGCTGCTCAAGCGACCCGTCTACGGACCCGGTTGAGCGGTGGTCCAGGGCACCAGGCTGGTGACCGAGATCAGGGCCAAGCGCGCCGCTGACGCCGACGATCAGTCGACGGCGACGTAGCCGAGCCCGAGAGCGCCGGGACCGGCGTGCGCGCCGACGACGGCGCCGAGCGTGAGGACCCGGACCGAGCGGATCCCCGGGCGCGCGTCGCGGACGAGGGCCTCGAGCGCCGCCGCCGCGGCGGGATCCGCCGCGTGCCCGATGGCGACATCGATCTCCGCGAAGCCCTCCGTCCGGCGGACGAGTTCCTCGACGAGCGCCGGCTGCACGCGGTCGGCACCGCGGACGCGGCCCGCCGGCACCACCTCCCCCTCCTCGATCGCGAGCAGCGGGCGCACGCCGAGCAGTGAGCCCAGCAGCGCCTGCGCGCGGCCGATGCGTCCGCCGCGCTGCAGGTACTCGAGCGTCGGCACGCTGAACAGGCACCCGCACGTATCGCGCACGCGATCCAGCACGGCCGGGAGGTCGGCCGGCGCCGCACCGTCGTCAAGCGCCTGCTGCGCGCGCACGACCGCGAGCGCGAGCGGCATGGAGACCGCCAGGCTGTCGATCACCGTCACGCGGCCGGGGAACTCCTGCGCCGCGGCTCGCGCCGACGCGACGGTGCCGCTGAGCTTCGACGAGATGTGGATCGACACCACGTGCCCGTGGTGGTCGAGCAGGTCGCGGTAGACCGCGGCGAACGCACCCGGGGAAGGCTGCGAGGTGCGCGGATGCTCGGCGGACGTGGCGAGGCGCGCGTAGAACTCGTCCGCCGTGCAGTCGACGTAGTCGCGCAGCTCCTCGGCCCCGAAGTGGACCGTCAGCGGCACCATGCGCCACGTGTCCCGATCGGGGACCGGCAGGTCGGCGGTCGAGTCGTAGACCAGCGCCACGTCGGCGGAGGACCGCAGCGCCGACGCGGCCTCGATATCGCGGCGCATGTCGGAGACGGCAGGCACGTCCACGTCGCCGAAGACGGCAGCCGCCGCGGTGACGGCACCGGGATCGTCGGCGTGGACGTGGACGCGGGCGAGGTCCCCGTCGCCGACCACGACGACCGAGTCCCCCCACGCGCCGGCCGCCGTGCGCAGCGCCGGGACGTCCGCGCCACGGATCAGGAAGCCGATGCAGTAGCGGTAGCGGCTGGTCGGATCGTCGACGTGCGCGATCGGCGCGATGTCGAGCGCGCCCACGTCCTCCGGCTCCTCGCCCTCCATCACGGCCACGATGCCCTCGAGCGCCGCCACGAGCCCCGCGGCACCCGCGTCCACCACCCCGGCGTCGCCGAGGACCGCGAGCTGGAGGGTCGTCTGGTCGAGCGCCTGACGAGCGCCGTCGAGGGCGGTCACGAGGGCGTCGGCGGCCGTGCTGCCGCCGCTCGCCTCGGCCGCCGCGCGGGCGACGGTCAGCATCGTCCCCTCGACCGGCTCCGGCACCGCGCGGTAGGCGGCGTCGGCGCCCGCCCGCAGCGCGGCGGCGACGGTCGGACCGTCGAGGTCGCCGACCGCCAGGCGCGCCGCGGCGGCGCGCACGAGCGCGGACAGGATCGTGCCGCTGTTCCCGCGGGCGCCCATCAGGGCGGCGTCGCCGGCGGTGCGCGCCGGATCCCCGGCGTCGACGCGGAGCGCGGCCACGATCGCCTCGGCCGTGCGCAGCATGTTCGACCCGGTGTCACCGTCGGCGACCGGATAGACGTTGATCGCGTTGAGCCGATCGCACTCGGCCGCGAGGCGCGCACGGGCCCCAAGAGCCAGGGCGAGCGGCGTCGGAGGCTGCGGCGTCACGGTAGGTGGCGGACGGTTGCCGTTTGCGGCATCCGCGGGAAACCAGCATACTGCCGCGCATGTCGCGCATCTGCTCCTCCTGCGGTCGTGGACCGTCGTTCGGCAACAACCGCAGTCACTCGATGGTCGCGACGAAGCGCCGCTTCAACGCGAACCTGCAGAAGCTGCGCATCCTGAAGGACGGCGTCGCCGTCCGCGCCTACGTCTGCACCCGCTGCCTCAAGGCCGGCAAGGTGCAGCGCGCGCTCTAGGGTCGCACCGCCGCCGACCGCCTGAATCGCCGCCCCCGCGCGCCCGCGTGCGATCGCCCGCGCGCCTCCACGCGTCGAGGTGCCGGGGCCCCATCAGGGCATCCGACGAACGGGGCTACTCGGCGACGAGCGTGCGCAGCGTCATCAGCTGCTCGAGCACCGCGACGGCGCACTCACGGCCCTTGTGGCCCGCCGGACCGCCGACGCGGTCGACCGCCTGCTGGTGGTTCTCGACCGTCAGGACGCCGAAGCCGACGGGCACGCCCGTCGCCATCCCGACGTCGGCCACGCAGCGCGCGGCCTCCTGGCAGACGTAGTCGAAGTGCGGCGTGTCGCCGCGGATCACGCACGCGTGGACGATGACGGCGTCGTAGCCCGCGGTCGCGCAGGCCAGGGCGGCCTGCCCGACCTCGAACGCACCCGGCACCGGCACGATGTCGATCACCTCGACGCCGGCGGCGCGCAGCTCGTCCACGGCGCCGTCGACGAGCGGCTGCACGATGTCGACGTGGTACTCGGCCGCGACGATGGCGACGCGGACGTCGCCGCCGAGCGGCTCGCGTTCGATGCGCTCTGCCCCCGCGGGGGTCGCGACGCGGCCCTGCGCGTCAGGCGCGGTCACTGCTGGGCGCCCGCGGTCTCCCCCGCGGCCGGATCGACGACCCGCGGCGGCTCACCGGGGATCTCGGCGGCGGCCTTGATGTGCTGGTGGTGCAGCGCGTGGCCGAGCTTCTGGCGCTTCGCCGCGAGGTAGCTGACGTTGTGCTCGCCGGGCTCGACCTCGATCGGCACCTGCTCCGTGACCGTCAGGCCGTAGCCCTCGAGGCCGATGATCTTGCGCGGGTTGTTGGTGAGGATCTTGATCGTCGAGAGGCCGAGGTCGGCGAGGATCTGCGCGCCGATGCCGTACTCGCGCTGATCGTCCATGAAGCCGAGCTCGAGGTTCGCCTCGACGGTGTCGCGGCCCTGCTCCTGCAGCTCGTACGCGCGGAGCTTGTTGAGCAGGCCGATCCCGCGTCCCTCCTGCGCCATGTACAGGACGACGCCGCTGCCGGCCTGGACGACCTGCTGCAGCGCGAGGTGCAGCTGCTCGCCGCAGTCGCAGCGCATGGAGCCGAAGACGTCGCCCGTCAGGCACTCGGAGTGCACGCGCACGAGCACGTCCTCGTGGCCGGCCACGTCGCCGTAGATGAGGGCGAGGTGCTGCTTGTCGTGGAGCGTCTCGCGGTAGCCGATCGCCTGGAAGTCGCCGTAGGCGGTCGGGAGGTTGACCTCCGCGACGCGCTCGATCAGCTGCTCCGTGCGGCGGCGGTACTCGATCAGGTCGGCGACGGTGATGATCTTGATGTCGTGCTCGGCGCTGAACGCGGCGAGGTCGGTGACCCGCGCCATCGTGCCGTCCGGGTTCATGACCTCGCAGATCACGCCGGCGGGGATGCAGCCGGCGAGCCGCGCCATGTCGACGGACGCCTCGGTCTGGCCGGTGCGCTCCAGCACGCCGCCCGGGCGCGCGCGCAGCGGGAAGATGTGGCCGGGCATCTGGATATCGCCGGCGCTCTTGGCGGGGTCGACGGCGACGCGGCAGGTGTGGGCGCGATCGGCGGCCGAGATGCCGGTGGTGACGCCCTCGCGCGCCTCGATCGTGACCGTGAAGGCCGTCTCGTACGTCGTGACGTTGTGCGCGACCATCGGCTGGAGACCCAGCTCGTCGCAGCGCTCGGGCGTCAGCGT
>JAUMCA010000096.1:0-2547 GCA_032119475.1 Thermoleophilia bacterium | reverse complement strand
AGCTGCGCGGCGAACGCCGGCGGCTCCGGGCGCTGCGCCGGGTCGAGCGCCATTGCCCCGGCGATCGCCGCGGTGAGCGCCTCAGCCGGGCGTCCGTCGGCGAACGCCAGAGTCGGAGGCGGCGCGGACGTGCGAAACACGACCAGTTCTGCGGCCGGGCGGTCGTGGTAGGGCGGGCCACCCGTGAGCGCCCAAACGGCCACGGCAGCGAGGCCGTAGACGTCGGACGCCGCCGTCGCGGGGCGACCGAGAATCGTCTCCGGGGCGGTGTAGCGCAGCGACTCCAGCACCTCGGCGCGGGTCAGCATCCCCGTGCGCCCACTGGTGCGGGTCACGCCGAAGTCGCGCAGCAGCGCATGCCCCCAGCGCGAGATCATCACGCAGTCCGGCCGCAGGTCGCGGTGCAGTACGCCGTGGGCGTGGGCGTAGGCCAGGGCGTCGGCCAGTTCGCTGACGGCACGGGCCGCCTCGCTCGGCGTGATCACCCTCGCCGCTCCGCGCTCGGCCAGCGTCTCGCCGCTGGAGAGCGCGGAGGCGATGTAGAGGCCGCCCGCGTGCTCGCCGGCCGCGAAGACGGGAGCGATCCCCGGGTGCTCGAGGCGGGCGACCGATGAGGCGTCGCTGCGCGCAGCCCGCACCGCGTCGGCCTCCTCCGCGAACGCGGCGGCACGGAAGACCTTGAGCGCGACGTCTCGCTCCAGCGTGCGCGACGTGGCCCGGTACGTCGTACTCGTGCCGCCCTCGGCGACCACCTCGACGATCTCGAAGTCGTCGACCTGGTCGCCTGCGGCGAGTCGGATGGCGTCTGGCGGACTCACGAGCCCCACATATTGACCGGTGGCACGCGTTCATGGCGAACGCATCTCGGCACTTGTGACGGAGCAGAGTCACCTGCGCGCACGCGGGTTGTCATACGCGCTACGCGACGGGTAGGGTCACAACGCTTCCCCACCGTCTACCAACGAGGTAAAAACATGTCAGGTCGTATTGGCGGCACCGTCGAGCAGATGAACACGATGGGCACGAAGTTCAACAGCGAAGCTGCTGAACTCGACAGCCTCGTCTCGCGCGTGACCGCCCAGCTCGCGGGCACCGACTGGGAAGGCGGCGCCGCTCAGCGCTTCCGCGACCAGTGGAACGGCGAATTCAAGGCGACGTTCGTCGCCGTGTCCAACGGCCTTCGCGAGTGCTCAGCCGAACTCAACAACCGCGCCAGCGCGCTGACGCAGGCCGGCGGCTGAGCCAACCCGGTCCGTCGAGGTGCCGGGCCGCCTAGACCCTGCACCTCGACGATCCGCGCCGCCGCCGAAGGCGGCGCGGCCTTCAGGCCTGCGCGACCTGCGCCAGGCCGACCCGCCCGTCGATCACGACGTAGCCCCGGCCGGGCGGGAACACCGCATTGCTGCGGCGCGGGAGGCGAGCTCCGAGGAGTTCGCCGTCGAGGTCGAGGTTCGGATCCAAAAGGATCCCTCGGCCGTCCTTGCGCAGCTCCCGGATCCACGCGGCGTAGTGGCGCGCCTGCCCGGTCTCCAGCGACGCGACGATGCGCACGTGGCTGTCACGGCCGCGCTTGATGATCATCTCCAGTGAGCTCGCCACGTGCGACTCCGAGAGTTCGCCGGCGTCGTCGATCACGATGAGCACCGGCGGAGCATCCGGTTCCGCGGCGTCGGCAAGCAGTTCGTCGAGCAGCTCGGTGATGGTGGCCTCGCACTCCTCCACCCCGCGAGCGACGGTGTCCCAGCCCTCCCGATCCAGCAGCGACGAGCGCCTCGGCGCAAGAAGGTGCACGGTGAGGCCCGGCGTCGACGCGCGGAGCCCAGTGGCGAGCGTGTGCAGGGCCGTGGAGCGTCCGCTGCGGTAGGGGCCGATGACGACGAAGTGCGAATCCGCCACCGACACGTCGATCGTCGCCAGGTCGAGGTCGTCGAGCGCGAACGGCGCGGTCAACGGCCGGTCCGGCTCCGACAGCGCGGAGACGGGGACGGCTTCGGGGAGCGGGTCGATGACGAGCCCCCGGTGCGGCGTCTCCGCTGAGAGCTGCTCGCCGAGCACCTCGATCGCCCGCGTCTCAACGGCCGGATCGCTGGAGCCGCTGAGCGTGGCGATCTGCACGTCGAGTCCCTCCGCGGTGAACCCGCGCCCTGGCGGCAGCACGGCGCCAGCGGCCGCTTTGCCGAGACCAAGCATCTGGTACTCGTCGTCGCTGGCCATGCGCAGCACCAGCCGCGAGGCCACGAGCGACGCGATCGGCGTGGGAACCGCCGCGCGGCGATCGGCCGTGATCACGAGGTGCACGCCGGCAGCGCGTCCGTCAGCGACGATGCGCGGCACCGCGTCGACGAGGGCACCGAGGTCGACCCGCTCGTAGGCCTCGGTGAACCCGCCGTAGGAGTCCAGCAGGACGACGTAGCGCGGGAGCGGCTCGTCTGGGCGCAGACGGTTGTAGGCATCGAGGTCGGCGACGCGCTCGGTCGCAAAGCGCCGCGACCTGGCCTCGATGGTGCGACGCATGAGCTTCACGAGCCGGGTGACCCGCTCCTCGTC
>JAUMCA010000095.1:47924-57241 GCA_032119475.1 Thermoleophilia bacterium | reverse complement strand
CGGAGCGCGGGGAGCACCGCACGCGCCTGCCACGAGGGCGGGCATCCTCAGAGGGTGACGGGTACACGTGTCTCGGGCTGGCTGCACCGCGCCGCACGGGACGTCCCCGTGCGCGCACCGGCCCTGCTCGTGGTGCTGATCGTGGCCGGCGGCATGCTCGTCACGACGCTGATGGCGCCACCCGCGAGCACCGACCTCCTGGCGATCGGTCTGGCCATCGTCCTCGCGCTCGCGGCGGGCTATGCCCTCGCCCGCATCGACGGGATCGTCGGCACGCTCGGTCCCGCGCTATCGGCGGTGGCGCTGATCGCCTACGTGCGCGACCAGACCGGCGGCGGCAACGCCGGCGTGGCCGCGCTGTTCATGATCCCCGTCATCTGGCTCGCCCTCTACGCCACGACGTGGGAGGCGGTGGTGGGCATCGCGGCAACGGGCCTGACGATGGCCCTGCCGGGCCTCGTCGGCGATTCGCGCCTGTACGAAGCGACGGAGGAGCTGCGTCGCCTCGTCGCCTTCCTGATCGTCTCGTCGATCGTGCTTCTGCTCAGCTGGTGGATGCGCCGCGAGCTGTTGACCGACCCGCTGACCCGCGCGGGCAACCGGCGGGCGTGGGATCGGGACCTCGCACGCGAGATCGGCCGCGCAGGGCGCTCCTCCGAGCGACTGGTCGTCGCCATCATCGACCTCGATCGCTTCAAGCAGTACAACGACCGCAACGGCCATCTGGCCGGCGACCGCCTGGCGGCCGCGGCGCAGGCCTGGCGCGAGATGATGCGCCAGGAGGACAGCCTCGTGCGGGCGGGGGGCGAGGAGTTCTTCCTGCTCCTGCCGCGCACGTCGGCCACCGACGCGGCGGCGGCGCTCGAGCGCATCCGCACCCGTACGCCGAACGGGCAGACGTGCTCGATCGGGTACGCCACGTGGGATGGCCACGAGACCGCGGGCGATCTGCTGCACCGCGCGGACCAGGCGCTCTACCGCGCCAAGGCGGCCGGCAGGAACCGCGTCGTGGCCGCGGCTCCGTCTCGTACGGCGGCCTGACGGCGGGGCGCGGCTCGACGACGCCCCGCCGTGCGGCCTACCGCGCGGGGTGCCGCACCGCGTCCTCCCGCTCGAGGTCGACCAGGCCCGCGATCAGGCCGAGCAGGGCGATGCCGACGTGGAGCACGTTGTCGGCGAGGTTGACCGGCAGGAGCCAGAGCACCTGATCCCCGGCGAGGAAGCCCCACACGGCGACGACGCCGTAGACGGCGCCGAAGCCGAGCGCGAACGCCCGTGAGGCGCTCGTGCTGCGGAAGACCGCGATGCCGAGCAGGCCCGAGACGATGTGCACGAGGTTGTGCCAGCCGTTGACCTCGAACCCGGCGAGCAGCCCGCCGTCGATGTCAGCACCGGCCTCGAACGACGCGTCAGCCGCGAAGCCGGCGACGCCGATGAGCACGAGCCCGATGCCGAGCACCAAGGCGTAGACCTGGGAGAGCGACCAGTCCATCGTGCGGACCTGATCGCGTCGCAGCGCATCTCGCATGCCTCTCCTCCTTCGTGTGACGCTCCCGGAGCGGAGCGGGCACCGTCGGGATCCCCGCGCTCCACGCCGCCGAAACACCCAACCCGGTCGGTACGCTTCCGTCCATGTCGGCCGACGGACAGCGATCCCCCTTCCGTCGTGTGCTCCGCGTCGTCGGTGCCGTGGCGCTGGTCGGCGCCGCCGCCCTGCTGGTCGTGGCCCTGGTCCCGTCGAGCCCGGGCAACCTCGCGTCCGAACCCGACCCGGCACCCGATTACACCGCCGCGAAGGAGCGCTTCGACCGCCTCGCGGCCGCTGAAGGACCGGTCGTGTACCCGCCCTGCCGCTCGCGCCTAATCGACCACGGCTCCCGTACCGACACGGTCGTCGTGCTGGTCCACGGCCTGACCAACTGCCCGCAGCAGTTCCTCGAACTCGGCGAGCGCATCCACGCGACCGGCGCGACCGTGCTGATCATGCGCGTCCCCCGCCACGGCCTCAAGGGGTCGGACGGCGGGATCGGGGGCGTCGATCAGCTCGATGGCATCTCGGCCGCCGAGTTGCGCGACTACGCGGACGAGGTCGTCGACATCGCCGACGGGCTCGGCGAGGACCGCAGGGTCCTCGGCCTGTCGATGGGCGGGGTCATCACCTCGTGGATCGCGCAGAACCGGGACGTCGACCAGGCGGTCGTGGTGTCCCCCGCCCTCACCCTGCCGGCCGTCCCGTCGTGGGTCGACACGCTCTTCCGCAATCTCTTCAGCCGCCTGCCGAACATCCCGCTGATCTCGGGCACGAAGGTCGACCACGCCTATCCCGGCGAATCGACGAAGGCGCTGACCGCGATGTACCAGCTCGCGCAGTACACCGTCGACGAAGCCAAGCGCGAGAGGCCCGCGGCCGAATCCATCGTGGTGGTCACGAACGCGAACGACAACCAGATCCGCAACGCGGACGTCTACGACCTCACCGATGCCTGGCGCGCGCGCGGCGCTGCCGTCACCACGTACGAGTTCCCCGCCGAGGAAGGGCTGCCCCACGACCTGATCGACCCGCAGCAGCCGGACGGGGACATCGAGCGGGTGTACCCCGTGCTCCTCCGGGAACTCGGAATCGGCAGCTGACTCAGCGCGGCCGGATGAGGCCACGCCGGGCGACCCAGAGGTCGAACGGCACGGTGGCGAGCGGCGGTATGCCGGCGAGCAGGCCGACGAGCGCCACCCAGAGCGGCCAGCGCAGCCGCCACGCGACGACGAGCGTCACGGCCATGTAGACGAGGAACATGCCGCCGTGGAGCGCGCCGAACACGGCGACGCCGACGTCCGTCGTCTGCGTGACGTGCTTGAGGAACATGCCGATGAGGAGTCCTGCCCACGTGAACGCCTCGCCGAGGGCGACGACGGTGAAGAGCGTGCCCCAGCGGGAGCGCGTGGCGGGCGTCGTTGCCATCTGCACCGTTGTTCGGTTGGCATGGGGGTCATGGATGAGGACACCGGAATGTGGTGTGTTGCGGAACAATGCGTACGGATGACTGCCGCGACCCCCAACCGCCTGCGACGTCATCTGTTCACCATCGTGCCGATCCTGGCCTTCCTCGCCGTGGTCGCCAGCTGGGGGCGCTACCCATCGAACCTGATCCTGGTCGGCCTCGCGGTCGTCCTCGTCGCCGCGGTGCTGACCGCCGTGCACCACGCGGAGGTGATCGCCCTCCGCGTCGGCGAGCCGTACGGCTCGGTGATCCTCGCCGTGGCGGTCACGGTGATCGAGGCGGGGCTCATCGTCGTGCTGATGCTCAACTCCCCGGAGACGACGACCGGACTCGCTCGCGATGCCGTCTTCGCGGCGATCATGATCGCCGTCAACGGCGTCATCGGCGTCGCGATCGTGGCCGCGACGCTGCGCGGAGGGGTCGCCACCTTCAACGCAGAGGGCACCGGTGCCGCGTTGGCCGCGATTGCCACGCTGGCCGTCCTGAGCCTCGTGCTGCCGAACTTCACGACTTCGGCCGCCGGGCCGGTCTACAGCACCCCGCAGCTGATCTTCGCGGCGAGCGCGGCCCTCGTCATCTACATCGTCTTCGTGTTCGTGCAGAACGTCCGCCATCGCGATTTCTTCCTCCCCCCGCCGGCGTCCACGGAAACCGGCGACGACCCGGAAGCGCACATGCCGCCGCCGTCATCGCGCACGGCCGCGCTGAGCGCCGTCCTTCTGATCCTGGCGCTGCTCGGCGTCGTCGGCCTGGCGAAGGCCACCGCGCCGCTGATCGAGTCGGGTGTGGATTTCGCCGGTCTGCCGACCACCGTGATCGCGGTCTCCATCGCGCTGCTCGTGCTGCTCCCCGAGTCGATCGCCGCCGTCCGCGCCAGCGTCCGGGGGCGGATGCAGACGAGCTTCAACCTCGGCTACGGCTCGATGGTGGCCGCCGTCGGCCTCACGATCCCCACCGTCGCCGTCATCAGCCTGATCCTCGACCTCGACCTGCAGCTCGGGCTGACGACCGCGGAGATCGCGCTGCTCGCGCTGACCCTGTTCGTCAGCGCGTTGACGGTGGCCCCGGGGAGGGCGACCCTCCTCGAGGGCACGATGCACCTGGCGATCTTCGCCGGCTTCCTCGTGTTCGTGCTGAACCCGTAGCCGCCGGACGCGTTACTCCGCCGTAGACGGATCGCCCATCGCGGTGCGCGCGTCCCGCGCCGTCAAGCGGAGGCGTGCTCGAATGGTGTATCCGTCCTCCGCCGTCGGCGGCGGCAAGAGGCTCCTCGGGTAGGACTCGAACCTACAACCCTCCGGTTAACAGCCGGATGCTCTGCCATTGAGCTACCGAGGATCGGCGGCGGAAGCATACCCGCTCTGCGCGGGTCCGCGACGCCTCGTCAGTCGTCGACCGTGGTCGTCCGGAGCTCGGTCCGGAGGGCCTCGACGCGACGCTGCAGCTCGGACAGCTCGCGCATCTCCTCGGGGCTGGCGGACCCCTCCTCGACCCGCACGCGCAGCGGACCGACGCGGTCGTCGGCGCTGTGGAGCTGCACCTGGAGCACGAGCTGCCGAAGCGCCACCGCGGCGGCGTCGCCCTGCAATTCCCCGCCGTCGGGGTCGAAGCGACTGGCCAACGCGTACAACTCCGGGACGACCTCCTCCGCGCCGGGAGGGATAGGGGGCTCCGCGCCCGCCGCCTTGGCCCGCAACCAGGGGATCAGCACGAGGTGCGAGGGGTCGACGATGCCCGTCTCGCAGGCGTCGAGGGCCGCCGGCGTCTCCGCGGGGAGCGCGAGGCAGGCGGCGAGGAGCTCCCGCTCGACGCGCGAGCGCTGGTCGAGGCGCCGCCGGGCTCGGGCGAGCGCGCCGTCGTCCGCGACGGGCTGCCCGACGCGAGCGCCGCGTGTGAGGCGCGCCTCGAGCTCGGCGTCGAGCCGCAGCGCGTCGGCGACGCGGCGCACCTGCGAGGAGCGGTCCGGGGTCGGCGGCGCTGCCGAGAGGATCCCGCGCAGCTGGGCGTAGACGGCATCGACGCCGTCCGCCTCGCGGCGGGCGAGCGCGCGGCCCACGAGGAACGCGAGCACGGAGACGCTCGACGCGAAGACGCGCTCGACCGCCTCCTTGCCCTGGCTGGCCAGGTCCGCCGGGTCCTGACCGGCGGGCAGCGGCACGATGCGCACGTCGAAGCCCTTGTCCTCGGCGAGGCGCATGCCGCGCAGCGCGGCGTCCTGGCCGGCCTGATCCGCGTCGAAGGCGAGGACGAGCGTGCCGCAGAGCCGACGGAGCTCCGTCAGCTGCTCCTCCGTGAGGCTGGTCCCCATCGACGCGACCGCCTCCTGGACGCCGATCGCGTGCAGCGCGATGACGTCGGTGTAGCCCTCGACGATCACGGCGCGGCCGGCCTTGGCGATCGGCCCGCGCGCGTGGTGCAGGCCGTACAGCAGCCGCCCCTTGTGGAAGTACGGCCCCTCCGGCGAGTTGATGTACTTCGGACCCTCCTGTCCGGGCAGGATGCGGCCCGCGAAGCCGCGCACCCGCCCGCGGCCGTCGAACAGCGGGAAGATCAGCCGGCCGCGCTGGCGGTCGATCGGCCCGCGCTTGCCCTCGCTGGCGACGCCGGAGGCCATCAGCTCCTGCGCGCTGTAGCCCTTGCCCAGCGCACCCTTGACGACTCGATCCCAGGCGTCGGGGGCGAAGCCGATGCGCCAGTGCGCTACGAGGTCCTCGCCGAGGCCGCGCTCGACGAGGTACGCGCGGGCGGTCTCCGCCTCCGGGCTGTCGCGCAGCACACGCTCGTAGTACGCGCAGGTGTCCTCGAGCAGCGTGTCGATGCGCTTCTCGCGATCGCGCTCCTGCGCCTCCTGCGGGGACAGCTCCTCGTACTCGAGCGGCACGCCGTAGCGCTCCGCGAGGCGCTCGACCGCCTCCGGGAAGTCGCACGCCTCGATCTCCATCACGAACTTGAAGACATCGCCGGAGACCCCGCAGCCGAAGCAGTGGTACAGCTTCTGCGCCGGCTCGATCGAGAACGACGGCGACTTCTCGTCGTGGAAGGGGCAGCGCGCCATCGCGCGCGGTCCGACCTGGCGGACCTGCCCGGTCCGGGCGGCGACCATCTCGACGAGGTCCGCCCGCTCGCGCACGCGCTCGACGGTGCCACGCGTGATCCGACCGGCTGCCATGGACGTAGCCTAGAAGCGCCAGGCGTCGGGCTCGAAGCGCGCGCGGTACGCCCGCAGCGCGTACCGGTCCGTCATGCCGGCGACGTGGTCGACGACGCGCACGTCGAAGGGGTCGTCGCCGATCGGGACCTCCTCAGGGTGATCGAGGAACCACGTGAACAGCGACTGCACGACGTTGCGGATGCGCCCACGCTCGGTCTCGGTCGACGGGCGTAGGTACACCTCGTCGAACATGAACGCGCGGAGCGCGAGCAGCGCCTCGGCGTACGGCGCCGTCTGCTCGATGTCCTCGACCGCCGCCGAGCGCTCGACGAGGTCGTGGACGAGCGCGTCGATGCGCCGCGCGGCGGACGTGCCGAGGAGGGCGACGGCGTCGGCCGGCAGTCGCGCCGGGTCGAGCACGCCGGCGCGGACGGCGTCATCGATGTCGTGGTTGATGTAGCCGAAGCGGTCGACGAGCTTGACGATGCGCGCCTCCGGCGTGCGCGGGGCCGTCGGCCCCGTGTGGTTGAGGATCCCGTCGCGGACCTCGTCGGTGAGGTTGAGGCCGCGCCCGTCCCGCTCGAGGTGCTCGACGATCCGCAGCGAGTGCTCGTTGTGGTGGAAGCGCCGCCCGCAGCGCTCCTCGAGCACGTCCGACAGCGCCTCCTCCCCCGTGTGCCCGAACGGCGGATGGCCGAGGTCGTGCCCGAGCGCGATCGCCTCCGTCAGGTCCTCGTTGAGGCCCAGCGCGCGCGCGACGGCGCGGGCGATCCCGGTGACCTCGAGCGTGTGGGTGAGGCGGGTGCGGAAGTGGTCCCCCTCCGGCGCGATGAAGACCTGCGTCTTGTGCTTGAGCCGGCGGAACGCCTTGCTGTGGACGATCCGATCGCGATCCCGCTGGAACGGCGTGCGCAGCAGACACGCCTCCTCGGCGTGCGCCCGCCCGCCGGCGTCGGCGGACCGCGTCGCCCAGGACGCGAGCGCGGCGTCCTCGATGCGCTGCAACCGCTCGGCGAAGCCCTGCGCCACGGGCCCGGGCAGGGCCTCCCGCGCGCTCACCGTGGAGGGATCGGTCACACCGACAGCGTAGTCCACGCCCCTGCGTCGGCGGTGAGCCGCCCGGCCTTACACCCGCTCAGATGATGACCGGGACGGTGCCGCCGTCGACGCCCCATGCGCTGCCCGTCACGTACGACGCGCGGGCGCTGCAGAGGAACGCGATCACGTCGGCGATCTCCTGCGGTTCCGCCATGCGGCCGATCGGCCGCCCGGCGCCGGCCTTGGCCAGCGCATCCTCACGGGACCCCTCGCCGCGGGTCTGGTCGGCGAGTCCGCCGTCGGCGAGCCACGTCGGCGTCAGGGCCGGCCCGGGACAGACCGCGTTGACGAGCACACCGGCCTTCGCCTCCTGGTCGCTGACCAGCTTGGAGTACGACAGCAGGGCCGCCTTCATGACGCTGTAGTCGGGCATGCCACCGGAGGGGCGCTTGCCCGCCGTCGAATCGACGAAGACGATGCGCGCCTGATCGCTCCGCCGCAGGTGCGGGAGCGCCGCCCGCGTCGCGCGGATGTGGCTCATCAGGTTGAGCTGGAAGCAGGCCTCCCAGTCGTCGTCCGTCACGGTGTCGAGCTTGCGGGCCACGGCGAAGCCGACGTTGGCAACCAGCACGTCGAGGGCGCCGAAGCGCTCCACGGCTGCCGCCACCGCGGATTCCGGCACGCCGGGTTCGGCGAGGTCGCCGACGACGCCGGCCGCCTCGCCGCCGAGCGCTTCGAGCGCGGCGACCGTGTCGTCGACGCCCGCCTGACCCCTCGCCGCGACGACGACCCGAGCGCCGGCGCGCGCGAGCTCCTCGGCAACCGCGCGGCCGATGCCGGCGGAGCCGCCCGTCACGAGCGCGACGCGACCTGCCAATCCCAGATCCATGCGGGCAGCGTACGCGACCGGGAGCGCGCGCCGTAGCCTTCGGGCATGGCCGTCGTCCTGCTGATCCGCCACGGCGAGACCGACTGGAGCCGGGAGGCCCGCTGGCAGGGGCACCGCGACGTCCCGCTGAACGAGCGCGGCCTCGAGCAGGCCCGCGCGCTGGTGCCCGCCCTCGCGCGCCTCGATCCCGAGCGGATCGTGACCAGCGACCTGATGCGCACGCAGCAGACCGCCCAGCCGATCGCCGACCGCGTCGGGCTCGACGTCGCGACCGACGCCGATCTGCGCGAGGTCGACGTCGGCTCCTGGGCCGGGCTCACGCATGACGAGGCCGCAGCGCGGTTCCCGGACGGCGTGACCCGACACGATGCCGGCGGCACGGGTTGGACCGACGGCGAGACCTACGCCCAGGTGGCGGAGCGGGCCGAGCGGGCGCTCGTGCGCCACACCGACGGGCTTCCCGCCGACGCGCTCGTCATCGCCGTCGCCCATGGCGGCCTGATCGGCGCGGTCACCGGTCGCCTGCTGGGACTGGACGCCGAGGATCAGCGCCGGCGCATCGGTCGCCCCAGCCACTGCCATGGCACCTACCTGCGCCGCGTGGCCGACGGCTGGCGCCTGCTGGCGTACAACGTCCCGCTGCTCGAAGGCGGCGACCCGCCCGTCGAGCTGGCGACGATCTAGCCGCTCGACCGACGCGACGCGCCAACGAAAAAGGCCACCCCTCGCGGGGTGGCCTTCATCAGTTATTCCGGCGGCGTCCTACTCTCCCGGGCAGTTTCCCACCAAGTACCATCGGCGCTGAGGGGCTTAACGACTCTGTTCGGAAAGGGAAGAGGTGGATCCCCCTCGCCATGACCACCGGAAAGCGCATAGGCGCTTCCTTGCGGGCCACGTCGCCGCGCTCCCTGAGAACTACATAGTGATAATGGTGTTCCAGTACGGAATAAGACCTCGGACTATTAGTACGGGTTAGCTCCATGCATTGCTGCACTTCCACATCCCGCCTATCAACCTGGTGGTCTACCAGGGTCCTTACTCCCTCAAGGGGATGGGAGAACTCATCTTCAGGTGGGCTTCCCGCTTAGATGCTTTCAGCGGTTATCCCATCCAGACGTAGCTATCCAGCGATGCCGTTGGCACGACAACTGGTACACCAGAGGTCTGTCCACCCCGGTCCTCTCGTACTAGGGGCAGCTCCTGGCAATTCTCCAACGATCACAGCAGATAGGGACCGAACTGT
>JAUMCA010000095.1:27924-42924 GCA_032119475.1 Thermoleophilia bacterium | reverse complement strand
GCTCCTCCACCGTCTCGCCGTCGAGGCGGACGGCACCACCGGCGATCAGCCGGCGGGCCTCGCCCCGCGAGGCCACGCCGAGGTGGTCGACCAGGAGCGCCGGCAGGTGCACGGTCGGCTCGGGGCCGATCGGCGCGGACGGCACGTCGTCGGGGATGCGGTGCTCCGCGAACTGGAGGCGGAACGCCTCGGCCGCGTCCTCCGCGGCGGATTCGTCGTGGTAGCGCGCCGTGATCGCCCACGCCAGCGCGCGCTTGGCCTCGACCGGCTCGAGCTCGCCGGCGGCCAGCGCGGCCACGCGCTCCTCCGCGACCTCCTCGTCGAGCCCGGAGGCGAGCCGATACCACATCGGCATCGCCTCGTCCGGGATCGACATGGTCTTGCCGTACATGTCCGTGGGCTGGTCGTCCAGGCCGATGAAGTTCCCCAGGGACTGGCTCATCTTCTGCACGCCGTCGGTGCCCACCAGCAGTGCGTGGGTCATGATCGACTGCGGCGCCTGCCCCCACTGCTCCTGCAGGTCGCGGCCGACCAGCAGGTTGAACTTCTGGTCCGTGCCGCCGAGTTCGACGTCGGCCTCCACGACCACCGAGTCGTAGCCCTGCAGCAGCGGATACATGAGCTCCTGCAGGGAGATCGGGGCGTTGGCGGCGTAGCGCTTCGCGAAGTCGTCGCGCTCGAGCATCCGCGCCAGCGTCGAGCGTGAGGCCAGCTCGAGCAGGCCGTTGGCGCCGAGCTCCCCGAGCCACTCGGAGTTGTGGCGGATCTCGATGCGCTCGACGTCGAGGATCTTGCGGAACTGGCGCAGGTAGTCGGCCTCGTTCGCGGCGATCTGCTCGGGTGTCAGCATCGGCCGCGTCTTCGACTTCCCGCTCGGGTCGCCGACCCGCGCCGTGAAGTCGCCCACGATCAGCACGGGCAGATGGCCGGCGGCCTGGAATGCGGCCAGCTTCGAGAGCACGACGGACCAGCCGAGCGTCACGCTGCCGGCGGTCGGGTCCAGCCCGAGCTTGATCCGCAGGGGGCGCCCCTCCCGCTCCGCCTCCGCGATGCGCGCGGCGAGCGCGCCCTCGGGCAGCACGTCGACGGCGTTGCGCAGCAGCGGGCGAAGGTGATCCGACATCCTGATCGGCAGGATACCCACGTCCGCACGGCCGTCCCGCGGGTACCATGCGGTACGAGGGTATCGCCCTCCAACGCGCCATGGCACGCCGCAGATCCCTCCTCCGACGTTCCGGACGCCTCGCCCTCGAGCTGCCCGAGCCGACCACACCGGCCGCGGCACCGCGCAGGCGGCGCTGGCGCGTGCTCCGCACGTCGGTGATCGGCGTGCTGCTGATGCTGGTCTTCGTGTCGGCGGCGTCGTACGGGTTCATCACCGCGATCACCACCAACCTGCCGGACCTCGACCAGTTCGACGGTCGGGCCACGGAGCTCGCACAGGACGGCTCCATCTGGGTGACCGGCGAGACCGGGGCACCCCGCCGCATCGCGATCCTGCGCTCCTCCGAGTCGCGCGTGATCGTCCGCAGCGATGACATCTCGCAGGACATGAAGAACGCCGTGGTGGCGGTCGAGGACAAGCGCTTCTTCGACCACAACGGCGTCGACCTGCCCGGCATCGCCCGCGCGCTCTTCAACCGGTTCACCGTCGGCTCGAACGAGGGCGCGAGCACCATCACGCAGCAGCTCGTCAAGAACACCTACCTGACGAACGTGCAGACCGTGGAGCGCAAGGTGCGCGAGGCGTCGCTCGCCTGGCAGCTCGAGCAGCGCTGGAGCAAGGACCGGATCCTCACCGCGTACCTCAACACCGTGTACTTCGGCCACAACACGTACGGCGTCGAGAGCGCCGCGAAGTTCTACTTCGACGTCACGGCGAACGCGCTCGACCCGGCTGACTCGGCGCTGCTCGCGGCGATCCTCAAGTCGCCCTCGACGTTCGACCCGATCAACAACCCCGAGGTCGCCCTCGCGCGGCGCAACATCGTGCTCGACCAGATGGCGAACCAGGGCCTCCTCGACCCCGACACGGCTGCCGTGGAGAAGGGACGCCGTCTGCTCCCGATCACGCGCACCGATCCCAAGCCGATCGAGACGGTGCAGCCGTACTGGGTGCAGTTCGTCACCGAGCAGCTCGTCAACCGCTTCGGCACCGGCCGCACGTTCGGCGGCGGCATGAAGGTCATCACGACACTCGACCTCAAGGAGCAGCGGATCGCCGAGGAGACGCTCAAGCGGACGTTGCCCGGCCGCGGTCCGCAGGGTGCGATCGTCTCGATCGATCCGCAGTCGGGTGAGGTCAAGGCCATGATCGGGGGCAAGCCGTACTCGGTCCGGCACCAGTTCAACGTCGCGGCGAACGCCCGCCGCCAGCCGGGCTCCGCCTTCAAGCCGTTCGTGTACCTCGCAGCGCTCGACAAGGGCATCCGGCCGAGCACGACGTTCCCGAGCAAGAAGGTGCTGTTCGACCTCGGCGGCGGCCAGTTCTGGTACGTCAAGAACAGCGAGGCCAAGTACGGCGACACGCTCAACCTGCCGGCGGCGATGACGGTGTCCGACAACACGGTCTTCGCGCAGCTGACGATGCTCGTGAAGCCATCCCTGATCGCCGAGACCGCGCGCAAGCTCGGGATCATCACGCCGATCGACGACGGCCAGCCGGCGATCGGCCTCGGCGGTCTGTTCATCGGCGTGACGCCGCTGGAGATGGCGCAGGCCTACGCGACCATCGCCAACGAGGGTGTGCGCATCGGCGGCTCGGTCCTCTTCCACACCCCGGACGCCGGGATCGAGGACCCCTCGCTCGAGCCGATCTCGATCCGGCGCATCGAGTTCCCCGATGGCACGGAGATCGTCAACACCCCCACGGCGGTCCAGGTCGTGCCCCGCGACGACGCGCTCGCGACGATCGAGGCGATGAAGGGCGTCATGCAGCCCGGCGGCACCGGCGAGAAGGCGGCGATCGGCAGGCCGGCCGCCGGCAAGACGGGCACGACGACGGACTTCAAGGACGCCTGGTTCGTCGGCTTCACCCCGCAGCGGTCCACCTCCGTCTGGGTCGGCTGGGAGAACCCGGCCCTGCCGATGACCCGCGCGTACAACGGCTCGCCGGTCTACGGCGGCACGTTCCCGGCCGACATGTGGTCGACGTTCATGCGCGAGGCGATGCGCGGTCTGCCCGTCGAGGACTGGGAGCCGTCCGTGGGCGTCAACTCGATGAGCGTTTCGATCGACCCGACGACCGAGCGGATCGTCCCGCCCGGCTGCGAGTACGCGCAGGCCGTCGTCTGGGCGATCGACCGCCTCCCCGTCGAGAACGGCGAATGCGAGTCCGACCTGATCCGCGTCCCGGACTTCACCTCGGCGACGAAGGCGGGCGCGCTTGACCTCGCGACCGGCTCCGGCCTCCAACTCCGCTTCCAGTACCGCCCGGCCGGGCCCGGCGAGGATCCGGGCATCGTGGTGGTGCAGTCGCCGGCCCCGCTCAGCGCCGTCCAGGCGGGTGAGGTCGTGACCCTCGCGATCGCCCGCCGCGTGCCGAACGTGCTCGTCCCCGGCGTCGTCGCGACCCCGGACGCACCGAGCACGATCGCGGCAGCCGTGGCGCGCCTCCAGGCCGCCGGCTTTCGCGTCGTCGTCCAGGACCAGGAGGACGGCGGCGGTCTGCCGATCGGCTCTGTCGTCAACCAGGATCCCGCCGCCGGCAAGCCGGCGCCGCTCGACTCCGTCGTGACGGTCTGGGCGAGCGGCACCTACGACGATGGCGTGATCGTGCCGAACGTGCAGGGCCGCACCGTCGCGGAGGCCGAGCCGCTCCTGCGCCGCGTCGGGCTCGAGCCGCAGCCGATCAACGCGGACGGCACGCTGCGCCCGCAGGACCGGATCTTCCAGGTCGAGCCCTCGGGCGGCGGCAAGGTCCCGCCGGGGTCGAGGGTCACGCTGTTCGTGTCGCCGTTCTAGGCGTCAGATGAATGAAAGGGGTCTGGCCCCTTTCATTCACACGTGGATAGCGCTTCGGCCGGTGACTGCCCACGTGAATGAAAGGGGCCAGACCCCTTTCATTCACCTGACACGCACGGCGGCCGACAGGATCCGGGCGCGCACGAGGCGGCTGCCGCGGATCTCCGTCGAGGCCCAGACGAGGCGACCGCCGCCGAGCGACGGGTCCGACAGGCGCGTCGTGGAGCGCGGCGCGCTCGACACGCGCTGCGAGCGCTTCCTGGCGAGGTCGAACACCCAGATGGCGTCGTGGCCGCCATCGTCGTGCAGGCGCGCGGCGACGAGCGTGCCGGCTACGGTCGGACGCGTCGGCTCGACGGCGCCCGCGGCGGCGCGGCGCAGCACACCGGCCTTGCCGTCCGGTGCGATCGCGACGAGGTCCGCGCGCCGGCCCGTTCTGCGCAGCGCCACGACCGCGCCGTCGTCGAGCAGCGCCGGCGCGCCGTACGACGTGCCACGGGCTCCTTGGGCGCGCACGGCGACCGCACCCGCGGCAGTGCGCACGATCACCGACGCGACGCCGTCGGCGCCCGTCACGGCCCAGGCGATGCCGAAGGCCGAGGCGCTGAGCGCCGTCACGGTGCCACCCGTCGAGGCCGCGGGTACCAGCTCGACGACCACCCCGCCGGTGCTCCCCGCCAGGCGGATCGCGCCGTCCTGCACCCAGATCACGCCGCCTGCGGTCGTGGCGACGGGCCAGGGCGCCGCGATGGCGGCCGGATCCGTCGTCTCGGCGAGGACGGTGGACGCCCCCGTGCTGGTGACGCTGGCCGCGAACGCCGCGGCGTCGGGCAGCGCGACGCTGTAGGCGAAGGAGCCGCCTGCGCCGCCCGCGGGCGCGCGCACGACGTCGCACGGTCGCGCGTCGCAGGGCTCGTCGACGATCGGCAGCGCCTTGCCGCCGACCTTGATCAGCAGGCGGTCGCCGCGGAACGCCGCGGTGGTGCGGACCGACCCGTCGCCCCGCTCCACCTCGAGCCACGCGAGGTCGCCCTCGGCGGCGGCCGGTGCCGCGATCCAGTGGGTCGTCGTCGCGTACGCGACGGCGGGGGTGCTGACCAGCGCGGCCATCGGCGCCCCACTCTACCGACCGCGGATCGGCGCAGCGGCGAGGATCTCGCGCAGCGCGCCGGTGACGCGCTCCTGCTGGGCCTCGGTGAGGGCGGCGAAGAACGGCAGGGCGAGCGACCGACGGCTGATGCCCTCGCAGACCGGGAGCTCGCCCGGCCGATGCCCGCGGTCGCGGTAGAGCGGCTGCAGGTGGATCGACGGCAGGTACGGCTTCGACGCGATGCCCCGCTCCCCGAGCAACGCCATCACCGCGTTGCGGTCGACCTCGGGTTCGAGCAGGACCGTGTAGACGAACCACGATCGGGTGTCGCCCGGGACCTCGGCTGGAAGGGTCACGCCCTCCGCGTCGGCGAGCAGCGCGTTGTACCGCTCGGCTACCGCGGCGCGACCGGCGAGCAGCGCGTCGAGGCGCTCGACCTGCCCGAGCCCGACGGCGGCCGACAGATCGTCCATGCGGTAGTTCCAGCCGAGCCGGTCGTGCTCCAGCCACTGGCCGGTATCGGCCCGACCCTGGTTCCGGAGGCTCTCGAAGTCCTCCTGCACGGCTGGGTCGTCGCTGGTCACGATGCCGCCCTCGCCCGTCGTCATCTGCTTGTTGGGGTAGAAGGCGAAGACCGTCGGATTGCCGTGCGTGCCGACCATCTGCCCCTGTCGGCGCGCGCCCAGCGCCTCGGCGGCGTCCTCGACGACCGCGAGGCCATGGCGCGCCGCGATCGCGTTGATCGCCTCGATGTCGCAGGGCAGCCCGAAGATGTGGACCGGGACGATCGCACGCGTGCGCGGCGTGATCGCGGCCTCGACGGCTGCGGGATCGATGTTGCACGTGATCGGGTCGACGTCGGCGAAGACCGGCGTAGCCCCGGCGTGCAGCGCGCAGTTGGCGGAGGACACGAAGGAGAACGGCGACGTGATGACCTCGTCGCCCGGCCCCACGCCGGCCCGGACGAGCCCCAGGTGCAGGCCGGCTGTGCCGCTGGAGACCGCCGCGGCGTGGCGCGTGCCGACCCAGTCGGCGAACGCGCGCTCGAAGCGCGGTCCCATCGGCCCGAGCGAGAGCATCCCCGAGCGGAGCACCTCGAGGACCAGCTCCTCCTCGCGCGCGCCGACGTCCGGTCGGGCGATCGGGATCGGCTCGGCGCTCACCTCAGACCGGGTATTCCAGGTACGTCTTCGAGAGCTCGTGCTGGCCGTGCACGACGGCGAAGAAGATGTCCTGGATCTGCTGGGTGATCGGGCCCTTGCCGATGTGGTGGTCGTCGAGCGACGCGACGGGCGTCACCTCGGCCGCGGTGCCGGTCAGGAACACCTCGTCAGCGAAGTAGAGCTCGGCGCGGGTCAGATCCCGCTCGACCGTCTCGATGCCGATCGTCGCGGCCATCTCCATCACAGCGTGGCGCGTGATGCCGGGCAGGCACGAGGCGCTGACCGGCGGCGTGTAGAGCTTGCCGCCCATGACCGCGAAGACGTTCTCGCCCGAGCCGTCCGCGATCATGCCGGCCTCGTTCAGGAGGATCGCCTCCTGGTAGCCGTGCTTGAGCGCCTCGATCTTGGCGAGCTGCGAGTTGAGGTACTGGCCCGAGGCCTTGGCCGTCGCCGGGATCGTGTTCGGCCCGATCCGGCGCCAGGACGAGATCATGCAGCGGATGCCGTTCTGGATCGCCTCGTCGCCGAGGTACGCACCCCACGACCACACCGCCACGAGCGTGTGGACCGGGCAGTTGAGCGGATTGACGCCCATCTCGCCGGCGCCGCGGAAGACCAGCGGCCGGATGTAGCAGGACGGCAGCCCGTTGGCCGCGATCGTCTCGTGCACGGCGGCGCTGAGCTGCTCCGTGGTGAAGGGGATCTCCATGTAGTACTGCTCGGCCGAGCGACGCAGGCGCTCCATGTGGTCGGTCAGGTGGAAGACGGCCGGGCCCTGGTCCGTCGCGTACGCGCGAATGCCCTCGAAGACGCCGGAGCCGTAGTGCAGCGCGTGCGTGAGGACGTGGACCTTCGCATCGGCGTAGTCGATGAGCTCCCCGTCGAACCAGATCTTGTCGGACTGCATGGCGGCGTTCTCCCTAGATTCGAGGGGGCATCGTACCGACTCCCCGGGCTCGGAGGTGTCGTCCCTAGCCGGCGAGGCGCTCGCGCAGGAGGGCCTGCAGCGCCTTGGCGTCGGCCCGCCCGCCGGACTGCTTCATGCACTGCCCGACCAGGAAGCCGATCACCTGCTCGCGCCCGCCCCGGAACGCCTCCACCTCGTCCGGATGGGCCGCGAGGATCGCGTCGACGATCTCACCGAGGGCATCGGCACCGCCGACCTGGGCCAGATCCCGCTCCTCGACGACGGCCTGGGCCGTGATCGCGTCGTCCTCGACGAGGGCCGCGAAGACCTCCTTCGCCGCCGTCTGGTTGATCGTGCCGTCGACGACGAGCGCGATCAGGCCGGCGAGTCGCTCGGGCGTGACCGGCGAGGCGTCGGCCTCGATGCCCCGGTCCTTGAGGTGCGCCTGCAGCTCACCCATCACCCAGTTCGCGGCGATCTTGGCGTCGCCCGTGCGCTCCGCGAGATCGTCGTAGTACCTCGCGAGCTCGGGTTCGGTCGCGAGCAGGAGCGCGGTCGCCTCCGGCAGACCGGCGGCGACGAGGCGCTCGAAGCGGGCGACCGGGAGCTCCGGGAGCGCCGCGGCGACCGTCTGGAGCTGCGCGGCGTCCTGGGTCACGGGCAGGAGGTCCGGCTCCGGGAAGTAGCGGTAGTCGTGCGCCTCCTCCTTCGACCGCAGCGGCGACAGCGTGCCGGTCGCGGGGTCGAAGTGCAGGGTCTCCTGCTGGACGCGATCGCCGGCCGCGACGATCGCCAGCTGCCGCTCGAGCTCGGCCTCGATGCCGCGCTCGAGGAAGCGGAACGAGTTCATGTTCTTGAGCTCGGTCTTGGTGCCGTACTCGTCGGCGCCGATCGGACGGATCGAGACGTTCGCGTCCGCGCGCAGCGAACCCTTCTCCATGTCGCATTCCGAGGCGCCGATCGCGATCACCGTCGCCCGCAGCAGCGTGAGGAAGCGCCGCGCCTGCTCGGGCGAGCGGATGTCGGGCTCGGTCACGATCTCGAGGAGCGGGGTGCCGACGCGGTTGAAGTCGACGACGGAGCCCGCCGATCCGCTGATCCGTCCGGCGTCGCCGCCCGCGTGGATCATCTTCGCCGCGTCCTCCTCGAGGTGCGCGCGCGTGATGCGGATCTCGAAGCCGCCCTCGCCCGGCACGCGGAAGCTGCCCTCCCCGCACATCGGCTGGTCGTACTGGCTGATCTGGTACGCCTTCGGGCTGTCCGGGTAGAAGTACTGCTTGCGGCTGAACTCGCTGCTCTCGGGGATGCGGCAGCCCAGCGCCAGACCGACGCGCGTCGACTGCCGAACCGCCTCGGCGTTCGCCACCGGCATGGCGCCGGGGTGCGCGAGGCAGACCATGCAGACGTTCGTGTTCGGCTCGTCGCCGTAGCGGTTGGGGCAGCCGCAGAACATCTTCGACGCCGTATCGAGCTGCACGTGGATCTCGAGCCCGATCACGGCCTCGTAGCCATCGCGCTGCCAGGCCGCGCTCATGCGCCGCCTCGCAGGCCCGGGGGCACCGGGTCGAAGCCCAGCTCGGCCTCGACCGCGGCGCCGATCCGCAGGAGCAGGTTCTCCGCGAAGGCCGGGCCGATGACCTGCAGGCCGCTCGGCAGCCCGTCGACGAGGCCGTTCGGGATCGACAGCGCGGGGATGCCGGCCAGGTTGACCGGCAGCGTGAAGATGTCGTTGGCGTACATCGACAGCGGATCGTCGAGCCGCGCGCCGATCTCGAACGCCGGCGTCGGCGCCGTCGGCAGCACGATCGCGTCGACGCCGGCGAAGGCCGCGTCGAAGTCGCGGCGGATGAGCGTCCGGACGCGCTGGGCCTGGACGTAGTAGGCGTCGTGGTAGCCGGCCGACAGCGCGTAGGTGCCGATCATGATGCGGCGCTTCACCTCCGGGCCGAAACCCGCGTCGCGCGTCGCCTCGTACATCGCGCGCACGTCGGGCGCGTCGACCCGCAGGCCGTAGCGCACGCCATCGAAGCGGGAGAGGTTGGCGGACGCCTCGGCCGGTGCGATCACGTAGTACGCCGCGAGGCCGTGGCGGGCGTGCGGGAGCTCGACATCGACCGTCTCCGCGCCCAGTCCGCGCGCGATCGCGAGCGACTCCTCGAAGCGCGCGAGCACCCCCGCGTCGACCCCGCTCTCCAGCTCCGCGCGGGGTACGCCGAGCCGCAGCCCGTCCAGCCGGCCGGCCTCCGGCAGCGCGATCGGCTCACGCAGGTCGACACTCGTGGCGTCGCGCGGGCTGCGCCCGGCGATCACCTGCTGCAGCAGCGCGGCATCGCGGACGGTGAGCGCCATCGGCCCGACCTGCTCGAGCGAGCACGCGAAGGCGATCACGCCGAAGCGCGGAACGGTGCCGTACGTGGGCATCAGCCCCACGAGGCCGCAGAAGGCCGCCGGCTGGCGGATCGAGCCGCCCGTGTCGGTGCCGAGGGCCCACGGCGCGAGGCCGCCGGCGACGACGGCCGCGGACCCGCCGGACGATCCGCCCGGCACGCGGGTGCGGTCCCAGGGGTTGCGGGTCACGCCGTACGCCGAGTGCTCGGTCGACGAGCCCATCGCGAACTCGTCGAGGTTCGTCTTGCCGAGGCTGACGAGCCCCGCCGCGTTGCCGCGCGCGACGACGTCCGCATCCTCGATCGGGACGAAGCCGTCGAGGATGCGCGAACCGGCGGTGGTCGGCACGTCCTTCGTCGACAGGAGGTCCTTGTACGCGATCGGCACGCCGGAGAGGCCATCGGCGCCGCTCGCGTCCTGGGCGCGGGCCGCCGCGAGCGTGCGCTCCGGGTCCACGTGGAGGTAGGCATGGATCTCGCCGTCGTGGGCGGCGATGCGGTCGAGGTACGCCTGCGCGAGCTCCTCCGCGCTGCACTCCCGCGCGCGCAGCATGCCCATCGCCCGTTCGGCGGTCAGCCCGAGGACGTCCACCTCAGGCTCCGATCGGCGGGACGCGGAACCCGTCGGGTGCGGGATCCGGGGCATTGCGGAGCGCGTCCTCGCGGGTCGCGCAGGGCCGGGTCTCGTCGACGCGCAGCGCGTCGGTCGTGTCGCGCGCGTGCTTCGTCGGCGGCACGTCGGCGATCGGCAGCGCGGAGATCGTGGCGACGTGGCCGAGGATGCCGGTCAACTCGCGGCCGAGGCGATCGACCTCGGCGTCGTCGAGGCCGAGGCGCGCGAGCGCCGCGACGTGGCGCACCTCGTCCGGGGTCAGCTGCACGTCCGCCAACGGATCCCTCAGCGGCCGGCGGAGCGCTCGGCCGCCTCGATGGTGTTCTTGAGCAGCATCGCGATCGTCATCGGGCCGACCCCGCCCGGCACGGGCGTGATCAGGCGCGCCTTCGGCTGCACCGCGTCGAAGTCGACGTCGCCGCAGAGACCCTCCGGCAGGCGGTTGATCCCGACGTCGATGACGACGGCGCCCTCCTTGACGTGGTCGGCGCCGAGCATCTTCGGGCGGCCGACCGCGGCGACGAGGATGTCGGCCTGCTGGCAGATCCCCTCGAGATCCCGGGTGCGCGAGTGGCAGATGGTGACCGTGCAGTCCTCCTTGAGCAGGAGGTGGGCCTGGGGCTTGCCGACGATCTCCGAGCGACCGACCACGACCGCGTGCGCGCCCTTCGTCTCGACGTCGTACGCCTTCAGCAGCTCCATGACGCCCGCGGGCGTGCACGGCAGCGGACCCGGCTGCAGCGTCATGAGGCGGCCCATCGCATCGGCGGTGAGGCCGTCGGCGTCCTTCTCGAAGGGAATGCGGTTGATCGCGGCGTCGGTGTCGAGGTGCCCCGGCAGCGGCATCTGCACTATCATCCCGTGGATCGCCGGGTCGCTGCCGACCTCGTCGACCTTGGCCTCGAGCTCCGCCTGCGTCGTCTCCGCCGGCATCACGACCTCGAGCGAGTGCATCCCGGCCTCGTGGCACGCCCGGTGCTTGTTGGCGACGTAGACCTGCGACGCCGGATCCTCGCCGACGATGATCACCGCGAGGCCGGCGAGCACGCCCGTCTCCGCCTGCAGCGCCTTGGTGCGCTCCGCGACCTCCGCCAGAACCCTGGCGGCGACCGCCTTCCCGTCGATCAGATTGTCCATGGGGAGCAGCGTACCGACCGACACGGCGCGTCGCGTCGAACATCGCACCGGCGATGGATAGCGCACCCCAAAGGGGTCAGACGGATTTGGGGTGCTGGCGATCGCCGCTGAGTGCCGGAGTCGGCTGGCACCCCAAAACCGTCTGACCCCTTTGGGGTGCGCTATCCATCGCCGGTGCGGATGAACTGGATGCGCCCGACGCTCGTGGTCCGCTCCGGCGCGTCCCAGGGCGCGACCTCGACGTCGCAGACGGCCAGTGTGCGCCCGGCGCGCAGGCACCGGGCGGTCACCCTGAGCGGCGTCAGGTCGGCCATCCGCAGGAAGTCGCTGCGCAGGTCGACGGCGATCCACTGCGCCGGCGAAGCGGCCATCACGGCGTACCACCCCGCGGTGTCCACGAGCGTCGCGAGCGTGCCGCCGTGGAGCATCGGCGGGTCCTCGTACCCGAGCGCCGTGTGCGTCGGGTCGAGCCGCAGCACGACCGCGCCGTCCTCGCGGCCGACGTAGGACAGCCCGATCGCCGTGTCGAGGGGCGAGGACGGGTGCGCGCGCAGCGGATCGTCATCCATGGGGCGGAGCCTAGCCTCCGCCCCGCCCGGCGTGCGAGACTGCGCCGGACCGAACGAGGAGGACCCGATGGCCGTGCCGTCGACCCACTGCAGCGACCCGCTCGCGCTCGCGCTGAGCGAGGTGGGCCCCAAGCCGAACCCGACCCGCGGCACACCCGTCGAGTCCGTCACCGTGCTGTTCGAGGACGCGCACATCGAGTCCGGTGTCTGGGAGTGCACGCCGGGTGCCTTCGCCGCGCGGCGCGAGGGCTACCGCGAGCAGTTCACCGTCATCGCCGGCCGCGCCACGCTGCGCGACGCCGACGGCACCGAGACGACGCTCGTTCCGGGGGTGGCCGTGGTCACGCCCGAGGGCTGGGAGGGCGAGTGGGACATCGCCGAGACGATCCGGAAGGTCTACGTCGTCTCGTACACGGAGCCGCGCGCGTAGCGATCCGGCAACGGGCACGCCACCCCCTCGGGGCGGCGGCGGGCGGCCATGCGCCCGTAGAGACGGGCGCCGAGCGCACGTCCCGGCGGCAGGTACAGCACCCAGGCGCCCAGGACGCCGAGCGGGGTGCGGATCGCGATCGCCCGCACCGCGTCGACGCCGAGCGCGACGGAGCCGTCGTCGAAGCGCACGCGGAGCCCGTCGCCGAGCGCCCCGCGCCCTACCTCGGGGTAGCGCTCGACCGCGATCGAGTAGCCGAGGTCGTCCAGCCGCTGGAGCCAGTCCAGGCGGCGGACCCAGCGCACGCTGTTGCGACACATGCCGCAGGTGTCGTCGTAGACCACGATCGGCTTTCCCATGCCCGTTCCTTCGCAGCGGCCACGCGGCCGGTTCGCGCTCCGGCACCGCCTCAGCCGAGCGACTGCCAGCGCGGTCCGGCGGCGGCGACGACGAGATCGCCGAAGCGGGCCCGCTCGTCGAGGCCGATCGGGAAGCCGGGGGCGAACACGATGGCCTCGGCGCCTCCCACGTCGCGCACGGCGGTGGCGACGGCCCAGTGGAGGTCAGGCCCCACCTCGACCGGGCCGGACCGGGCACCGGCGATCAGCGGAGCGATGCGCGACGCGGCCGGGCCGAACAGCGCGATGCGGCGCCCGACGCGCGCCATCTCGCGGCACGCGTCGTCGAGCATGCGCAGCTCCGCGGGTGAGCTGTGCACCGGGCCGTTGCCGAGGTCGTCGAGTCCACCGGCGATCAGCACGGCGGAGTGGTCGGGAAGCGCGCGCAGGAGCGCGGCCGCCTTCGCGGGCGTGGCCGCCATCCCGTCGTGCAGGACCGCCACGCCGTCGACCGAGCCGATCGACTCGCCGCGCCAAGCGGGCAGGGGGACGGCGTCGAGCGCCGTCGCCGGATCCACGGCGACCCCGACGCCATCGCGCACGACGGTCACGGCGGCCGCGACGTTCGATCGCATCGGCGCCGGCAGGCGCGCCAGCACGTCAGCCGGCACGCCGACGTCCTCGCCGAACCGCAGCGCCCGCACGCCCGGTTTGGCGGCGACGCGGGTCTCACCGTCCGGCAGCACCGCCACGTCTCCCGGCCGCTGCCGGGCGAGGATGCGCTGCTTCGCCGCGATGTAGCGCCCCTCGCCGCCGTGGAGCTCGACGTGATCGGGCCAGAGGCAGGTGATGACGGCGTAGGCGGGGCTCGAGGACATGTAGGCGAGGTGCGTGCTCGTCAGCTCGAGCACGATGACGTCGGGCTGGTCCTCGCTGGCGAGGAGGTCCAGCGTGTCCGCGCTCGGCCAGGCGTTCTCGGCGCGTCCCGTCGGCGGCACGTGGACGCGGCGGCCGCCCCGTTCGAGCAGGGCGGCGATCAGCCGCGTCGTCATCGTCTTGCCCGCGGTGCCGGTCACCCCGACCACCGGTACCCGCGCCTCGCGGAGCACGAGGTCGGCCAGACAGCCGATCGTCGCCCCTCGCTCACGCGCGACGACCACGTGCGGCGCGGTCTCGGCCGTCCAGCAGTCGACGAGCAGCATGTCGGCCCGCTGGGCGGCCGCGGCGCGGTCCCGCACGACGACCGTCCCGTTCGGCGGGTCGACGGCCGGCGCGGGATCGGCGATCACGACGTCCGCGCCACGGGCATCCAGCAGACGCGCAAGTGCCGCGCCGTCCCGATCGAGTCGATCGATGACGACGCGGCGCCCTGCAATGCGATTGGCGGTGTAGGGACCGTCCAATCGCGGGTGAGCTACTCGCGTCCGCCGAGCATGGGGAGGACGTACGCGAGCATGATCGCGACGCTGGAGATCGCCGCGACGACGTAGGTGCTGGCCGCTGCGGTCAGCACGGTGCGGGTGTAGGTCCCCTCGGCCGGCGTGATCAGCTGGTATTGCTGCATCAGCTTGCCGGCCCGACGCGAGGCGTCGAACTCGACCGGGAGGGTGACCACGTGAAAGAGGATCACGAAGGCGTAGATCGCGATGGCGACCCAGACGAAACCGGCCAGGCCGGCCATCAGGCCGATCATCAGCGGGACCATCCACAGCATCGACGCCGTCATCGCCGCGGGGGCGATGGCGGTGCGGGCCTTCAGGAACGCGCTGCCCTGCGCGTGCTGGAGGGCGTGCCCCACCTCGTGGATGGCGACGGCGATGCCGGCCGGCGTGGGCCGGTCGTAGTTCGACTCGCTGAGATGGACGGTGCGGGTCTTCGGGTCGTAGTGGTCGGTCAGCTGGCCCGGCTCGCGGATGACCTGCACGTCGTACAGGCCCTCTCCGTCGAGCACGCGGCGGGCCGCCTCGGCCCCGGACAGACCTGACGCGGCGCGGACGTCGCTGCCCTTCCTGTGGGCCCGCTTGACCCACGCCTGGGCGGCGAGACCGAGTCCGACGACGGCGATGATGATGAGCAGTGTGCTTCCCATGACGCACCTAGCCTGCCAGCCGCACGATCGCATTACGTTATCAGTTTCCGGCAATAAACTGGGGGCACAAGCCCCGGTTCTTTGCCGATCACGGTCACTCCGCCGCGGACGCCGGTGGGCGCTCGTACGGGAACCACCACTGCGGCGAGGGCACAGTCGACGTGCACGTGCTTCGCCTCGGTGAAGACGTCGAGCCCCTCGGAACCCAGCTCGACGCCCATGCCTCGTGCCAGTCCTTCAACGTCCTGCCGCCCGCGCGGGTGAGCAGCACCGCGAGCTACTCCTGGTGCGCGAGCGGGCTTTCGGCGCAGGCG
>JAUMCA010000095.1:1648-27914 GCA_032119475.1 Thermoleophilia bacterium | reverse complement strand
GGCGTGCAGCAGCTCGGACCGTGCAGGCCGTCGCTGCGCCGTCGGTGCGCCGTCACTCGCGCTGGGCGGCTGCGGACGTGCTGGCGACGTACGTGCCGCCGCTGCAGAGCTGGTCCATCTCCACTGCCCCAGGGCCGATCCGACCGGAGCCCACCCGGTCGGGCAGGCTCCGGCGGTTCGCGAGAGGCGACGACCAGAATCGAACTGGTGTGGACGGCTTTGCAGGCCGCTGCCTAGCCACTCGGCCACGTCGCCACGCGGTGGGGCGGCACCATGCTAGCCGAGCCCCGCGGCAGCGGGCCGCGGCGATCTACAGCGCGTCGGCGAGCGCGCGTTCGAGCGCCATCGCAGGCGGCAGGCGCGACATGCCCTTCATCGCGGCGTCGCAGCGGTGCATGCGGTCGACCGCGCGGCTCGCGTCGCGGGGCGTCCACGTGCCGACCGCGGCGAGCATCTTGCCGGCGCGGAACGGCGCCACGCCGAGCTCCTTGGCGAGCTGCTCCCTCGACGGCCGTCCGCGCTCGGCGAGCTCGACGGTGCGCCGCACCATCTCGACGTGGCGGGCGACCTGCGGCAGCAATCGGTGCGGCTCGACGTCGCCGGCGAACAGGCGCGTGAGTTCCACGATCGCACCGCGTCGATCGCGCTCGGTGATGGCGTCGAGCAGCGACCACGGCGCGTCGTCGTGGCGCGCCACGACCATCACCTCGACGAGCGCGAGGTCGACGGGCTCACCCTGCGCGTAGGTGGCGAGCTTCTCGAGCTCGCGCGTGATCTCGTCCGGCCGGTCGCCGAGCAGCTCCGTGAAGCGCAGCATCGCCTCGGTGTCCATGCGCACGCCGAGCCGCTCGGCCTCCTGACGGGCGAAGGCGGCGCTCTTCGGGGCGTCGAAGCGGAGCAGCGCGTCCTTGCCCGACGCCTTGCGGACGGCAGCCACCAGCGGGTCGTCGTCCGGCCACACGGGCTTGCGGGGGTCGGCGGGAGGGTCGGCCACCAGGGCGAGCACCGTCGAGGGGCTCGGGTCGGCGAGGTAGGCGAGCAGCGGGTCGAGCCGCCCGCTGCGCCGGGGCTTCACCCAGGCGTCGATCCCCTCCACGACCACGAGCCGCTGGTCGACGAACAGGCCCTGCTGGCTGCACGCGGCGGCGACGGCGTCGGGCTCGACCGCGGCCGCGTCGACGACGTCCACGGCCTCAACGGGGTAGCGATCCCGCAGCCGCTCGACCGCGCGCCGGATCTTGCCGCGGTCCGTGCCGCGCAGCAGGTAGGCCGGGGCGAGGGGCGCGGCGGACATGGGGCCATCCTACCCGGCGCGGCAGCAGCGTCGCCGTGACCGCGGCGGCCGCTCCCATCGCCAGGAGCACGAGCCACAGCGGGGTCGCCTCGGCGACCCACGCGCCGAGGCGAGCGGACAGCAGGATCCACCGCGCCGGCCACTGCGCGGCCCACGCGAGGCCGTAGCCGGCGGCGGGCGCGACCGGCGCCACGGCCACGGCGAGCAGCCCGGACCAGAGGGTCAGGGGCACGGCGGGGGCGGCGAGCACGTTGGCCGGCAGCGCGGCGACGACCGCCGCCCGCCCGAAGTGCCACCACGCGATCGGCGCGGTGGCGACGGTGGCGGCGACCGTCGCCACGGCGAAGGCCGCCATCACCCGCGGCACGACCGTCTCGGTGCCGAGCCGCAGGCCGAGCGGCGCGAGCAGGAGGATCGCGGCGACGGCGGCGAACGAGAGCTGGAGGCCCGGGTCGAGGATCGTCCACGGGTTCCATGCCAGCAGGAGCCCGAAGCCGACGCCCAGTGCGCGCCAGGCGTCGCGCGGCCGTCCGAGCAGCCACGCGATGCAGCCGGCCGTGCCCGCGATGCCCGCGCGCACCACGCCGGGCGCCGACCCCACGATCGCCACGTACAGCGCAACCAGCCCGATCGCCGTGACCAGCGCCGCACGACGCGATCCGCCGGCCACCCACACCGACAGCACGACGAGCGCGATCAGGAGCGCGACGTTGCCGCCTGACACGGCCATCAGATGGGCGAGCCCCGAGGCGCGGAGGTCGTCGACCGCCGCCCGCGACAGGCCCGCGTCGGCCCCGAACGCGAGCCCGGCCACGATCGCCCCCGGATCGCCCCCACCCGCACCGTCCAGCACGCCGAGGGCGGCCACGCGCAGCCGATCGGCGATCCCGAGCGCACCGCCACGCGTCCCCGCAATGCGCATCGCATCGACGCGCAGCACCGCATGGACGCCCTGACGGGCGAGCCACCTGCGCTCGTCGAATCCCGAGCCGCTGGCCGGCCGTGGTGCGCGCAGCGTCCCGGAGACGACGGCGAGCGTGCCGCGCGGCGGTCGCGGGCCGTCGACGCGCAGGAGCACCGGACCACCGCCCGGGCCGAGCAAGCGGCCGATCGCGATGCGGCTCGGGCCGCTGCCGCGCCATGCCTCCCCCACCTCGACCCGCCCGTCGACCACCGCGCTGCCGATGCGGCCGGCGAGGGGCTGCTCCGCGAGCACGTGCACGCGCACCGCGCCGACGACGGCCCCCACGACGAGGCAGGTCGCGAGGACGATCGACGTACGGCGGGTGCGCGGTCGTGCAACCGCGATCGCGAGCAGCAGGGCGACGGCGAGCGCACCGAGCGGACGCAGCGCCGGCAGGGCCACCACCGCCCCGGCCCCGACGGCCCAACCGGGTAGATCGGCGAGGCCGACCCGCCGTCGCGTCACGGCGCGACGAGGTCGCGCAGCTGCTCGAGCTTGGCCGGCCCGATCCCCGGCACCTCGAGCAGGTCCTCCACCGCGCTGAAGCCGCCGTGCTGCAGACGCCAGTCGAGGATGCGCTGGGCCGTCGTCGGACCGATGCCCGGGAGGGCATCCAACGCATCGAGGTCGGCGCTGTTGAGGTGGACGAGACCGCTGGTCCCCGTGGCGGTCGGCCCCACGCCGGTGGCCGCGATCGGGGCGAGGGATGGCACGACCACCTGCTCCCCGTCCGCGAGCAGGGCAGCCAGGTTCAGCGCGACGGCGTTGCCCGCCCGCGTCATGCCACCGGCCTCCTCGATCGCGTCGATCACGCGCGCGCCCTCGGGCATCTCGTAGACCCCCGGCTTCACCACCTCGCCGGTGACGTGCACGATCACCGGCTCCTCGTCGGCCGGGACCGGTGCGGCTCCGCCGGCGCCGCCGTCCGCTGCGGAGGATGCGGTGGTCGACGCCGGCGGGCGCGCATCGCCCCCGCCCCGCCAGAACGCGACGGCGGCCGCGAGGAGGAGGATGGCGGCCAGGCCGAGGATCAGCGTCCGACGATCGGGCAGGGGCATGCGGCCAGCGTGGTCGGCCACCGCCGCGGCGGACGCACGGAGCGCGCGCACAGGCGCGCGAGCGGCGCTCAGCCCTTGACGACGATGTTGACGAGCTTGTCGGGAACCACGATCTCCTTGACGATCGCCTTCCCGTCGATCAGCTCGGCGATGCGCGGCAGCGCCTTGGCCGCCGCGAGCACCTCGGCCTGGTCCAGCCCCCGCGCCATCGGCACCCGCTCGCGCAGCTTGCCGTTGACCTGCACCACGCACTCGAACGTATCGGACACGAGCAGCGCGGGATCGACCGCGGGCCACGGCGCCTCCCACAGGCGCGTGCCGCCGAGGCGCTCCCACAGCTCCTCCGCGATGTGCGGCGAGAACGGCTGGATCAGGCAGACCAGCGTGCCGGCCGCGTGACGCAGCGCCTGCTGCCCGACCGCGTCGCCGAGCAGCCCGTCGCGCGCCTTCTCGATGCCGTTGAGGAGCTCCATCGTCGCGGCGATCGCGGTGTTGAACTGCAGTCGGCGATCGATGTCCTCGGTGACCCGCTGGGTCGAGCGGTGGGTCAGACGCAGGAGGTCGAGCGCTGCACCATCGGCGTCGGCCGGCGCGGGCGGCAGCGCCTCACCGGGCGTCTCCGCGATCGCCTGCACCGACTTCCACAGGCGATCCAGGAACCGCGCCGGGCCGAGGACGCCGCTGTCGGACCACTCCTTGTCCTGATCGGGCGGACCCATGAACAGCACGTACATGCGCAGGGCGTCCGCGCCGAAGCGGCTCACGATCTCGTCCGGGGCGACGACGTTGCCCTTCGACTTGGACATCTTCGCGCCGTCCTTGTAGATCATCCCCTGGGTGAAGAGGTTCGCGAACGGCTCCTGGAAGCCGACGTAGCCGGCGTCGTACAGGACCTTCGTGAAGAAGCGGCTGTAGAGCAGGTGCAGGATGGCGTGCTCCACGCCGCCGATGTACTGGCCGACCGGGAGCCACCAGTCGACGGCGCCCCGGTCGAAGACCTGCGTGTCGTCGAGGGCCGAGACGTAGCGGAGGTAGTACCAGGACGAGTCGACGAAGGTGTCCATCGTGTCGGTCTCGCGCAGCGCTTCGGCGCCGCAGGAGGGGCACGGCACGCGGCGCCAGTTCTCGGCGGCGGCGAGCGGCGAGCGGCCCTTCGGGGCGTAGTCGTCGATCTCCGGCAGGCGGACCGGCAGGTCCTCGTCCGGGACCGCCACGAGGCCGCACGCAGGGCAGTCGACGATCGGGATCGGCGCGCCCCAGTAGCGCTGCCGCGAGACGAGCCAGTCCCGCAGGCGGTACGCGGTCGTGCGCTCGCCGCGGCCGTCCTCGGCGAGCCAGGCGGGGATCGCCTCCTTCGCCTCGGCGACGGTGAGGCCGTCGAAGCGGCCGGAGTTGACGAGCACGCTGTCGTCGCCCGAGTCGACGTAGGCCTCGACCTGGACGTCGACGGCGCCCTCCCGCGGCGCCACGACCTGCCGGATCGGCAGGCCGAAGGCCTGGGCGAAGGCGTGGTCGCGGTCGTCGTGGGCGGGGACCGCCATGATCGCGCCCGTGCCGTACTCGACGAGGACGTAGTCGGAGACCCAGACCGGGATCTCCTCGTTCGTGACCGGGTTGAGCACGCGCCGACCGGTGTCGACGCCGGTCTTCGGCCGATCCTCGCGCATCCGATCGGCGACCGACTCGGCCCCGCGTCGGCGGACGTACTCCATCGCCTCGTCCTCCTGCGCGGTGCCGGCGACCAGATCGCCGACCATCGGATGCTCGGGGGCGAGGACGAAGAACGTCGCTCCGAACAGCGTGTCGGGGCGCGTCGTGAAGACCGGGATCGCCTCGTCGCCGCCGACGATGCCGAACTGCACCTCGGCACCGTGCGAGCGCCCGATCCAGTTGCGCTGCATCGTCAGCACGCGGTCCGGCCACTCCTCGAGCAGCGCCATGTCGTCCAGCAGGCGGTCGGCGTAGTCGGTGATGCGCAGGAACCACTGCTCGAGGTCACGCGCCTCGACCTCGCTGCCGCAGCGCTCGCAGCGGCCGTCGACGACCTGCTCGTTGGCGAGCACCGTCTGGTCCTGCGGGCACCACTTGACCGCCGCGCCCTTCTTGTACGCGAGTCCGCGCTCGTACATGCGCAGGAAGATCCACTGCGTCCAGCGGTAGTAGGCGGGGTCGGACGTCGACAGCTCGCGGCTCCAGTCGATCGACCAGCCCATGCGCAGCATCTGCTCGCGGATCCGCGCGATGTTCCGCGCCGTCACCTCGGCCGGCTTGCCGCCGGTCTTGATGGCGGCGTTCTCCGCCGGTAGCCCGAACGAGTCGTATCCCATCGGATGGAGGACCTGGAATCCGGTGCGGCGCCGGAAGTGCGAGACGACGTCGCCCATCGTGTAGTTGGTCACGTGCCCCATATGCAGGTCGCCGGAGGGGTACGGGAGCATCTCGAGGACGTAGGCGCGGGGACGCGTATCCGTCGCCGGGTTCTCCGGGTTGGGCGTCTCGAAGGCGCGCTCTGCGGCCCACACCGCCTGCCAGCGCCGCTCGATCGCGTCTGCGTCGTACCGCTCCACGGCCGCAGGATACGGATTCGCCACAGGGGGCCGACGCAGGCCAACCGCAGATCAAGGCAATCCGACCGTGAGTGAATGTGCGAATCTCCGCATGTACCGGGGTGTCCCGGGTTGCATGGGGGTGTTCGAACGATGGAGCTGACGTCCAGTCAGGAAACCATTCTTTGGCTCGGCACGGCCGGCATGGCGATCGGCGCGGTGCTGATCGCGCTGCTCGGTTTCCGTCTGCCGAAGGGTGAGCGTCACCACGTCACGGCGAGCTTCTTCGTGTGCGCGATCGCCGCGTGCGCCTATCTCGCCATGGCCACCGGCCTCGGCACCGTCGACGTCGAGGGCACGCCGGTCTTCTACGCCCGCTACGTCGACTGGGTCGTCACCACGCCGCTGCTGCTGCTCGGCCTGATGACGGTCGGCATGGCAGCGCTCTCCGGCGGCGGGACGGCCGCTCGTGAGCGCAACGGCCTGATGGGCTTCGTCATCGGCGCGGACGTGCTGATGATCGTCACGGGCCTGATCGCGTCGCTGCGCGGCGACAACGCGGACAAGTGGCTGTGGTACGCCATCAGCTGCTTCTTCTTCCTGCTCGTCATCTGGGCGCTGTTCGGCCCGATGAAGGAGTACCTGGATGCGAACGCCAAGCCGCTGTACACGAAGCTCCTCGGCATCCTGACGGTGCTCTGGTTCATCTACCCGATCCTGTGGGTGTTCGGCACCGAGGGCATCGGCACGCTGAGCCTCACCGGCGAGATCGCCGTATTCGCCGTGATCGACGTGCTCGCGAAGGTCGGCTTCGGCCTGCTGCTCGTGACCGGCGTCGGCGCGATGGCGAAGGCCCACGGCGCGGCCAGCGCCAAGGAGACGACGACGGTCTGACCCGTCACCCGTCGGGGCGGCCTCGCGCCGCCCCGACGGGCGTACCTCCCGGCTGGGCGTCGCGCTCTGGCCGTCTCCGCGAGCGCCGCCCGCCATCCGCGTTCGCTACGCCGCGCCCCACGGGACGAGCGCACCGCCGTCCGGCCGGATCGCGGACTCCCGCAGGAGACGGTTGTACTTGGCGAGGCGCTCGGACTGGGTCAGCGACCCGACCTTCAACTGCGCCGGTCCCGCGGCGATCGCGAGGTCGGCCAGCCAGTCGTCCTCCGTCTCCCCTGAACGCGCCGAGACGACGACCCGCCAGCCCGCCGCCGTGGCGCGTCGCGCGACGGCGAGCGCCTCCGACAGCGTCCCCACCTGGTTGGCCTTCACGAGGACCGCGTTGGCGCTGCCCGCGGCGATCGCGCGATCGAGGCGCTCGCCCTGGGTGCAGAGCAGGTCGTCGCCGATCACCTGCACCCGATCGCCGATCGCGGACGTGAGGTCGGCCCACGGCTCCCAGTCGTCCTCCCCGAACGGATCCTCGACGGAGACGATGGGGTACGCGGCGCACCACGCCCGCAGGCGGTCGCCCCAGGCGGCGGCGTCGAGCTCGTCCGCGTCCGCGACCAGCCGGTAGCGGCCATCGCGGCCGAAGTGGGACGCCGCGACGTCGAGTCCGATCGCGATCTCCTCACCGGGGCGGAGACCGGCCCGCTCGATGGCGCGGACGAGGACCGCGAGGCCGTCCTCGTTGCCGTTCGCCGCCGCGTAGCCGCCTTCGTCCGCGCGCAGCAGCGTGCGGCCGTCGCGGGCCAACTCCTCGGCGAGGGCCGCCAGGACGTCGCTGACCTGCCGAATCGCGTCCGGGTACGTCGCGGCGGCGACGGGGATCACGAGGTAGTCCTGGAGGTCGACCGACCGGCCCGCGTGCAGCCCGCCGGAGAGGGCGTTGACCATCGGCCGGGGCAGCGGGCCGGGTCCGCCGCCCCGCAGGTGCTCCCACAGCGGCACGTCGAGCGCGATCGCCGCGGCGCGAGCGGTGGCGACACTCGCCGCGAGCAGCGCGTTGGCGCCGAGCCGCGACCGCGTCGGCGTCCCGTCCAGCTCGACGAGCGCCGCGTCGATCGCCTCCCGGTCGGCTGCGTCCATGCCGCGCAGGCGGTCGGCGATGGGGCCGGCAACGTTCGCGACGGCCCCCAGGACGCCCCGACCGCCGAAGCGCGCCGGGTCGCCGTCGCGCAGCTCCACCGCCTCGTGCAGGCCGGTGGATGCGCCCGACGGAACGCTGGCGCGCGCGACGGCACCGCCGGCGAGCTCGACCTCGGCCTCGACGGTCGGTCGACCGCGCGAATCGAGGATCTCGAACGCGCGCAGGGCGCGAATCGCGCGATCGCTCACGCCCCCACCTCCACGCGATCGATCGCGGCCATCGCATCGACCGGCGGGTCGAGCAGCAGCGATCGGGCCATCCGGCGGACGCGGTCACGCGACTGCTCGTCCAGGTACTCGGCGGGCGACTTGCCGTCGACGCGGGCCAGCATCAGCACGCCGAGTTCGGCGACGACGGCGGGCTCGTCGATCGGCGCCTGCTCCCCATACGCGTTGCGCAGCATGCGGGCCGCACCGGCGAGCAGCGCCCGCTGCCGCGGCAGATGGAGCGCCTTGATGCAGAGGTGGTTCAGGCAGAAGGCGATGTCGAAGGCCGGGTCGCCCCAATGGGCGACCTCGAGGTCGAGCACGACGACGCGATCCGGATAGACGAGCAGGTTCTTCGGCGCGTAGTCGCCGAGCACCAGGGCGCTGCGGGTGGCGAGCAGCCGCTCGATCTCCGCTTCGATGATGGGCGCGAGGTCGGGATGCCGGGCGGCGGTCGTCCGGTGGTACGGGTCGACGCGTCCCTCGATCAGCGTCGTCCGGTCCGCGAATGTCTCGGCGAGGGCGGGATCCGCGGCCGAGGCGGCGTGGATGCGGCCGAGCAGATCACCGGCGCGATACGCATCGGACATGGCGATCCGCCCGTCCAGGAGGAGATCCTTCCACGGGATTCCGCCGTCGGGCGCGCAGGTCATGCCGATCACGGGGCGCTCCGCGTCGGCGAACACGACGGCCGGCACGGCGTCGGATCCGACCAGCGCCGCAACGGCCTCCAAGGCGCGCCGCTCGACGTCGCTCCGGCCGACGTCGTACGCCCATTCGTCGGCGACGCGGAGGAGCGGGAGGGCCTGCTTCACGACGATGCCGTCACCGCCGCCGTGCCAGCGCACGCGCCAGACGTCGTTGGAGATGCCACCGCTCAGCGCCACGACCTCGAGTGGTACGTCGGACGGCACGACATCGCGGCCGACGAGGTACGCCGGCAACGCGTCCTCCGTCAGCTCCTCCACGCGCAGAGCATCCCACATCGCGCATACGCTGTCGCGGTGAGCGCCGCCCCCGCGATCGAGGTCCACGGCGCGTCGCGCCGTTTCGGCGCCGTCCAGGCGCTCGACGGCGTCGACCTCGTGATCGACGCGCCGGCGACCGGTCTCCTCGGGCGCAACGGCGCCGGCAAGTCGACGCTGATGAAGGCCGCCCTCGGGCTCGTCCGGCTCGACGCCGGCTCCGTGCGCGTGCTCGGCTTCGACGCCGGGCGCGACGGCGACCGCGTGCGGCGGCGCATCGGCTACGCGCCGGAGCACGAGTGCCTGCCGCCGGAGCTGACCGCCGCCGACCTCGTCCGCCACCTCGCCGAGCTGCGGGGGCTCTCCCGCCCCGACGCCATCCGGCGCGCGTCGGAGGTGCTGTTCGCCGTCGGCCTCGAGGAGGAGCGCTCGCGCGTGATCGGCTCCTTCTCGCTCGGCATGCGCCAGCGCGTGAAGATCGCGCAGGCCCTCGTGCACGCGCCGGAGCTGATCATCCTCGACGAGCCGACCAACGGGCTCGACCCGGCGCAGCGCGCCGAGATGCTCGAGGTGATCCGCCGCGTCTCGCGCGACCTCGGCGTGCGCGTGCTGATCTCGTCGCACATCCTCGACGACATCCGCCGCACCTGCGACCACGTCGTCGTGCTGCGCGGGGGGCGCGTGACGCTCGACCGTCCGCTCGCGGCGGCCGCCGGCGAGGAGGACTCCCTGCTGGTCGAGACGATCGGCGAGGCGGCGCCGCTCGTCGCCGCGCTCACGCAACGCAACGTCGCCGCGGAGGCGATCGACGGCACGCGGCTCCGCGCGCGCATCACCACGCCGGCCGACCGCCTCGCCGTGCGCGACGCGGCCGCGGATGCCGGCGTCGGCCTGCGTCGCATGCACCCGGACGGGCCGTCGATCGAGGACGAGCTCCTGGAGGCGATCGGGTGAGCGCGCGCATCCACGACGTCCGCTACCGACCCTACGAGGGTGAGGTGCGCGGGTCCGCGCGCCGCGCGATCGCCTCGATGGCGAAGTGGAGCGCGCTGCGCGCCCTCGGCGCGCGGCGCCCGTGGACCGCGAAGGTCGTGCCGGTCACGCTGATCCTGATCGCGCTGGGCCCCGCGGTCACGGTCCTCGGCGTCAAGTCCCTGCTGGGCGGGGAGATCGCCGAGCAGCTCCCGACCGACCTCGTCCCCTACGCCTACTACTACACGTTCATCGGCTTCGCGATCTGGGCGTACGCCGCGATCGTGATCCCGGAGACGATCTGCCCGGACCGGCGCAGCCGCGTGCTCGACCTCTACCTGTCGACCGCGATGAGCCCACGCGAGTACGTCGCCGGCAAGATCGGCGCCTCCCTGGTCCCGCTGCTCGCCGTGACGACGCTGCCGCTCGCCCTGCTGTACGTCGGCAACATCTTCTTCGCCGAGCACCCCCTCGGCTACGTGGAGGGCAACCTGCGCGCCATCCCCGCGATCATCGCGGGCGGCGTCCTGATCGCCCTCGTCTACACGCTGATGGGCCTCGCCGTCGCATCCCTGACCTCGCGACGCGCCTTCGCCAGCGTCGGCTTCATCCTGCTGATCGTGATCTCCGGACTGGTGTCCGGGGCCCTCGCCGAGGTCGCGGATCTCGGCCCGAACGCCCGCATCCTGAACCTGCAGGCCCTGCCGGTGTGGCTGGCGCAGATCATGATCGGCGGCGAGCAGATCACGGGGGGTGACGGGCCCTTCGTCGCGGCCAATCGCCCCGACCTCGGCATCCTGATCGCCGCCAACGCCGTCGTGATCGCCGTTTCGCTCGCCGTGCTGGCGCTGCGCTACCGGAGGCGCGGCGCGTGACGGCCCTGCTCGAGTTCGACCGCGTCTCCAAGTGGTTCCGCGACACCGTCGCGGTCGGCGACGTGTCGTTCGCCATCGAACCGGGCGTGACCGGCCTGCTGGGCCACAACGGCGCGGGCAAGTCGACGGCGATCCGTCTCGCCGCCGGCCTCGCGAACCCCGACGAGGGAACGGTGCGGATCGCAGGGCTGGATCCGCGCCGCAGCGGCGAGGCCCGCGCGATGCTGGGCCTCGTGCCGGACGGCGACGGCGTCTGGCCGGGGCTGTCCGCCCGCGGCTTCGTCGAGGCCTGCGCCCGCCTGCGCGGCGTCGATGATCCACGCGGCGCCGCAACCGACGCGCTCGCCGCCGTGGACCTGACCGACGTCGCCGATCGCGACGTCAAGGGCTTCTCGCAGGGCATGCGCCAGCGCGTCAAGATCGCCCAGGCGCTCGTCCACCGCCCCCGCGTCCTGATCCTCGACGAGCCGCTCAACGGCCTCGACCCGCAGCAGCGCGAGAGCGTCATCGCCCTGCTCCACCGGCTCGGCGCCGAGGGGGTCGCCACGGTCTTCTCGAGCCACGTGCTGGGCGAGGTCGAGCGCGTCGCCGACCGCGTGCTCGTGCTGGTCAACGGCCGGCTGGTCGCCGAGGGCTCCCCGCCCGCGCTCCGCGCCCTGATGGAGGAGCGGCCGCGGTGCATCCGCGTGGAGACCGATCGTCCGCGCGCCCTGGCCGCCGCGGTGGCCGGCTTCGACGGCATCGACCGGCTCGAGGTGGAGGCCGACGCGCTCGTCCTCGAGACCAGCGCCCCCGAGGCGCTGGCCCTGCGTCTTCCGGCGTGCGCGCGCGACGCCGGCGCCGATCTGATCGCCATCGAGCCGACCGACGAGGACCTCGAGAGCGTCTACGCCTACCTGACCGAACGCGCGCGGGGCGTGCGCCGGTGACGGTCACCACCCTCACGGTCCGTGCGCTGCTCCTGCGGCGGCGCTCGCTCGCCCTGCTGATCCCGGTGGCGTCGGTGCCGTTCTTCGTCGCCCTCGCGGTGATCCGCGGCGACGTCACCCCGGACACGCAGGCGATCATCGTCGGCCGCCTGCTCGTCTCGACGGTGGCGCCGCTCGTCGCGCTCGTGCTGGCTGCGACCGCGATCGGCGACGAGCGCGAGTCGGGCACGATCGTGTACCTCGCCACCGCCCGCCTCTCGCGCATCCGCGTGGCCGCGGAGAAGGCGCTGGCGGCGGTGCTCTGCGCGCTCGTCATCCTGTCCCCCGCCCTGCTCGCGATCGCCTACCTCGGGTTCCACCTCGGTGTCGGGACCGACAACATCCTCCGGGGCCTCGCCGGGACCGCGCTGGTCGGGGCGACCTACGCCGCCGTCTTCGTGGCCGTCGGCCTGCTGCTCAAGCGGGCGCTGATCGCGGGCATCGTCTACATCCTGATCTGGGAGGGCTCGATCGCCACCGTCGCACCCTCCGCGGAGCGGTTCAGCCTGACCGCCTGGGGCCGTGCGATCACCGACGGCGGCCTGTTCGGCCTCGAGGACGGTCTGGAACCCACGTTGACCGCCGCCACGGGTGCCGTGGTTCTCGTCATCGTGACCGTGCTCGCCACCGCGCTCGCGGGCTGGCGGCTCGCGCGGATGGACCTGCCCTAGCCCGCGAGCGGGACGAGGGCGGCGATCGCGTCCCCCGCCTGCCGCTCCGCCTCGGCGGGCGTGCGGGCGCCGATCAGGAGCGCATGGATGAGCCCGTCGATGAGGGCCGACAGTCCACCCGCCGCTCCGGCGGCGTCGACCGAGGCATCGACCCTTCCGGCGGCCTGGGCAGCGCGGATGCAGTCCTCGAGGCGCCGGTCGTAGCGGGCCCGCCGTGCGAGGACCGCGGTCCTCACCGCATCATCGAACACCGCGAGCCGCTCGACCTCCGCCCACAGCACGGCGCTGGCTCGGGCGTCGTCCGTGGTCGCGAGCTCGTCGATGAGCAGGCGCCGCAGGGCATCCAGCGGATCGTGGACGCCGGCGAGGCGCTCGTCGGTCCGGGCCCAGGCCGCCTCCTCGTGGTGCGCGAACGCCGCGCGGATGACGCCCGCGACAGAGCCGAAGTAGTAGATCGGGAGCGCGTTCGAGACGCCCGCCTCCCGGGCGATGGCGGCGACGCGCGCGCCAGCGGCCCCGTCACGCACGATCACCCGGCACGTCGCGTCGAGGATGTGCGTACGGCGGTCGTCGGCCATCGGACGACCATCATCGCGCATCCCGACCGGTTCGGGGCGCCGGTCGAACCGGAAACCGCCCGGCGAATCACTCGGCAGGGAGCTCGAGGCGCTCCGTCTCCTCGACGATGCGGGCGAGCTGCTCGGCGTGCCAGTGCTGCAGTTCCCGGTCCGTAGCATCGCGCGGCTCGTCGCCCACGGTATGGACGTGCTCGGCGACGCACCGGCCGGCCCGCCAGACGCCGCCGCGCGCGACGTCGTCGCGGTGCAGGCGGTGGCGGAAGCTCGCGTAGCGGAAGACCAGCTCCGGGTGCTGCTCCGACGCGCGCGCGATCCGATCGTCGAGCGGCTCGGACGAGGCGAACGCGAAGATCACCTGCGCCTCCTCCTCATGCTGCTCACGCTGGCCCAGTGCCCCGCGCTCATCGACCGTGAGCCAGGTGCCGTGGCGCACGCGGACGCGCTCCGCCTCGTAGCCGACGGGCCACTCCGCGTCGCCGAGGCGCACCTCCGGTCCCTGCTCGCCGCTGATGCGCGCCGTCTCGAGGAGCCGCTGCACCGCCTCGGAGGACCCGGTCACGGCCAAGTGGTTGCGCACCTCCGCGGGATCCTGTCGCTTCCCCTCGACGAACGCCCGGACACGATCGCCGATCGACTTCTCCGCCATGGTGCGCCTCCTCATTCGACCGTCCCATGCTGCACGGGGCCGCGTGGAGGAGGTCCGGGCAATGCCGATCGGCTGCTGGCGGCTCCTACGGACCGCTTCCTCGGCGGAGTCCGCACAGCGGCGCGTCGGGTACATGACGAGGCGACGCGTGCGGTGCGCGGCGTCCTCCGCGCGCGATCGTCACCGACGCGTGCCGGTGACGAGCAGGTACTCACGGTGGTGGAGCACCCGGCCGCCGTCGCCGTACTCGTCCTCGAAGAACCGAACCCACGTCTCGCGCAGTTCGGCCTGTCGGCTCTCGTCGAGGGACTCGGCGAGGGTCTTGACGGGACCGTAGCTCGACGAGAACAGCTGCCAGTACGAGTGCCCGCCGTCTTCGGAATGGGACGACACGTGCTCCTCGATCTGCAGGTCGAAGGCGCCTTCGAGCAGCTCGCGCACGCGCTCCACCCTCCCCCATTCGAAGGGGCTGACCGGAGGCGCAGCGGCCTGGAAGGGCGCCATCATGGCGAACATCCTCCCGAGCCCGCCGTCCGGGGTCCAGTTGGCCAGCCCGATGCGGCCACCGGGCCGGACGACCCGCGCCAGCTCGCGCGCGGTCGCCTCGTGGTCGGGTGCGAACATCACGCCGCAGGTGGAGATCGCGACGTCGAACGAGGCATCCTCGAGGCCCTCGAGGTTCTCGCAGTCGCCCACGCGGTAGTCGATGTCGAGACCCTCGTCCGCTGCCCGCTTCCTCGCCGTCTCGATCAGCCCCGGCGAGAGGTCGACCGCCGTGACGATCGCACCGGCGCGCGCCGCACGCTCGGCCATCGCTCCGGTGCCGCAGGCCAGGTCGAGCACGCGCTCACCGGGCTGCGGATCGACGCGGTCCATCATCAGCTCGTGGACATCCGTCAGCGTGGCCGCCACGTTCTCGTACGGGCCGTTCGCCCACATGACGCTCTGGCGTTCCTTCAGGTCCTCGAAGGCCATGACGGCCACCCCCTTCTGGGGATCGGTGAACTGACGGTATGCCCGAATTCGGCCGATCGAAGCCTCCGGATCACCCACCGGAGACGACTGCGCCGTCGCGCGCTGCTCGCGGCACGGTGCCGTGCGTCGATCTGGGATCGCGTGCGCTGATCGGATTCGGGTCCAGTGCGCCGCGCGTTCCGCGAACCCGCGTGCGAATCGCCGACCTGGACGCAACGATCCGGTATGTGATCCGTCCGCGCAGGTCCGGGGGGGCGCGCCGCCTAGCCGAACACGGTGGGAACGGCGCAGACGTTTCCGGACGCGTCTGCTGATGCGCCGCTCGGGCAGGTGGCTTGGCCGAGGTCGAGCAGGAACGTGTTGGCACCGCTGATGTTCGCCCCGCCGAGATTCGCGTACTGGAAATTCGCCGCCTGGAGATTGGCCTGGTTGAGGTTGGCCGTGGCGAAGTTCGCCTTGTTCATCGTCGAGCTCACCATCGACGCGAAGGCCATGATCGCGTTCGTCAGGTTCGCCCCCGAGCCCGTCGCGTAGTTGAGGTTCGCCGCGAACAGGTTTGCGTTCGTCAGCGTCGCGCCGACGAAATTCGCCCTGTAGAGGTTGGCGCCGTAGAGGTTGATGCCATCCCCGCTGACGGAGGAGAGGTTCGCCGACGACAACGTGGCGAACTGCAGGCTCGCGCCGGTGAGGTTCGCGCCCGAGCAGTTCGGTGCGCAGCCGCCCGCCTGACGGCCACCTGTGCCCCGCCCGGGCAGCGGGCCGAAGCGCGCGCCGTGGAGGGTGGCGCCGTTGAGGTTCGCGCGGCGCAGATCGGCACCACGGAAGTCCACGCCCATCAGGTTCGCGTGGCTGAAGTCGACCCCACGCAGGTCGGCCCCGGTGAACCGCGCGCCGCGCAGGTTGCCGTGATGCTCGACGTCGAAGCGGTGCACGACGCCACGGCAGTCGGCGTGCGGGCCCAGCTCGCAGGTCTTGCCGGCGGTGCCGATGACCGGTCCAGCCGAGGCGATGCCGGCAGTCGCCGAGAAGGCGAGCACCGCGAGGACGAGGATGCGGAGCGCGCTCATGGGTGGAGACCGTACCCGATCGTCGGATCGCGCTCCGACGCGATGGACCCAAGCGGGATCGAACCGCTGACCTCCGCGCTGCCAGCGCGGCGCTCTCCCAGCTGAGCTATGGGCCCGGGAGACCGGACGATAGCAACGTCGAACCGCGGCGCGGGTTAGTCCCCCACGACCTCGCGGTGCGGGACCTGGCCCCACAGCTCATCCAGCCGGTACGTCTCGCGCGCCTCCGGGTCGAAGACGTGGACGACGACGTCGAGGAAGTCGATCAGGACCCACTCCCCCTCCTTCATGCCCTCCGTGCGCACGGGCAGCAACCCGTGCTCGCGCTTCATCTTGAACGCGATCTCCTCGGCGATCGCCTGCACCTGGCGGACGTTGCGCCCGCTCATCACGACGAACCAGTCGGTGTAGTCGACGACCTCCCGCATGTCGAGCAGCACGATGTCCGTCGCGAGCTTCTCCGCCCCGATCGCAGCGACCTGCTCGGCGAGAACCGCGGTGTCGCTCAGCGGGGTCGGCCTCCGGTCCGGATCACGGACGGAACGTACCACGGGAACCCGACGCGCGGCGGCTCATCGGTACAGGCCCTCGTCCCGGATGATCCGCTCGACGCCCGGGACGACGAGGTCCGCGATCGGAAGGCCCTGCGCCACGCGATCGCGCACCGCCGAGCTGGACGCGTCGACGCGCGGCATCGCGATGATCACGTCCGCCGCGACGCCGGGAGCGATCCCGTCGCGAGGGGCCACGGCGATGGTCGCCGACGCCCGCACGCGGTTCGGGTCGTGCCAGCCGTCGAGGGCGGCGAACTGGTCGCTCCCGAGCAGGAGCACGAGCTGGCGACCGGGCGCGGCGAGCAGGTCGAGCGTGTCGGCCATGTACGACGGTCCCGGGCGGTCCACCTCGATCGCCGAGGCCTCCAGCACGGGCTCGGCCTCCGCGGCCGCCTGCGCCATGCGGAGGCGGATGGCGGCCGGCACCGCGGGCGCGTCCCGATGCGGCGGCGCCCCCGTGGGGATCAGCAGCACGCGGTCGAGGGCCAGTTGGGCCGCCGCGGTCCGGGCGAGCGCCGCGTGGCCGACGTGCGGCGGATTGCAGAGCGAACCGAGGACGCCGAGGCGCTCAGGCACGGAACTCGATCTCCTGCTCGCCGATCTTCACGATGATGCCCTTCTTGGCGCCGGCGCGGACCAGGAGGGGCAGCAGGCGGCGGTCCTCGACGTACTCGGCCAGACGCCGGGCGGCGCTGGTCTCGTCGAGGCGCGCGAGCTCGTCCTCGATCGTGGTGCCGACGAGCCGCACGCCCGTCTCGTCACGAAGCACGCGCACGCCCGACGCGCCGCGCCCCGGGCGGTAGACGCGGTACTGGGGCAGCTCCGGCTCCGCCTCGGGCAGGACGTCCGCGTCGGGCACGACGCGGGCCAGCGTGGCGACGAGCTCCGGGACCCCCTCGCCGGTCGCGCAGGAGACGGGCACCACGATCGGCGTGCCGGTCTCCTCGTCGCGCAGGACGTCCCGCATGGCTGGATCCCCGGCGATGCCCTCCAGACCACGGACGACGGCGGCGACGAGGGCGTCACGCGGATCCGCGGAGAGGTCGATGCGGTTGAGGACGACCACGCGCGGCCGGGTCGCGAGCGCCTCGTCGTAGGCCGCGAGCTCACGGTGGATCGCGCGGAAGCCGGCAATGCGGTCGTCGGCGTCCTCACCCGCGTCCACGACGTGGAGCAGAAGGCGCGCGCGCTCGAGGTGGGCGAGGAAGTCGAGCCCGAGTCCGTGCCCCTCCGCGGCGCCCTCGAGCAGCCCGGGGACGTCCATCACGGTGATCTGGCGGTCGGCGGCGAGGTCGACCACGCCCAGGACCGGTTCGATCGTCGTGAACGGGTAGTCCGCGACCTTCGGCTTCGCGTTCGAGATGCGGCGCAGGAGCGAGGACTTGCCGATGTTGGGGAAGCCCAGCAGGGCCGCGTCGGCGAGCAGCTTGAGGTGCAGGTGCAGCGTCAGGTCGTCGCCGAGGCCACCGAGTTCGGCGATGCGGGGCGCCTGCCGCGTGGCCGTCCGGAAGCGGCGGTTGCCGCCGCCGCCCCGCCCGCCGTAGGCGATCGTCGCACGCGCGCCGGGCGCAGCCAGGTCGACCAGGAGGACGTCGTCCTCGTCGAGCACCTGCGTGCCCACCGGGACCGGCACGACGGTGTCCGACCCCATCGCACCCGTGCGGTTCGAGCCCTCGCCGTGGTGGCCGTCGGCGGCGCGCAGGTGCGGGTGGTTGCGCACCCAGGAGAGGTCGCGCAGCGAGGGATCCGCGACGAGCACGATGCTCCCGCCCTCCCCGCCGTCGCCGCCCGACGGGCCGCCGCGCGGGACGAACTTCTCGCGCCGGAACGCCACGGCGCCATCGCCGCCGCGCCCCGCAGCCGCGTAGATGGTGGCCCGGTCGGAGAACACGGGCTACCCGCCCGGGCTAGCCCTCGGCCGCGACGACCGAGATGATCCGCTTGCCGCGGCGCTGGCCGAACTCGACCGTGCCGTCGACCGTCGCGAAGATCGTGTGGTCGACGCCGATGCCGGTGCCGGCACCCGGATTGAACCGCGTGCCGCGCTGGCGGACGATGATGCCGCCCGCACGGATGTCCTGACCGGCGAAGACCTTCACGCCGAGCCGCTTGGACTGGGAGTCGCGGCCGTTCTTCGAGGAGCCGAGGCCCTTCTTATGCGCCATCTCCGGCCTCCTTCTTGGCGCCGCTGAACGCGATCGACTCGATCTCGATCACGGACTGCCGGGAGCGGTAGCCCATGCGGCGGGAGCTGCTCTTCTTGGGGCGATACGTGCGGATGTGGATCTTCGGGCCGAGCTTGTGCTCCTTGACCCGCGCCGTGACCTTGACCGGCTTGACCTCCGCCGCGGTGGCGAGGGTCTTCTTGCCGTCGGAGGCCAGCACGACGTCGGGCGTCAGCGTCTTCCCCTCCTCGACCGCGAGGCGATCGACGACGAGGCGCTCACCCTTGGTGACGCGGTACTGCTTTCCTCCGAGTGCGATAACGGCGAACATCGTCAGGCCTTCAGGTCAAAGGTCACCACCGGCGACCACGGGAAGGTAGCAGGGATGCGGAGCGCGATGCTCCGCATCCCCGGGGGTCATTCCTTCCCCAGGATCTTGCCCAGGAGGCCCCGCTTCCGCGGCTTCTGCGACGACTGCGCGGGAGCAGCCGCGACCGGCGCCGGAGCCGGTTCCCACGGCGCGGCGCGCGGCGCGACCGGGGCGTCGGAACCGCTGCGATCGCCAGCGCCTCCGGTGCTGCGGGATCGGCCGCGACCGCCGCGCGAGCGGCGCTTGCGCTTGGGCGGTCCACCCTCTGCGGAGGGCCCGTCGTCCGCGCTCTCGCCGACCGCGTCGTCCGCGGCGCCTTCCTCGACCTCCTGGTCGACGCCCTCGCCCTCGGTGCGGGGCTTCGCGCGCCCACGGCCTCCCCGACGCCCGCGACGGCGGCGCTTGCGGGGCGCGGCACCGTCCTCGGTCGCCTCGTCGTCCCCGTCGTCGTCGTCGGCGTCATCGTCGTCCTCATCGTCGTCGGCGAGTGCATCCAGCGCCTCGCCGTCGTCGGCCTGCGTGCGACCGCGACCGCCACGCGAGCGGCGCCGCTTGGGCGTCGCCTCCTCGTCGCCGTCGTCGTCCGCCTCCACGACCTCGGGCTCGATCGGCTTCTCGAGCGGCTCGGTCTCCTCGCCGACGGCGGCGGTGACGTCGCCGGTCGGCGTGTCGATCGTGGCGGACGGGGTGCGGCTGCGCTTGCCCTTGCGCTTCTTGCCCTCCAGGTCGATGCGCTCGCCGACGAGCCGCGGCGGCTCGTGGACGTCGCTGCGCGGATCGACCATCTGGAGCATCGCCTGCTCGCTGATCGGCTCGGCCGACAGCAGGACCGCGTGGGCCTCCAGGCGACCCAGACGCTCGACGCGCACGGTGTGCGTCTCGCCGAGGTACGGCCCGGCCCCCGCCACGACGAGCCGGTAGCCGCCCTCGAGGACGGCCACGGCATCCGCCGCCTGGTACATGTGCGGCTCGGCGAGCTTGACCTCGAGCTCCTGACCGGCGGTCACGGGGATGGCGTCCTGCAGGACGTCCTCCACCGATCCCTCGGTCACGAACCGGCACCGCTCGCGCGGCACGTCATCGGCGGCGACGATCGAGAAGTGCTTGCCGGTCGCCTGCTCGAGCTCCTCGAGCCGCGATCCGCCCGGGCCGATCATCCGCGCGGCGACCGTGGTCGCGGCCTCGACGAGGAAGGCCTCGGCGGGCGACTGCGCGGCGTGGCGGCGCAGGACGCGGAGGTTGTCGAGGGCCAGCGTCTCGTCGGACAGGACGCGCCCCTCGCCCTGGCAGCAGGGGCACTCGAAGGTCATGATCTCGCGTACGCCATCGGTGACGTTCTGGCGGGTCATCTCGACGAGGCCCAACGGGCTGATCGACACCAGGTAGACCTTGGAGCGGTCCTTCGCGAGCTCCTCCTTGAGCGCCGCGATCACGGCATCGCGGTTCGTCTTCGACTCCATGTCGACGAAGTCGATGACGATGATGCCGCCGAGGTCGCGCAGCCGCAGCTGGCGGACCACCTCGCGGGCGGCCTCGAGGTTGTTGTGGACGATCGTGTCCTCGAGCCGCCCCTTGCCGACGAAGCGGCCGGTGTTGACGTCGACGATCGTGAACGCCTCGGCGTAGTCGAACAGGAGGTAGCCGCCGGAGGGCAGATCGACGCGGCGCTTGAGCGTGCTCTCGATCGCCTCGTCGACGCCGTAGCGGCGCAGGAGCTCGGTGGCGGCCGTGTGGCGCTTGACGCGCGACGCGAGATCCGGGCTGCGCTCCTGGACGTAGGAGACGATGCGATCGTGCGTGGCCTCGTCGTCGACGATCAGCTCGTCGACGTCCTGGCGGAAGTCGTCGCGGACGAGGCTCAGCGCGATGTCGGCCTCGGCGTGGATCAGGCTCGGCGCGACCGCCGTGCTGGCGCGCTCGGTGATCGCCTCCCACTGGTCCTCGAGGAGCTCCAGGTCGCGCTGGAGCTCGGTCAGCTCGGCGCCCTTCGCGGCGGTGCGGACGATCAGGCCGCCGCCCAGACGCGGCTTCAGCTGCTTGACCAGGTCGCGCAGGCGGTCCCGCTCGCCGTCCGCGAGGCGCTTCGACACGCCGCCGCCCTCGCCGTCCGGGACGTAGACGAGGAAGCGGCCGGCCAGCGAGACGTCCATCGTCACGCGCGCGCCCTTCGTCTTCATCGGGTCCTTCGTCACCTGCACGAGCAGCGACTGCCCGCTCTTGACGAGGTCCTGGATGCGCTTCGATCGGCGGGCGCGCTGATCGAGCCCCTCGATGCGGATCTCGGCCACGTGGAGGAACGCGTTCTTGTCGAGCCCCGCGTCGACGAAGGCGGCCTCCATGCCGGGCAGGACCGTGTCGACCTTCGCGAGGTAGATGTTGCCGAGGAGCGACCGGCGCTCCTCCCGCTCGATGTACGTCTCGACGACGCGCTCATCCTCGATGAGCGCCGCCTTCGTCTCGTACGCGTCGGCGGAGATAAGGATCTTCTTCATGTGGTCTCCGTGGCCCCCACGCGCGCCCTCGGCGCGGTGTGGACCGCTAGTCGGGTGATGCCGGCCACGCGGAGATCGCGGTCCGCGCAGCTCTGCAGCGCGCGGGCGACCTCCTCGGGCTTGGCGGAGCCATCCTCGAGGATGGCGATGTCGACGATCACCGCGCCGTCCGTGAGCTCGGGCTCAGGGGCGAAGCGGCGGACATCGATGTCGCGTCGCTGCTTGGGGCTGCGACGCGGGACAGCGAGTTCCGTGGCCGCGCGGTACGCGGCCAGGGCGGCGGCGAGGTCGTCCTCGCCGGCATCGAAGGCGATGCGGTAGGTGGCGCCGGTGACGATCGTCTTCGGCCCCGCCGGGTGGGCCTCCAGCGGGACGACCCCGCGGGGGCACGTGGCGGAGAGCCGCTCGACGAGGGCCGCCGGGTCGTGGTCGTCGCCGATCAGCTCCACCGTGCAGCGCTCATCCTCCGAGGCCACGCCGACGCCGCGCGCGAGCGCGAGGCTGATGACGGGCTTCGGCCGCATGCCGTTCGAGAGCGCCACCTCGTACCCGGCCCGCCGCAACGCGGCCAGGAGCAGGTCCACCATCTCCAGATGGCTGAGGTAGCGCGCGCGATCGCGGATGGCGAGTCGGAGCTCGATCCTCACGGCATGCGCTGCTGGACGTGCGGCATCAGGCCTCCACCAGGCGGTTCCGCACGGGACCGACGCAGGCGCCGCAGTCGCTGCAGCCCTCCCATCGGCAATCCCCGGTCGGCCGCTCGGCGCGACTCTGCCACCACTCGTCCAGCAGGAACTCCTTGGTCACACCGCTGCGCACGTGATCCCACGGCAGCGGGTCGAGGGGATCGCGCTCGCGCGTCGCCTCCACCTCGAGGTCGCGGCCGGCGGCGCCGAAGGCGGCGCGCCAGACGTCCTCGCGGTGGTGCTCCGTCCAGGCGTCGAAGCGCGCTCCCGCGCGCCACGCGGCCTCGAGCACGTCCCCGGTGATCGCATCTCCACGCCCGAGCGCTCCCTCGAGCATGCTCGTGCGGACGTCGTGGAGGGACAGCTTGATCTGGCGGCCCTTGAGCGCGCGGCGCAGGTAGTCCTGCTTGACCCGCAGCTGATCGGGCGGTGCCATGCCGTCCCACTGGAACGGCGTGTGCGGCTTGGGCACGAAGTTCGACGCGCTCACGTGGACCGTGAAGCGCCCGCTCTCGCCGAAGTGGCGACGCCCGATCTCGCGGGCCCGGAAGCCGAGGTCGACGATGCCCTGGACCTCCGCGAAGGTCTCGAGGGGCAGGCCGATCATGAAGTACATCTTGAGGCTCGTGTACCCGGCGCCGAACGCCGCGTCGATGGCCTGCTCGATCATCTCGTCGGTGATGGTCTTGCAGATGATGTCCCGCATCCGCTGGGTCGCCGCCTCGGGTGCCAGCGTGATGGAGCGCTGACGCGAGTTCGCGGCCGCCGCCAGCGCAACCGGCCCCGTGTCCACGCGGTTCGACGGCAGCGACAGGTGGAGGTCCGGCTTGACCGCCTTGATCTCGCGGATCGCGCGCTGGACACCGGAGTAGTCGCTCGTGGCCAGCGACGTCAGGGACAGCTCGTCGTAGCCCGTGCAACCGAGCTGCTCGAGGCCGGCCGTGACGACCTCCTCGACTTTGCGCTCGCGCACCGGCCGATACCACGTTCCCGCGTGGCAGAAGCGGCAGCCGCGCGTGCAGCCCCGCATCACCTCGACGGATGCCCGCGAGAAGATCGCGCTCGCGTACGGGACGACCGGCCGCGTCGGCGCGGTGTCGATCGAGAACTCGGTGAAGATCGCGCGCTCCACCGGCTCCGGACCGCGCGCCGGGAGGTAGAGGAACGGCAACTCGGCGAGGCGGTCGAGCCGCTCCTGCCGATCACCCGTCTGCGCGAGGATCTCGACGATCCGCTCCAGCCCCTCCTCGGCCTCCCCCATGAAGAAGGCATCGACGAAGTGCGCGAGCGGCATCGGGTTCGAGGCGCTGGGACCGCCCGCCAGGACGATCGGATCGTCGTCCGTGCGCTCGGACGCGCGCACCGGGATACCGGCGAGGTCGATCAGCTCGAGCACGTTCGAGTAGGTCAGCTCCGCCTGGAGCGTGATGCCGAGCAGGTCGCAGTCCCGCACGGGTCGCCAGGTCTCGAGCGTGAACAGCGGCACGCCCTCGCGCCGCATGGCGTCGGCCATGTCCGGCCACGGGCAGTAGACGCGCTCCGCCGCCGCCTCGGTGCGGTCGTTGATGAGCCCGTAGAGGATCTGCAGCGCCTGGTTGGAGATGCCGACTTCGTAGGCGTCGGGGTAGGCCAGCGCGACGCGCACCCCGGCCTCCGGCTTCACCGTCTCGTTGACCTCCCCGCCGATGTAGCGGGACGGCTTCTCGACGTGGGTGAGGAGGTCCTCGATGCGCGCTTGGAGGACGGACTGCTCCACGGTCGGATTCTAGCGGTGCCGGGGCGTCCGACCCGTCACACGGGCTCCGGATCGGAGGGCACGGGCGGCACACGACGGCGCGCACGCGTCTGCCAGGTCGTCGTGGCGGGGTCCTCGCGGACGGCGCGGATGCCGACCGCGATCACGAGGCCGATGGCCGCGAGGTTGGTGATCGTGTTCGATCCGCCGTACGTCATGAACGGCAGCGGCAGGCCCGTGACCGGGGCGATGCCGAGCACCATCCCCAGGTTGACGGTGACCTGCGCGAGCAGGAAGCCGAATACGCCCGCCGCCATGAACGACTCCTCGAGGGTCCGTGCGCGCGGGACCATGCGGGCGATCCGCCACAGGACCAGCAGGTAGAGCAGCAGGGCGACGCCGGCACCGACGAATCCGCGATCCTCGGCGACGATCGCGAACACGAAGTCCGTGTGATGCTCGGGCAGGAAGCTGCCCGCCGTCTGGCTCGTCACGTCGCCGCGCCCGGTCAGTCCGCCGGACCCGATCGCGATCTTCGCCTGGTTGCCCTGGTAGGCGGCCGGGCTGCCACCCTCCGGATCGAGGAACGCGGTGATGCGGTCGACCTGGTACGGCCGCAGGAGCGGCAGCCCGACCGTCGGGAGCACGGCCAGCACGAGGACGACCAGCAGCACGGTTCCGCCGAGGATCGCCGCGACGATCCGGCCGGGCAGCCCGGCCACCACGAGGATCGACAGCGTGATCGCCGCGTACACGATCGAGGTGCCGAGGTCGGGCTGGATGAAGACCAGGACGAACGGCGGGAGCATCAGGAGCCCCGCGCGCACGACCATCGCGCGGCCGTGGATGCCACGGCGCACGCAGTCCGCCACGATGATCGACAGGCAGATGACCATCGTCACCTTGCCGAGCTCGGACGGCTGGAGCGTGAAGTACGGCAGTGGGATCCAGCTCTGCGCGCCGCGGGCCGCGGCGAAGCCGAGCACGACGATCAGAAGCCCGATCGTGGCGCCGTAGATGATCCAGAACAGGCGGCGGTAGACCCGCGGGTCGACCAGTGCGGCGACCACGGCGATCCCGAGGCCCAGCGCGATGTAGACGAGATGGCGGCGGATGAAGAAGCCGGGGTCGCCGATCGTGTCGGCGACGGTTGCCGAGCGCACGGCCCGCTCGCCGATCCCGACGAGCAGCAGCACGGCTGCCACGAGGATCCAGTCGACGCGGCGCAGGACGGAGCGGTCGATCATTCCGCCTCCTCCGCGATCTCGGCCGCCGGGTCCGTCGAGCGGTCGGGACCGAAGTACACGCCGGCCTCCTCGGCCTGCTGGATCTGCGCGATCGTCGCCTCCTCCACGCCGAGCGCCTTGGCCATCACCTGGCGGACGGCGGGCGCAGCGGTGTCGGCGCCGAACCCGCCCTGCTCGACGATGCAGACGACCACGAGCTTCGGGTCGTTCGCGGGCGCGTAGCCGGCGAACCAGGCGAAGTCGCGCTTGCCCTTCTTCTCAGCCGTGCCGGTCTTGCCCGCCACGGCGATGGGGAAGCCCGCGAAGGCGTCGTAGGCCGTGCCGTCCGGGTCGGACACGACGCCTTCGAGGCCCTTCTGGATCGCGGCGAGCACGTACGGATCCAGCTGCACGCGCGTGCCCGGGTCCGGCTCGAGTCGCTCGCGTTCGGTGCCGTCGCGGCCGACCACGGCGGCGCCGACGTGCGGCTGCACGAGCGTGCCGCCGTTCGCGATCAGGGCGTAGAGCCGCGCGATCTGGAGCGGCGTCACCTCGAGGTCCCCCTGGCCGATGCCCTGGAGCACCGAGTCGCCGGACGTCCAGCGGTTGTGGACGCGGTCGTCGCCGAATCGGCGGCGCTTGTAGGCCGCGTCGGGGACCGAGCCGGGTGCGTCACCACCGACGTCGATGCCGGTCGGGGCTCCGAAGCCGAGGCGGCGGGCCCACAGCGGCTGGGGCTCGAACGACCCGTTCGCGGGCGTCGCGTCGTAGAGGCGCTCGCCGAGCTCGTAGAAGTAGGTGTTGCAGGACACCGACAGCGCCTTGACGAGGTCCATCGGCGCGGAGATCTCCGTCTCGAAGTTGCGGTACGTCTGCCCGTCGATCGTCAGCTCCGGCGGGCAGTCGATCGTGCCGTTGACCTCGGTGCGACGGGCGGCATGGGCCGCGATGGCCGTCACCGGCTTGAACGTCGAACCGGCCGGGTACAGGCCGGTCAGGGCGCGGTCGAGGAGCGGGGACGCGCCGGTCCGCGAGGCGAGGCGGTTCCAGTAGGCCTGCCCCTCGCCGCTGGCGAGGATCGCCGGGTCGAAGGCCGGGAACGACGCGATCGCCTTGATCGCGCCGGTGCGGGGATCCATCGCGATGATGGCGCCCGAGTCGGCCTTC
>JAUMCA010000095.1:0-1638 GCA_032119475.1 Thermoleophilia bacterium | reverse complement strand
CGGATGGTCGTTCGCGCGGGCATACGCGATGGCGTCGCGCAGCGCCGTCTCGGCGGCGGCCTGCACGCCGGCGTCGATCGTCAGCTTCACGTTGTCGCCCGGCTTCGCGGCCTGCGAGCGGACGACGCGGCCGACCGGGTCGCCGAACGCGTTCACGCGGCGCGCCAGCGACCCGTCGGTGCCGCGCAGATACCGGTCGAAGGCGCGCTCGACGCCGCGCTGGCCGACCTGGTCCCCCGGCTCGGCGCCGAGGTACGTGACGGCATCCTCCAGCTGCTTGGGCGAGACCTCGCTCAGCTCGCCCCAGAGGTGCGGCGCGAGCACGTAGCGCTTGCCGTCCGTGGCGCGGAACGTGCGGTAGTCGCGCGCGGTGCCCTCGATGATGCGCACGCCGGGGAACGACGCGGCGCGCTCCTTCAGGAAGAAGAGCGTGGAGCGGTCCACGTCGGGGGCGACGATGACGGAGTCGAAGGGTGCCCGCAGCGCGGCCTCGTGGAGCCCGTCCTCGATCTCGACGACCGGCACGCCGATGACCGCGGACAGGCGGCCGATCTCGTCGTAGCCGTCGGCGCAGCCGCGCCAGGCGCGGATCTCGTCGCGTCCCTCGATCTGCCGGCGGATCTGGGCGATGCGCGCGCGCTGGCGCGCCACCGGCAGCGCGTTCGCGCGCTCCACCGCCTCCGCGATGCGGCGTGCGCGCTCGTCGCTCGGGCGCTCGTCCTCGGGTCCTGCCACACCGCGGGCGCACGCGGCGAGCAGACCGGGGAACCGCGCCGGATCGATCGCGACGGCGTTCGACGGGCGGGTGCCGACCAGCACCTTGCCCTGCGCGTCGAGGATCTGCCCACGCGGCGCGGGGACGTCGATGCTGCGCAGGCCGTTGTTGACGGCCTGCTGGCGGTACGTCTGCACGTCGAGCACCTGGAGGGTCCAGAGCCGCAGGACGAGCACGGCCATCACGGCGATCGCGATGAGGATGAGGATCCGCATGCGCCGCGCGAGCGGGCCGCGGTCGAACGGCTCGGCCCCACGCGGCGGCAGCGGCGGCAGGAGCGGCGGCTCCGGTCCGAGATCCCGCGTGCGATCGTCGACCGGCGTGCTCACCGCGCCGCCTCCGGCTCGCCGAGCAGACGGCGCAGGAGCGCGAGGATCGGGATGCCGACGAGCAGCGTGAGCATCGCGCCGGCGAGGCCGCCGATCAGCGCCGCGCCCCAGATGAGCGGGTCGCCGGTGATGAACGCCGCGAGCAGGATGTCGCCGAACGCCTTCGCGAGGACCGCGACGAGGAGCACGAGGAGCGTCATCGCGAGCGACACGCGCCGACGCGTGGTCGCGAAGGCGCCAACCCCCCAGCCGATCGGCGTGAGCACCAGCGCCGAGATGCCGACGGGCAGCTGGAGGGAGATGTCGAGCGCGATGCCGGCGACGAAGCCGACGCCGGCGCCCCAGGCGGGCCCGAAGCGCAGTGCCAACCCGACCAGGACGATCACCACGAGGTCGGGCAGCGCGCCGAGGATGCGCGTGTCGATCGCGAGCGCGATCTGGAGGTAGACCGCGACGACGATCGCGACGACGGAGACGAGCGTCCAGCCGATCCATCCCGCTCCCCGCGCGTCGGACTCGCCGTCGGCGTACGCG
>JAUMCA010000094.1:0-3809 GCA_032119475.1 Thermoleophilia bacterium | reverse complement strand
GCTCACGTGGGCCGCGCCGCGGTGGTGGGCGCGACGCGGCGGCCGCGCAGCCACTCGGCCGTGGCGAGCGCGCGCTTGCCGGCGGTCTGCAGCTCGGTGACCTCCAGCGCGCCGTCCGCGCAGCCGACGACCAGCCGGTCGCGTTCGACCTCGACGGCCCCGGCCGGCACCGCCTGCCCGGCGAGCGCCGTCCGCCAGACCGTGACCGTCTCGCCGTCGAGCGCGAGCAGCGCGCCGATGTGCGGGCGCAGCGCGCGGACGCGATCGGCCGTCGCCCGCACGCTGTCGACGTGCGGATCGATCACCCGGTCCGCCCGCTCCAGCTTGGCGGCGTACGTGATGCCGTCCTCGCTCTGCGGCGCGGCACGGAGCTCCCCGGCGGCGGCGGCTTCGAGGGCCGCGACGAGCGCCGGAACGCCGAGACGCAGCGCGGACCGCTCGACGTCGCCCGCGTCGTCGTCCGGGCCGACGGCGAACCGCTCCGTCGACACGACCGGGCCGGCGTCGAGCGCCAGGACGGTCTGCATGATCGCCACGCCGGTCTCCGCGTCGCCGGCCATCAGCGCGCGCTCGATCGGCGCGGCGCCGCGCCAGCGCGGCAGGAGCGAGGGGTGCAGGTTCAGCCACGGCGCGACGTCGAGCAGCGCCGGCGGGATCAGCTGGCCGTAGGCGCAGATGGCGATCGCGTCCGGCTCGGCGTCGCGCAGCGCGTCGAGCGCATCGGCCGCGCGCTCGGGCTGCAGCAGCGGGAGGCCGCGCTCGGTCGCGAGCGCGGCCACCGGGGGCGGCGTCGGCACGCGGCGGCGGCCGGCCGGGCGGTCCGGCTGGCTCAGCACGAGCGGCACGTCCACGCCGGCGTCGAGCAGGCCGCGCAGCACCTCGGCCCCGAACGCGGACGTGCCCGCGAACGGCGCGCGGATGCTCAGATCCGCTCCCGCAGGATCCGCAGGGCCTCGCGCTTGGCCTCGGGCTCGGCGCGGTCGATCGTGAGGATGCCGTCGAGGTGGTCGACCTCGTGCTGGACGATGCGCGCGTCCATGTCGATGAGCTCGCGCTCCTCGACCGCGCCGTCCACGTCCTGCCAGCGGACGCGGATGCGGGTGCTGCGCGCGACCGGGACCGAGTGCTGCTCGCGCAGCAGGATGTCGAGCGACAGGCAGCCCTCACCGCCGATCTCGGTCTCCTCCGAGTACTCGATGATCTCGGGGTTCACCAGCGCGATCCACGGCTCGTCGTCGCGGAAGTTGACGACGGCGATGCGGCGGAGCAGGCCGATCTGCGGCGCAGCGAGCCCCGCGCCGACTGCGTCCTCCCCGAGTTCGACCATCCGGTCGACGAGCAGGCGGAGATCGTCGTCGAAGTGCTCGATGGGCTTCGTGGCGCTCCTGAGCACGGGGTCGGGGAACTGCCGGATCTGCGCCTGCGCGATGCGCCGGCGCGCCTCCTGCTCCTCGCGCTCGCGCTCCTCCTTGGACTGCCGTGCCATGCGCGACAGGGTAGGCGATGCCCCTGACCGTCGATCCACGCCACCCGGACCTCCGCTCCGCGGCCGGGAGGCCGCGACGACCGGTCAGGCCGAGCGGGGTTCCTTCGGCGCGACCGGGGCGACGCGAGCGCCGCTCGCCACGAGCGTGCCGATCGCCTCGCCGCGCACGACGCGGACGATGTTCTCCGCGTCGTTGACGTTGAAGACGCGGATCGGCATGTCGTTCTCCATGCACAGCGACAGGGCGGTCGTGTCCATCACCTTGAGCCCGCGCTCGATCGCCTCGAGGTGCGTGATCTCGTGGATCAGCGACGCGTCGGGGTTCGTCCGCGGATCGTCGTCGAGGACGCCCTCGACGCCGTTCTTGCCCATCAGGATCGACTGCGCGCCGATCTCGCACGCGCGGAGCGCCGCCGCGGTGTCGGTCGTGAAGTACGGGTTCCCGGTGCCGCCCGCGAAGATCACGACCCGGCCCTTCTCCAGGTGGCGAATCGCCCGGCGGCGGATGTACGGCTCGGCGACCTCCTGGATGTTCAGCGCCGACAGGACGCGCGTGTAGACGCCGACCCGCTCGCAGGCGTCCTGCACGGCCACCGCGTTGAGGACGGTGGCGAGCATGCCGGCGTAGTCGGCGGAGGCGCGGTCCATGCCCTTCGCCGACTCCGCCATGCCGCGGAAGATGTTGCCGCCGCCGACGACGATGGCCAGCTCGACGCCGAGCTCACGCGTCTGCTGCACGGCGTACGCGATCTCCGCGACGCGCGTCGGCTGGAGACCGTACCCCGCATCGCCCATCAGGGACTCCCCGGACAGCTTGAGGAGAACCCGGCTGAAGGGCGATGCGGTCACGGCGGGAACTCTACTCCTGGCCCAGCGTGAAGCTGGCGAAGCGCTTGATCTCGATGTTCTCGCCCATCTCGGACGAGAGGGCGGCGCGGACCTGCTCGACGGTCTGGTCCTCGTCGCGGAAGTAGGGCTGGTTGAGGAGGACGACGTCCTCGTACCACTTGCGCAGCTTGCCCTCGGCGATCTTGTCCTGCACCTCGGCCGGCTTGTCGGCGGCCTGCTGGCGATAGATCTCGAGCTCAGCCTGCTTCGCCGACTCCTCGACGTCGGCCTCGCTGATCCAGCGCGTGCCGTCCATGGAGACGATCTGCAGGCAGATGTCCTTGGCGAACTCCTGGAACTTGTCGGTCTTCGCGACGAAGTCCGTCTCGCAGCCGACTTCCACGAGGACGCCCTTCGTGCCGCCGCCGTGGATGTAGGACATGATCTTGCCGTCGCTCGTCGCCCGGCCGCCGCGCTTGGCGGCCTTGGCGAGGCCCTTCTCGCGCAGGACCTTCTTGGCGGCGTCGATGTCGCCCTTCGTCTCGACGAGGGCGTCGCGCACCTCCATCATCCCCGCGCCGGTCTGCTCGCGCAGCGTCTTGACGTCGGCTGCGCTCGGCTTGTAGTCGCTCATGCTCGTTCCTTCGGGTCATCCCGGCCCGGGGGCCGGCGTCAGTCGGTCGGGTGTCGGCTCCGCTACGCGGACGGCGTGGCCTCGTCGTCGGACTTGACGTCCTCGGCGATGACCTCCGCGATCTCGGCGATCTCCTCGGCGACGACCGCCTCGGCGATCGCCTCCTCCGCCACGGCCTCCGCGGCGACGGCCTCGGCGACGGCCTCAGCGGCAGCCGCGGGCGGCACGTCGGGATCCGCGACGGCGGCCTCGGCGACGGCCTCGGCCTCGACGGCGGTCTCGACCGCGTCCAGGGCGACGGCGTCGGCGACCTCGGCCTGCGCCAGGATCTCGGCGACGGCCTCGTCGACCGCCGCGGCCTCGTCCGAGGACAGGCCCTCCGCCGTGGACGGCAGGTGCTTGCGGCCCTCGATCACGCCATCGGCGATGGCGCGGGCGATCAGGTCGCAGGAGCGGATCGCGTCGTCGTTGCCCGGAATCGCGAGGTTGACCTCGTCCGGATCGCAGTTCGTGTCGACCAGGCCGATCAGCGGGATGTGCAGGCGCTTGGCCTCGTGGACCGCGAGCTGCTCGGCGTTGAGGTCGATCACGAAGATCGCGCTCGGCAGCTTCGCCATGTCGGCGACGCCGGACAGGTTCGTCTCGAGCTTCTCGAGCTCGTGCAGGCGGACCAGGCGCTCCTTGGCGGGCAGCAGATCGAGCTGGCCCTCGTCGCGGAGGCGGCGCAGCTCGTGCAGGCGCTGGATGCGCTCCGTGATCGTGCGGAAGTTGGTCAGCAGGCCGCCGAGCCAGCGGTGGTTGACGTACGGCATGCCGCAGCGCTGCGCCTGGTTCTGGACGGCGTCGCGCGCCTGCTTCTTC
>JAUMCA010000093.1:0-3522 GCA_032119475.1 Thermoleophilia bacterium | reverse complement strand
GATCACGCCGTCACCGACGCGACCCGCGACGGCGAGCGCCTTCGGACCGTAGCCGGCCAGGTAGAACGGGATCTCCGGCTGGTCCTGCGCCCACGCGAGCTGCAGCTCCTTGCCGTTCCACTCGACCTTCCGGCCGTTCATGAAGTCCTTCATCATCGCCGTGGCCTGCTCGTACTCGGCGACCTTCACCGGCTGGAGGCCGATGTAGCGCCGCGCCGAGTCGCCACGGCCGATGCCGAAGACCATGCGCCCGTTGGAGATGTCCTGCAGGGTCGCGTGGCCCGAGGCGGTGACGGTCGGCTCGCGCGTGCCGGGGTTGGTCACGCACATGCCGAGCTTGATGCGCTCGGTCCCGAGCGCGGCCGCGGTCAGCAGCGGATAGGGGTCCTGCCAGAGCACGTGGGAGTCGTACGTCCAGCCGATCTCGAAGCCGTTGTCCTCCGCCTGCTTGAACAGGCGGACGAGATCCGTATACGGCGGATCGGGTAGGACGGTGATGCCGAAGTGCATGGTGCGGAGCCCCTCTCGTTGATCGTTCGGGCGCGATCCTATCGGTTCGCGTTGTCCTTGAAGAACGCCGTGACGATCTCGGTCGCCTCCTCCGGGCACTCGAGCAGCCCGGCGTGGCCGATCTCGGTGAACTCGTGGACGGTCGCCCAGTCGCCGATCGCGGCGGCGATGTCGTGGGCGGAGAACCCGCCGGTCGCGAGGCGCGGCGGCGTCATCGTGTCCTTCGTCCCGTTCGTGAACAGGATCGGGCGCTTGATCTGGCGCGCGAGGTGCTCGTTGTCCATCGTCTCCATCGCGAGGCAGGCCCAGCGCACCGTGTACGGCGGGTTGAGGCGGATGACGTGGCGGACCATGTCGAACGTCTGCGGGTTGTCGGCGAGGAACTGGTCGCCGACGGCCTGGATCGTGACGAGGTCGCAGAAGTCGTCGAGGGGCATCGCCTCCGCCATCTTGCGCCACGTGCCGAAGTAGACCTTGCGGTAGAGATCGGGGCGCGCCATGCCGCAGTCGGCGCAGGCCGCGATCGTCTTCTCCGGGTACTTGCCGACGAACGCGATCGTCACCATGCCGCCCATCGAGGTGCCGTGGATGTGCGCCTTCTCGATGCCGAGGGCGTCGAGGAGCAGCGCACCCTCGTCGGCCCAGCGCTCGACCGAGTGCTCGATGTTCGGGCAGTCCGAGTTGCCGTAGCCGGTCGCGTCGAAGGACAGCAGGCGGAAGCCGCGCTCGCGGAAGCCGTCGTTGACCATCGCGAAGTTGTGCCGGCCGAACAGCGACCCACCGAACTGCAGGACGATCGGGCCGTCCTCGGGACCGGTCAGCTCGTAGTAGATGCGGTAGTCGTTGGCGAGGGTCACGTACGGCATGAAGGACTCCTTCTATCTCCCCGGCGGGACTCCGACAATCCGGTTATCCTCGCCTCAGCGGAGATTATCCGGGCTTGCGTGGAAAGGGAAACCGGGATGGCTGGAGAGCTTGAGGGTCGAATCGTCGTGCTGACCGGCGCGGCGGGTGGGATCGGACGCGCCACGGCGGCGCGCCTCGCGGAGGAGGGCGCGCGGCTCGTGCTGTCCGACCGCGAGGCCGCGGTCGAGGACGTGGCGGCCGAGTACGGCGCCGTCGCCGTCGTCGCCGACGTCACGAAGACGGACGAGGTGGCGCGCATCGCCGCGGCCGCGCAGGCGCTCGGCGGGCTCGACGTGCTCGTCAACAACCACGGCGCCATCGTCGGGCGCCCGTTCCTCGAGACCACCGAGGACGACTGGGACTTCGTCCACAACGCCGTGCTGCGCAGCGTGTTCCTCGTGTCGCGCGCCTGCGTGCCGCTGATGCTCGGCCGGAACGGGGCGAACGTCGTCAACATCGCGAGCACCGGCGGCATCAAGGCGCTGCGGTCCATGAGCGCGTACGGCACGATGAAGGCCGGTGTCATCCACCTCTCGAAGGGGATGGCGCTCGACCTCGCCGAGGAGGGTATCCGCGTCAACGCCGTCTGCCCCGGCGTCATCGACACGCCCCAGCCGCGCCAGTTCGTCTCGACGCTGGCGGACCCCGAGGCGGCGTTCAAGGCGTTCGAGCCGATGCACCCGATCGGCCGCGTCGGCCGGCCGGAGGAGGTCGCGGACGGGATCTGCTTCCTCGCCAGCGACCGCGCCTCGTTCATCACCGGCTCGGCGTTCATCATCGACGGCGGGATGACGGCCGTATGAGGCGCGTCATCGTCACCGGCGGTGCCTCCGGCATCGGCGCCGCCACCGTCGCCCGCTTCCAGGAGGACGGCTGCCGCGTCGCCGCGCTCGACCGCGACGCCGACATGCTGGCGACCTGCGGGGCGGACGTCACGCGCGTCTGCGACGTGGCCGACGAGGCCAGCATCACCGCGGCGATCGACGAGGCGACGGCCGAGCTCGGGGGGCTCGACGTCCTCGTGACGGCGGCGGGGATCGCCTCGCGCGGGTCGGTCGTGGACTGCACGCCCGCGGAGTTCGGGCGCGTCATGAGCGTCAACGTCCGCGGCGTCTACCTGGCGTGCCGGGCCGGCATCCCGCACCTGCGCACGGCGGGCGGCGGCGCGATCGTCGTCGTCGCGTCGCAGCTCGGCATGGTGGCCGTGCCGGACGCGGCGGCGTACTGCGCGTCGAAGGGCGCGGCCATCAACCTGGCGCGCGCGATGGCACTCGACCACGCCGCCGAGGGCATCCGCGTCAACGCGGTCTGCCCGGGGCCGACCGACACGCCGATGGTCCAGCGCTTCTTCGAGGACTCCGGTGACTTCGCCGGCGCACAGGCCGCGTTCGAGGCCGCCGTCGCGATCGGCCGTCTGATCGACCCGTCCGAGATCGCGGAGGCGATCCTGTTCCTCGCGTCCGAACGCGCCAAGGCGACGATCGGCGCTGCGCTCGTGGTCGACGCCGGCTACACCACGCGCTAGACGGCCCAGCGGGGTGCGGGTCAGGCCTCGGGCGACCGCGGCGGGTCGACGCGGATCACCTTCGTGTCGGCCCACTTGTCGCCGAGGCGCTGACGGCGCTTCTCGCCGGTGGCGATGATCCAGAGGATGCCGAGCGCGTACGGCGTCAGCCACGGGAACGAGTCGAGGGGGCGGGCCAGCGTGCGCTTCGCCGCGGCGACCTTGGTGACCGGTTCGCCGTTGCCCATCACGACCTTGATCCGCGCCGCGCGCTTGCCCGGCGTCTGGCCGTTCCAGAGGTACTCGAAGGCGCCGTAGTAGAGCAGCCACCAGACGACGTAGAACACGAGGCCCCACCACGGCAGCGTCGGATTGCCGCTCGCGTCCTCCTGCCGCAGGAGCAGCGTCAGCCAGAACAGGACGACGGCGACGACCCCGAAGTCGAGGATGCCGGCGATGCAGCGGATGAAGAGGCCGCACGGCGGAGGGCTCTCGACGCCATGGACGAGGATGCGACGTGCTTCGGCGGAGTCCACGCCTGAAGGGTTGCAGGCCCGCGCCGTCTGGGCGTTCGGTCTGCCACGGCGTCGTCAACATCGATC
>JAUMCA010000092.1:0-2927 GCA_032119475.1 Thermoleophilia bacterium | reverse complement strand
CGCCCTCACGGCATCGGCCGACTGGCCGAACCTCAGCGGCAATGCCGCACAGAACGGCCTGAGCGCCGCGACCGGGCCGTCGTCCGCCACGGGCTCGGCGGTGCGCTGGACGCGCAGCGACATGACATGCCTGATCTCGTGGATCCCGATCGTCGAGGGGAACCGGGTCTTCACGGTACGCCAGACCTACGCGCAGGCCCCGTACGACCCGCCGCCGGGCGAGGCGCGCGTGCACTGCCTCGACCTCGCGACCGGCGCCACGCTCTGGACCTTCGACTGCCCGTTCGAGCCCGGCGACTGGACCACCGTCGTGTACGGCGCGCGCAACGGCCGCGTGTTCGTCGGGCGCGGGGGCAACGGCGCCAGTTCTGCCGCGCGCGTCCATTGCCTGGACGCCGCGACCGGCGCGGTGCTCTGGGTCTCGGCCGACGAGGTGCGCACGGGCAGCTACGACGGCGTCGCGTTCATGGACAACGGCGACCCGATCTTCGCGTGCAACACGGAGATGCGGCGGATCGACGCGCAGACGGGGGCGACGGCGTGGTTCGTGTCGCGCACGTGCAGCGTGAGCGGCAACTGCGGCCCCGCGCGCGACGGCGACGCGATCTACCTCGACGAGGTTGGGCCGGGCGGCCAGCGGATCTCGCGCTTCAGCGCCACCACCGGGGAGCGGCTCTACAGCAGCCAGGTGATGCCGGGGTTCCTGAACCAGTGCTCGCCGTTCTGCGCGCCGGGCGGGCTGGTCTTCTACCTGCGCGCGAGCAACGAGGGGCCGTCGGTCGACCTGTTCTACGCGTTCCGCGACACAGGCACGGGATTCGAGCTCCTCTGGACCGCGCCGGCACGCACGGAACCGTTCGCCCGCCATGCGGTCACGCCCGATGGCGGCGTGACGATGATGTCGCCCGAGGGACGCCTGCAGGTCCGCGACCAGCAGACCGGCGTGCTGCGTGCCGAGAGCGCGTCGTCGATCCTCAACGCAAGCGGATTCTCGTCCTCGATGGTGGCGGTCGATGCGCGCGGCACCATCTTCCACAACAACTCGAACGGCGCCGGCGGGCAGAACGCCGACCTGCGCGCGTTCACTCCCGCGCTCGTGCAGTCGTGGCGCACCACCATCACCGGCATGAGCCAGGGCGGCCCGTCGCTCGCGTCCGACGGCAGCCTCGTGGTCGCGGGCACCGGCATCGTGCGCCGCTACTGGACGGCGCCGCCGTGCGTGCCGGCCGACCTGAACTGCGACGGGGTCGTGAACGGCGACGACCTCGGCATCCTGCTGGGGGCGTGGGGTCCGTGCATCACGGGGCCGCCCACCTGCCGCGGCGACCTCGACGGCAACGGCGTCGTGAACGCCGACGACCTGGGCCGGCTGCTGGCGGCGTGGACCTGAGTCGCGCTCAGTTCGGCGCCGTCGTCGCGTCGACCGGGGCGCCGTCCTCGAGCTCGCCCTGGTTGCTCACGACCACGAGGTCCTCGGCGGAGAGCGGGCGGCGCGTGGCCGAGCCGTCCGCCGCCTTCCCGGCCCAGCTGACGCTCGCCAGCGTGCCGTCGTCGACGTCGACCGTGACCGGACGGAGCCGAGCGGTGCCGCCCTCGACCGCGAACAGGTAGGGCATGCCGCCGCGGCGCACGATGGCGCTGCTCGGCACGAGCGGCACGCGCTCGAAGCGCTTCACCACCAGCCGCATCTGCCCGTACATCCCGGGGAGCAGCCCGGCGGACGCGCCCTCGGCGAGGCCCGAGGGCAGCTGCGGGAGCTCGCCGCCCTTGAGGTCCGCGTGGCCCGTGCGCTCGGATGCGGCGCGGAACGCGTCGAACTCCGCGGCGGTGCCGTTCCAGAGGTCGACCTCGACGAGGCGCGTGCGGTCGGCGGCGCCCAGGGCGGGCGCGATGCGCGAGAGCCGGCACCGGATCGGGCGGCCCGACACGCCGTCGAGCCGAAGCTCCGCCTCGGTCTCGGGGCCCACCATGGCCGCCACGGTGTCGGGCACGCGCATGCCGACGGTGACGATGTCCGTGCGCATGATGGTCATCACGGGGGTGGGGCCCTGGATGAGCAGCGCGCCGGTGACGAACGCACCGGGATCGACGGCGCGCGAGGCGACGACGCCGTCGAACGGCGCACGGATCTCCGCCTGGCGTTCGGGCACCGACTCTCCCGGCAGCGGCTTGATGCGCACCACCAACTCGCCCTTCGCGACGCGGTGGCCGATCGCCTTCTGCAGGAAGTCGACGGTGCCGGTGGCCGTGGGGAAGAGGTCGGCGCGGTAGTAGGGCGCAACGTTCACGGGCTGCTGCACGCTCACCGACAGGTCCGGGCCGACGCGCGGATGCTCCGCGCGCACGCGGATGGGGCGCGACGGGGCAGGATCCTGCGCGACGGCGGACATGCATGCGAGCACCGCGGCGGCGAGGGCCGCGGACGCGGGCAGGATCTTCGGGATGGGCATGTTCATGGGTGTGCCTTTGCCGTGTCCGCGAGCGGCGCGGCCATCTCCGCGTCGAGGTCGATCATCGGGCGCACGCGCCGCACGAGCAGCACGTACATCACCGGGACCATGAAGAGGGTCAGGAACGTCGAGCTGACCATCCCCCCCACGACGGCGCGCGCGAGCGGGATGTTGGCCTCGTGCCCGCGGCCGATGCCGACGGCCATCGGCACCAGGGCAAGCACCGTGGCGAGGAAGGTCATGAGGATCGGCCGGAACCGCGTGGCGGCGGCCTCGCGGATCGCGGTGGCGGCGTCGGCGCCCTCCAGTCGGCGGGCGTTGGCGAAGTCGACCAGGAGCACTCCGTTGTTGACCGCGACTCCGACGAGGAAGATCGCGCCGATCAGGCTCTGGACGTTCAGGGTCGTGCCGGTCAGCCGGAGCATCCAGGCGACGCCGATGAACCCGAGGGGCACGGTGAGCATGATGACGCCGGGG
>JAUMCA010000091.1:0-6625 GCA_032119475.1 Thermoleophilia bacterium | reverse complement strand
AAGGGGTCAGACCCTTTTCGGACATCGGACGTCGCGTGCTCGGCAGGGATACCGATCGGGATGTCCGAAAAGAGTCTGACCCCTTTGCGACAACCACACCGGCCCGCCTACCCTCACCCCGTGGACCCGATCCCCCGCGCCGAGTTCGAGGAGCGCTACGCGCTCGCCGCCGACGCCACGGGCGCCATCGCGGGGCCGGACGAGCTCGATGCCGCGTGGGAGGAGCACCGGTCCGGCGCCTGGGACCGGATCCTGGTCGACCCGACTCCCGAGAACGCGGTGCGGGCCAACCGGCTGGTCGGCTCGATCGCCGAGCTGCTCGCGGAGCCGGCCCCCGCCGACGCCCGCTGGGTGAGCCGCCTGCGGGCCCGGACCGACGCTTTGGCGGAGCTGCTGCGGGAAGGAGGCACCGCGGATCAGGCGAATGGGGAGCCGCATCCATGGGACGCCTGGGTGGCCGCGCCACGGCGCGACTACGCCGACGTCCTCAACCCGCCGGACGGTGCGCAATGAGCTACGAGAACCTCACGCTGATCCACTCGCTCGCCGCCTACGTGTGGCTCGGCGCGCTCTTCGGCACCCTCGTCTTCACGACGCTCGGCTCGCGGCACGGGCCGGAGGGCCTCGTGCACGGCGCGCGGGCGATGGTGCGGTTCTTCACGCTCGTCGGCCTGCCCGCCGCCATCATCCTGCTCATCGCCGGCTTCTGGATGATGGGGCAGGTGGGTGGCAACTACGGGAGCACGTGGATCACGATCGGCTTCGTCGCCTGGCTCGTCGCCGCGCTCGGCGGCAGCGCGATCATGCATCCGGCCGCGCGTCGCATGCGCAACGCGACGTCGATCGACGAGGCCATGCGGATGGCCCGCCGGATCGCCCTCGCGGGCGGGCTGCAGATCATCGTGCTCGTCATCGCGATCTGGGCGATGACCGCGCAGCCCGGAAGCTGATCCGCTGCGGAGCGACCCGCTTCTCCAGCGCCGCGACGGCCGCCTGCTGCTGGGCGCGCAGGCGCTCGACGTCATCGCGGCCGGCGTCTCGTCGATCGCACTCCCGTGGCTCGTCCTCGACGGTGGCGGCACCGCGCTGCAGGCCGGCCTCGTCTACGCCTTCTCGATCGTCCCGTACGTCGTCTTCGGCCTCGTCGCCGGGGTGGTCGGCGACCGCCACCGGCGGCGGACGATCATGTGGATCTCGTACGTCACGCAGGTCGCCGCGGCGCTGCTCGTGCCGGCCTGGGCGCTGTCGGGCCACCCGCCGCTCGGGATCGTGCTCGTCGCCGCGTTCGCGATCGGCACGGCGCGCGTGTTCGTCGACGCCGCCGTCTTCGGCGCCATCGCGGCGCTGATCGGGCGCGAGCGCTTCATCGAGGGCCAGGCGACCCTCTCGGCCGCGTGGGCGATCGGCTTCTTCGTCGGGCCGGCGGTCGGCGGCGCGCTGATCGCCGCCATCGGCCCGTCCTTCACGCTCGTCGCCGAGGCCGCCGGCTTCGCGCTCGCGCTCGTCCTCACGCTCGCGATCCGCACCTCGCTCGATGCCGAGCGCGGCACGGCGGGGGAGCGCGCGTGGGCGATGGCGAAGGAGGGCCTGCAGGTCATCTGGCGGTCGCCGCGCGTGCGCGCGTACACGTGGCTGAGCATCTCGTGGAACCTGCCGGCCGCGGCGTCCGCCGCGCTGATCGTCCCGCTGCTGCGCGAGACGATCGGGCTGACCTCCTGGCGGGCCGGCGTCGTCCTCGCGCTGGGCAGCGCCGTGGCGCTGGGCGTGCCGTCCGTGCTCGGCTGGATCGTGCCCCGGCACGGCGCGGGCCGCACGGCTGCCGGCATGTCCGCGCTGTCGGCGATCGGCATCGCGGCCACCGGCCTCGCGCCGGGCTTCGCCACCGCCGCGGTCGCCAACGCGTCCCGCTCCCTCGCCGATTACGCGCTCCTGTCGACGATCATCGGCGAGCGCCAGCGGGGCGTCCCGGACCACCTGCAGGCGCGGGTCGGCATCTCGGGGCGGATGATCGCGGTGTCCGCCATCGCCTCCGGCGCCGTGCTGGGGTCGCTGCTCTCCGATCCGCTCGGCGTCCGGGGCGTGTTCGCGCTCTCCGCCGTCGGCGTCCTCGTCGCGATGGCGATCACGCTGCCCGGCGTGCTGCGCGCCGACCGCGGTTAGGCGAGCGCCGCGCGCACGGCGGCCACGAGGCCGTCGAGGTCGTGCTGCTCCGCCTCTTCGGCGACGCCGATGCCGAGTTCGCGCATGGCGGCGGTGGTGACCGGGCCGATCGACACGCCACGGATCGCGCCGAGGTCGAGATCGGGATGCGCGGCCGCGAAGGCCCGCGCGGTCGACGCCGACGTGAACGTCACGAGGTCCGCGGCGAGGGCGGCCGCGCTGCCGCTCGTGACGTGCTCCGTGCGGTAGAGGACCGCGATCTCGACGGTCGCGCCGGCCTCGGCCAGGCCGTCGGGCAGCACGTCGCGCGCCTCCTCCGCGCGCGCGATCAGCACCCGCCGTCCCGCGACCCGGTCGCGCAGCAGCTCCAGTAGGCCCTCGGCCACGGCGCGCTCGGAGACCACGTCGGCGCGGATGCCGATGTCGCGGAGCGCGGCCGCGGTGCCCGGTCCGATCGCGGCGATCTCGACGCCGGCCAACGCGCGGGCATCGCCGCCGATCCGGTCGAGCAGCGGCCCCGGCGCGTTCGGGCTGGTGACGACGATGACGTCGTGCGCCGCGGGATCGATCGGGTCGCCGCCGACGGGCACGGTCCGGATGGTCGGGGCCGCGACGACCTTCGCACCGAGGTCCTCGAGCCGCCGCGTGAGGCCGTCGGCCTGTGCGCGGGCGCGCGTCACGGCGACGACCGCACCGGCGAGCGGCAGGCGCTCGGCCCAGCCGATGGCGTCGCGCACCGCGACGACCTCGCCGACCACGGTGACGGCGGGAGACGTGACGCCGCGCTCGGCGGCCACGGCGGCGATGGTGGCGAGCGTCCCGGTGGTGACCCGCTGCGTGGGCAGCGTGCCGCGTTCGACGATGCCCACCGGCGTGTCGGGATCGCGACCGGCCGCCACGAGCGCCTCGCAGATCGCGCCGAGGCGGCCGACGCCCATCAGCAGGACGAGCGTGCCGCCGGCGCGCGCCAGCGCCGCCCAGTCGGTCTGCGTCTCCGGCTTCGCGGGATCCTCGTGGCCGGTGACGATCGTCAGGTGCGTCGACATGCCGCGGTGGGTGACGGGGATGCCGCCGGCCGAGGGGGCGGCGATCGAACTCGAGATGCCGGGGACGACGTCGTAGTCGACGCCCGCGGCGTGGAGGGCCTCCGCCTCCTCCGAGCCGCGGCCGAAGACGAAGGGGTCGCCGCCCTTCAGCCGCACTACGAGGCGGCCGGTGCGGCCGTGCTCGACGAGGCAGGCGTTGATCTCGTCCTGCGTCATCGCGACGCGGCCGGGCGCCTTGCCGGCGTCGATCAGCAGGCAGTCCGGCTTGGCCTCGAGCGGGATGCGGTCGCCGGCGAGCCGGTCGAGCACGAGGACGTCGGCGCGGCGGACGAGATCGAGGCCGCGGACGGTGATCAGCCCGGGGTCGCCGGGGCCGGAGCCGACGAGGTAGACGGTCACGCGCCGCCCTCCGCGAGGAGCTCGGCTCCGCCGGCGGCGAGCAGCCGCTCGACCAGCGGCGCGACGAGGGCGTCCGCATCGTCGCCCGACAGCTCATGGCGGATCTCGCGCGTGCCGTCGACGGCGCCGATCCAGCCGATCAGGCGCCAGGCGTCGCCGTCGCGGCGCGCGTGGGCGGCGACCGGGACGCGGCAGCCACCGCCGAGGTTGCGCGTGACGCCGCGTTCGGCGAGCACGGCCGTACGGGTGCTCGCGTCGCCGGCGTTCGCGACGCCGGCCTCCTCGCCGGTCCGCGTCTGCAGCGCGATCGCCCCCTGTCCGGTCTCGGGGACGAGCATCTCGATGGGGAAGCGGAAGCCGATCTCGTGCGCCAGGCCGATGCGCTCGAGCCCGCAGGCGGCGAGCACCACGCCGTCGAGCTGGCTCGACGAGCGATGGTCGAGCCGGGTCTGGACGTTGCCCCGGATCGGGACGAGCACGAGGTCCGGGCGCAGTCGGCGCAGCGCGGCGCTGCGGCGGATCGACGACGTCCCGACGCGGGCGCCGACGACGACGTCGCCGAACGAGTGGGCCTCGCCGCACCAGGCGTCACGCGGATCGGCGCGCGGCAGGAACCCGGCGAGCACGAGCCCGTCGGGCTGGTCGCCCGTCAGGTCCTTCGCCGAGTGCACGGCGACGTCCACGGATCCGTCGAGCAGCGCCGCCTCCAGCGCGGAGGCGAAGGCCCCGGGTCCCAGGTCGCCGAGCGGCGTGCCGATCGCCTGATCGCCGTGCGTGGTGATCACGACGACCTCCGTCGCGATGCCGCATGCGCCGAGGGCCTCTGCCGCGAGCGCGGCTTGCGCCTGCGCGAGCGGGGAGCCTCGGGTCCCGAGGCGGAGGGTCATCCGGCGGGATGGTCCGTCGACGTGTCGCCCTCGAGCTCGTCCAGCGCGCGCTCGATGCGGGACAGCTTGCGGCCGATGATGCCGACGTAGGCCAGGATCACCAGCCACACGCCGAGGTAGGCGGCGGCGACGTACGGGATGGCGTCGCGGAGCGTCATGCGTCCTCGCCACGCGCGCGTCGCTGGACCTCGAGCAGCCGGCTCGCCGCGCGCTTCCCGCGCATCTCGACGCTCATCAGCAGTGCCATCAGGCTCAGCATCCCGGCGAGGCCGACGAGGAACGTCAGGAAGAACGACGTGGGCATGGCCGCGCCGGACGTGGTGAAGACGGTGGGGTGGATCAGCGTCTCCGCGATCCGCACGGCCAGGAAGGACAGCGGGATCAGCCCGACGCCGAGCAGCGCGAAGACGGCCGAGGCGGAGCGGCGCCGCTCGCCCTCGTCGAGCGAGAAGCGGAGCATGAAGTACGCGCAGTAGTAGAGGAAGAGGATCAGGAAGACGTTGATCTGCCGGTCGCCCCAGTTCCACCAGACGCCCCACGAGGCCTTCGCCCAGATCGGGCCGGTCAGCAGGACGAGCGTGCCGAAGATCGTGCCCGAGTGGACGCCGACGTACGAGCGGAGGTCCCACTCGGGGCCGCGGCGCCACAGGTACATCGCCGCGCAGAACGCGCCGTAGCCGAAGGCGGCGTACGAGGTGAGCGCGATCGGGACGTGGAAGTAGAAGATCTTTTGGCTGAAGCCCTGGTCGATGTCCTCGCCGGTCCACAGGAACGCCATGCCCACGGCGAGCGGCAGCAGCACGAGGCTGAGGATCAGCGGGATCGTGGTGGAGGGGCGTCCGATCACGGTTCAGTCTCCGAGAAGGTGCTCCGACGTCCCGTAGGCGAGGACGAGGAAGATCACGTCGTAGAGTGCCAGAAAGCCGAGTGGCTGCAGCACGTCCTGCTCTTCGCCGAAGGCGCCGTACGTGGCCGTCACCCCGCCGAGCACGATCGGGATGACGAGCGGCAGGACGAGCACGGGGAGCAGCACGTCCCGCGTCCTCGCACCCAGGGCGAGGGCGGCCGCGAGGGTGCCGACCAGCGCGATGCCGACGTTCGCCAGCGCCAGGCCGGCGAGGACGGGCAGCGGGTCCGGCCCGCCGTTCTGGAAGAACAGGAGCCACCAGAGCGGCACCGCGATCACCTCGACGACGAGCAGGAAGCCGAGCTGCGCGAGCGCGGCGCCGATCCAGATCGCGGCCCGGTCGACGGGCGCGAGGAGCAGCGCGTCGAGCGCCCCGTCCTCCGCCTCGGCCGCGAAGGTCCGCAGGAGCCCGAGCACGGCGGTGAAGACGACGGCGGCCCACAGCATGCCGGCCGCCGCACGGGCCCCGGCGCCGCTGTCGCCGCGGAGCGCGAAGTGGACGATCACGATCGTCGCGACGATGAAGAGCAGCATCGCGAACACCACCTCGCGGCGCCGGAGCTCGAGCACGAGCTTGACGCGCGCGATGGCGAACGCGGCACCGATCACGCGAGGCTCCCGGCGACGAGGCGCAGCTGGCGCGCGCCGAGGCGCTGCGGCAGGTCCTCGTCGTGGCTCGCGACGAGCTGCGTGCGCGTTTCCATCCCGTCGGCGAGCGTGCGGTCGAGCAGCGCGCGGCCGTCGGCGTCCAGCCCGCTGGCCGGCTCGTCGAGGATCAGCAGCGCGGGCGCGTGCGCCGTCGCGCGCGCGAGCGCGAGCCGCTGGAGCATGCCGCGTGAGAACCCGTCGATGCGCTCGTCCTCGCGGCCGCCGAGCCCGCGCGCGGCGAGCGCGGCATCGGCGTCGAGGTCGATGCCGTGGAGCCGTGCGTGCAGCGCGAGGTTCTCCCGCGCCGTCAGCCCGCGGTAGAGCTGGCTGCGGTGCCCGGCGTACGCGAGCCGGCGTCGCACCGCGGGCGGCGCCGCGATCGCGTCGACGCCGTCGATCCGGACCGCGCCGGCCGTCGGCCGCAGCAGCCCGGCCACCAGGCGCAGCAGCGTCGACTTGCCGGCGCCGTTGGCCCCGAGCAGGACGACGGTCTCACCGGGCTCCACGGTGAGGGTCGCCTTGCGCAGTGCGAGCCGCTCCCCGAAGCGCTTCGAGCAGGCCTCGAGCGTGATCCGCGG
>JAUMCA010000090.1:24486-49975 GCA_032119475.1 Thermoleophilia bacterium | reverse complement strand
GATCGCCGAGCGCTGCGCCGCGGAGGTCACCGAGCTCGAGGCGGAGGCGCATCGCCTCGCCGGAGGGCCCTTCGCCCTCGGCTCGCCGAAGCAGCTCGGGGAGGTCCTGTTCGGCCGGCTCGACCTGCCGGTCGAGCGCTCCGGCAAGACGGGGCCCTCGACGGATCGCACCGTGCTCGCGCGGCTGCGCGACCGGCATCCGATCGTGCCGATCATCGAGCGCTGGCGCGAGCTGTCGAAGCTCCTCTCCACCTACCTGCGGGCGATCCCGGAGGCGGCCGCTGCCGACGGCCGCGTGCACACGACGTTCTCGCAGCACACCGCCGCCACCGGGCGCCTGTCCAGCACCAACCCGAACCTGCAGGCCATCCCCGTGCGCACCGAGATCGGCCAGGAGATCCGGGCGGCGTTCATCGCACCGCCCGGCCGGCAGCTGATCTCCTGCGACTACTCCCAGGTCGAGCTGCGGATCCTCGCCCACCTCTGCCAGGAACCGGGACTCGTCGACGCATTCCGCCGCGGCGAGGACGTCCACCGCGCGACGGCCGCGGAGGTCCTCGACAAGCCCGCCGAGGACATCACGAAGGTCGAGCGCGACCGCGCCAAGGCCGTCAACTTCGGGATCATCTACGGCATCAGCGCGTTCGGCCTGTCCGAGCAGCTGGAGATCCCGCGCGACGAGGCCCAGCGCTACATCGACACCTATCTCGGGCGCTACCCCCGGGTGCAGGCGTTCATCGCGTCCACGATCGCCGAGACGGAGGAACGCGGCTACGCGCTCACGCTGCTCGGCCGGCAGCGGCCGATCCCCGAGCTGCGCGCGCGCAATCGCCAGGTCCGCCAGCTCGGTGAGCGTCTGGCCGTCAACTCCCTGATCCAGGGGAGTGCCGCGGACATCATCAAGGTGGCGATGATCGCCTGCACCCGCCGGCTGCGCGACGAGCGCAGGGATGCCGCGCTCGTCCTGCAGGTCCACGACGAGCTCCTGTTCGAGGTCGCCGCCGACGCGGTCGACGACGTGCAGGCGATCGCGGTGGAGGAGATGGTCAGCGCATACGCGCTGGATCCGCCGCTGGTCGCCGACGCCGGCCACGGGCCCACGTGGGCCGCCGCCAAGGCCTGAGCCGCCGAAACCCGGCCTCTTGTATCGTCTGCGACGTCGCACGGCCATCCCGGCGCGCACGCAACCCACAAGGACAGTCCTCTACCGATGCCGCAGACCAAGGAAGAGATGATCGCCGCCGACCCGAGCGTATGGGTCGAGATCGACGGCGAGATGGTGCCCAACTACGACAGCACGATCGCCGACTTCTCGGAGGGCGACGTCGTCACGGGCAAGGTCGTGCGCATCGACAAGGACGAGGTCCTGATCGACATCGGCTACAAGTCGGAGGGCGTCATCCCGGTCGCGGAGCTCTCGATCCGCCGTTCGGTGGATCCCTCGGACGAGGTCGAGATGGGCGAGGAGGTCGACGCCCTCGTCATGCAGAAGGAGGACGCCGACGGACGGCTGATCCTCTCCAAGAAGCGCGCCCGCTTCGAGAAGGCGTGGAAGCGCATCGAGGCCGCCGCCGAGAGCGGCGAGCCTGTCGACGGAACGGTCATCGAGGTCGTCAAGGGCGGTCTGATCATCGACCTCGGCGTCCGCGGCTTCCTGCCGGCCTCGCTGGTCGACATCCGCCGCGTCCAGGACCTCGAGGAGTTTCGCGGCCAGGAGCTGCGCTGCAAGGTCATCGAGCTGAATCGCTCCCGCAACAACGTCGTTCTGTCACGCCGCGCGATGCTCGAGGAGGAGCGGCGCGAGGTGCGCCAGCGCATCCTCGACGACCTGGCCCCGGGCAAGACCGTTAAGGGCCTCGTCTCGAACATCGTCGACTTCGGCGCCTTCGTCGACCTCGACGGCATCGACGGCCTCATCCACATCTCCGAGCTGTCCTGGAGCCACGTCAACCACCCGTCCGAGCTCCTCGAGATCGGCCAGGAGGTCGAGGTCAAGGTGCTCGACGTGGACCGCGACCGCCAGCGCATCTCGCTCGGCCTCAAGCAGACGCAGGCCGATCCGTGGCAGCGCGTCCTCGAGAGCTACCAGCAGGGCGACGTCGTCCACGGCCGCGCCACCAAGGTCGTCACCTTCGGCGCCTTCGTGGAGATCCTGCAGGGCGTCGAGGGTCTCGTCCACATCTCCGAGCTCGCCGAGCGCCACGTCGAGAACCCGCGCGAGATCGTCTCGCAGGGCGATCACGTGCTCGTGCGCATCATCGAGATCGACGCCGAACGCCGCCGCCTGTCCCTGTCCATGAAGCAGGTGCTCCCGGGCGACCCGGTGCTCGAGCCGATCAGCCTGATCCCGGGCGGCGATCCGTTCATCGATCCGAACGAGCCGCTCGCCGAGCCCGGCGGATCCGCGGATCTGTCGCTCGACCAGGTCGACGAGAGCGAGTACGACCTCGAGGGGCTCCTGCCGCCGGGCATGGCCGCCGAGCTCGCCGCCGCCGTCGCCGCCGAACAGGCCAACAAGGCCGCCGAGGCGGCGGCCGCCGCTGCCGCCGACCCGGCTCCTGCCGACGAGGCGCCCGCCGCTGAGGCTCCCGCCGACGAGGCGCCCGCCGCTGAGGCTCCCGCCGACGAGGCGCCCGCCGCTGAGGCTCCCGCCGACGAGGCGCCCGCCGCTGAGGCTCCCGCCGACGAGGCTTCGGCCGCTGAGGTTGCCGTCGACGAGACTCCCGCGGACGAGGCGGCCGAGTCGACCGAGGACTAGGCGCGCGCCGGTGTCCGACCGGCCGCCGCTGATCGGGTTGACGGGCGCCATCGGCGCCGGCAAGTCGACCGTGCTCCGAGCGTTCGCGGTTCGCGGCTGCGCCTGCCTCAGCGCCGACACGATCGTCCACGCGCTCTACCACCGTGGCCGCGTGCGGGACGCGCTCGTCGCGCGACTCGGCGCCGACGTGCTCGGCGCCGACGGTGAGGTCGACCGGGTCGCGGTCGCGCGCCACGTCTTCGGCGACCCGGAGGCCCTCGCGTGGCTCGAGGGGCTCCTCCATCCGCTGGTGGAAGCGGAGATGCGCACCTGGGTGGACGAGGCGCGGACGCAGGACCCGCCGCCGCCGCTGGTCGTGTACGAGTCGCCGCTCCTCTTCGAGGCCGGTCTGCGCGCGCGCTTCGACCGGGTGCTGGTGGTCACCGCACCCGATGACGTCCGCCGCGCACGCGTCTCGGCGCGGGGCGGACTGGCCGCGCTGGAGGCCCGGGAGCAGCGCATGTGGGCACCCGAGGAGCGGGCCGCGGCTGCGGACGACGTGATCGCCAACGACGGCGACGAGCGCGCGCTGCAAGCGCAGGTCGACGCGTACATCGCGCGGTACGCTGCGCCCTGATGCGACGGCTGCTGGCTGCCACGGCGCTCGCCCTCGCGATCGTCGTGGCCGTCGCCGTGTGGGCGGTGCGCGCCGAGCCGGACTGGTACGTGCAGCTCCGCTATCCGCTCCGCTACGAGCTCATCCTGGTGAGCCACGGGGAGAACTACGACCTCCCGCCGTCGCTCCTCGCCGCCGTCGCGTACAGCGAGTCCGGATTCGACCCCCGCGCCGTGTCCCCGGCCGGGGCCGTCGGCCTCATGCAGCTCCTGCCGTCCACGGCGCAGGGCATCGCCGATCGCACCGGCGGCGGTGGCTTCCGACGCCGTGACCTCTACGACCCGGAGATCAGCGTGCGCTACGGCGCGTGGTACCTCGCGCACCTGCGCGACAAGTACGCCGACCATCCGCAGGCACTGGACCTGGCCCTCGCGGCGTACAACGCGGGGCAGGGCAACGTCGACAGCTGGGTGGACCGCACCCCCGTGGGCGAGCCGGTCGCGATCCCGTTCCCGGAGACGCGGGCGTACATCGCGAAGGTGCGGCACGTCCAGGACCTCTACCGGCGCGCGTACGGGCTAGGCTGACCGGATGCTGCTGACGCCGCGCGAGATCGACCGGCTCCTCCTGTTCCAAGCCGCGGAACTGGCCCGCCGACGGCAGGGGCGCGGCCTGCGGTTGAACGCACCCGAGGCGATCGCGATCGTGGCCGACGCCGTCTGCGAGGCGGCGCGCGACGGCGCGGACCACGCGGGCGCCGTCGCCGCCGGACGATCCGCCCTCGCCCCCGACGCCGTGCTGCCGGGGGTGGCCTCGCTGGTCGGCCACGTGGAGGTCGAGGCGCTCTTCCCCGACGGCTCGCGGCTCGTCATCGTGCCGGAGCCGTTCGGGCCGGCTGCGGCCGACGGCCCCGGCGCCGTGTCGGTCGCACCGGCGCCCGCGGAGGAGATCCCCGCGGCGGAGATCCCCGTCACCAACACCGCCGCGGTGCCGATCGCGGTGACCTCGCACTGGCACCTGTTCGAGGCGAACCGGCGGCTGGACTTCGACCGGTCGGCGGCGTGGGGGATGCGCCTCGCGATCCCCACCGGCAGCACCGTGCGCTGGGCGCCCGGCGAGACCCGCACCGTGCCCGTGCGGCCGATCGGGGGCCGTCGCATCGCGTACGGCTTCGCCGGCCTAGTGAACGGGCCGCTCGACGCGGAGGGCGCGCTCGACGGCGCGCTCGAGCGCGGGCGCGCGCGCGGGTACCTTGGGATGGGCGCATGACGCTGGACGCCGCCGCCTACGCCCGCGTCTACGGCCCGACCACCGGCGACCGCATCCGGCTCGGCGACAGCTCCCTCGTCGTGCGGGTCGAGCGGGACGACCAGGCGCGGGGAGACGAGGTCCTCGCCGGCTTCGCCAAGACCGCCCGGGACGGGCTGATGGCCCAGGCGACGACCGACGCCGTCGACATCGCCATCACCCAGGTCGTCGTGATCGACCCGGTGCTCGGGGTCCGCAAGACGGCGATCGGCATCACCGACGGTCGCATCAGCGCGATCGGGCGGGCGGGGAACCCGGACACGATGGACGGCGTCGACGTCGTGCTCGGCACCGACACCGCGATCGTGTCGGGCGAGGGCCTGATCGCCACCGCCGGCGCCATCGACCCGCACATCCACCTGCTGTCGCCGCGCATCGTCGACCAGGCGCTGGCAGCGGGCATCACGACGCTGGTGATCCAGGACTACGGGCCGGTCTGGAACCTCGGCACCAACCCCGTCTGGGCCCTCCGGCACGTGCACGCCGCGCTCGACGCGAGCCCGATCAACACGCTGATGCTCGCGCGGGGCTCGTCGTCCCGGCCGGAGCCGATCGAGCGGGTCCTGCAGGCGGGCGCAGGCGGGCTGAAGATCCATGAGGACGTCGGTGCGCACGCGACGGCGCTCGACATGGCGCTGCAGGTGGCGGACCGATACGACGTGCAGCTCTGCGTCCACACCGACGGCCTCAACGAATGCCTGACCGTCGAGGACACGCTCGCCGTCATCGCCGGCCGGACGCTGCACGCGTACCACATCGAGGGCACGGGAGGCGGGCACGCGCCGGATCTCCTGCGCCTCGCCGGCGAGCCCCACATCCTGACCTCCTCGACGAACCCGACGTTCCCCTACGGCGTCAACACCGCGGCGGAGCATCAGGCGATGATCGAGCTCGTCCACGTCCTGCGCGCGGACCTGCCGGGGGACGCGCAACTCGCCGCCGACCGCGTGCGTCCCGCGACGATGGCCGCTGAGGACGTGCTGCACGACCTCGGACTCGTCCACATGGTCTCGTCCGACAGCCAGGGAATGGGGCGCGTCGGCGAGTCGGTGCGGCGGGCGTTCCAGCTCGCGTCGATCATGCGCGACGCGCGCGGACCGCTCGCCGGGGACACGGATGCCGACGACAACGGCCGCGTGCTGCGCTACCTCGCGAAGACGACCATCAATCCCGCGATCGCGCACGGCATGGCGGAGCACGTCGGCTCGCTGGAGGTCGGCAAGCTCGCCGACGTGGTGCTGTGGGCGCCCGCCTGGTTCGCCGTGAAGCCGTACCTCGTCCTCAAGGGCGGGTTCCCGACGTGGGGCGCCGTGGGCGACCCCAATGCGTCGACCGCGTTCTGCGAGCCGCAGCAGCTGGCCGCCCAGATCGGCGGCATGGGCGGGGCTCCCGCGCGGCTGTCGCTCGCCTTCACCAGCCGCTCCGCGATCGAGACCGGCGGTGCCGCCGAGCTGCCCACCGGCAAGCAGCGGGTCGCCGTCGCGGGCACGCGCGGCATCGGCGCGGCCCAGATGGTCCACAACGATCGGGTCGCCGCCGTGCGCGTGAATCCGAGCACCTACGCCGTGACGGTCGACGGCGAGCAGGTCGACACGCCGCCGATCGCGCACGTGCCCCTGTCCCCGCTGCACCTCCTCGGCTGATGCGCGTCCTCTGCGCACCCGACAAGATGCGCGGCGCCCTCGACGCGCACGCCGTGGCACGCGCCCTGGCCGACGGCGCCCGTGACGCGGGCTGGGAGGCGGACGAGCACCCGCTCGCCGACGGCGGCGAGGGCACGTGCGACGCGATCGTGCGGGCGCGGGGCGGCACCCGCCGCGAGGTGCGCACGCGCGACGCGGTCGGCCGGCCGCGCACCGCGAACCTCGGCGTCCTGCCCGACGGCACCTGCGTCGTCGAGGGCGCGGAGGCGAACGGCCTCATGCACATCCCGCGCGGCCGGCGTGACGTCATGCGGGCGACCAGCGCGGGCATCGCGCCGATGGTGCTCGCCGCGCTCGACGCGGGCGCGCCGCGCATCGTCATCGGCCTGGGGGGCAGCGCGACCGTCGACGGCGGTCTCGGCCTCCTGATCGGCCTCGGGGCCCGCGCCTACGACGCCGACGGCCAGTCCCTGCGCGGACGGGGGGGTGACGTGCCGCGCGTGGCGCGCATCGACCTGGACGGGCTCGACCGCCGTCTGGCCGCCACCGACATCGTCGTCGCCGTGGACGTCGAGAGCCCGCTGTCGGGCCCGACCGGCGCCGCCGTCGTATTCGGCCCGCAGAAGGGCGCCTCTCCGGAGCAGGTGGCGCAGCTCGATAGGGGCCTCGCGCGCCTCGACGAGCTGTACGGCGAGCGCGCCCGTCGGCCGGGGGCGGGCGCCGCCGGGGGCCTGGGTGCCGCGTGCTACCTGATCGGCGCACGACCGGAACCGGGTGCCTTGCTCGTGATGCGCGAGACCGGCTTCGCCGAGCGCCTGTCCGGCGCGGACCTGGTGATCACCGCCGAGGGCTCCGTCGACGCGCAGAGCGCGGCGGGCAAGACGGTGGCGCGGGTGGCGACGGCCGCGCGCGAGGCCGGCGTGCCGTGCGTCATCCTGGGCGGACGCGTCGACGACGACGTCCAGGCCCTCTACGACGCCGGCGCGACCGCCGTGCTCGGCATCGCCCGGGGGGCGCGACCGATCCGCGAGGCGCTGCGGGCCAGCGCCCAGGACCTCCGGCTCGCCGCCCGCGGGCTGTGCAGCCTGCGCAGCGCCTAGTCGGCGGGATCGACGACCGCGAGAGCGCGGCGGATGGGGCGGGGGAGGTTGAAGGAGACGTCCTCGTGGACGGTCTCGATCTCCGACACGCGGACCTCGCCACGCGCCTCGAACCACGCGATCACGCTGCGCACGAGGCGCTCCGGCGCGCTCGCGCCGGAGGTGATCCCGATGGTGGTGCGCCCCTCGAGCCAGGCCGGATCGATCTCCGACTCGTCCTCGATCAGGTGGCTGTCGACGCCTGCGTCGCGCGCGACCTCGACGAGGCGGCACGAGTTCGAGGAATTGGCGGAACCGATCACGAGGACGAGCTCCGTCGCCTTCGCCAGCTCCTTCACCGCCGCCTGGCGGTTGGAGGTCGCGTAGCAGATGTCCTCCTTGCCGGGCGACTCGATCCAGGGGAAGCGCGCCTTCAGCGCCGCGATGATGCCACGGGTCTCGTCGACCGAGAGGGTGGTCTGCGTCAGGTAGGCGAGCGGCTGGGCGGGATCGAAGTCGGGGAGCGTCGCGACGTCGGCCTCCGTCTCCACGAGCGTCATGGCGTGGGGCGCCTCGCCCATCGTGCCGACCACCTCCTCGTGGTCCGCGTGGCCGATCAGGAGCATCTGGTAGCCGCGCTGGTCGTAGCGCTTGGCCTCGCTGTGCACCTTCGTGACGAGCGGGCACGTCGCGTCGACGACCTCGAGCCTGCGGAGCCCCGCGTCCGTGTGCACGGTCGGCGCGACGCCGTGCGCGGAGAACACGATCGTCGCGCCCTCCGGCACCTCGTCCACCTCGTCGACGAAGATCGCCCCGCGGGCCTCCAGGTCGCGCACGACGTGGAGGTTGTGCACGATCTGCTTGCGGACGTAGATCGGCGCACCCTGCAGTTCGAGGGCGCGCTCGACGGTCTCGACGGCGCGATCGACACCGGCGCAGTAGCCGCGCGGCGCGGCGAGGATGAGGTCGAGGGGCATGGCCACAGGATACCGGTAGGCCAATCGCGGTCCGCAGCCGATCGGCCGTACGATGCCGCCATGGCCGCGCCCGCCAGCCGCATCGCCGTCGGCTTCGCCGTGCTGCTGGTCATCGCCCAGCTGATCTACCCGCAAGCACCCGCCGGCTGGGTGGACCGCATGACGCTGCTCACCATCGTGCTGTTCCTCGGCGCCTCGATCGCGGCGTCGTGGGCACGCTGGGGCGGGCGCTACGCCCTCTGCCTCGCCGGCACGGCGTTCCTCGTCGGCTACTCGTCCGAGGTGCTCGGCGTGCACACAGGGATCCCGTTCAGCGAGTACTCCTACACCGAGCGCCTGCAGCCGCAGCTGTTCGACGTGCCGATCGTCATCCCGCTCGCCTGGGCGATGATGGCCTATCCCGCGTGGAGGATCGGGGAGCTGCTCGGCAACACGCCGGCGACGCGGGTCATCTTCGCGGCCGGCGCGCTGACGGCGTGGGACGTGGCCCTCGATCCGCAGATGGTCGGCATCGGCTACTGGGAGTGGCCGAACGGCGGCGCCTACGTCGGCATCCCGCTGATCAACTTCCTCGGCTGGTTCGCGGTGGGCCTGATCGCCTTCGGCTGGTGGGGGCTCGTCGCGCGTGCTCCCGCACGGCCGAGCCGCCTGACCCTGGTCGACGCCCTCGGACCGCTGCTCTACGCCTGGACCTGGATCGGCGAGACGGTGGCGCACGCGCTCTTCTTCGAGGGCGCCCTCGTCGCCGTGCTGTCGTTCGTCTGCATGGGCCTGTTCACCATCCCCGCACTCCTGCGCCTGCGGACCGGGGCCGCCACCGCATGACCCGCGTCGTGATCGTGGGCGGCGGCGTCGGGGGGCTCGGCGCCGGCGTGCGCCTGGCCGGCGCGGGGCTCGAGGTCCTCGTGCTCGAGGCGGCCGAGACGATCGGCGGCAAGCTCGGGATCGAGCGCGCGGAGGGGCACACGTTCGACAGCGGGCCGTCGCTCCTGACCATGCCGTTCACGATCGAGGAGACGCTCGCCGCAGCCGACGTGCGGCTCGAGGATCGGCTCGACCTGCTCCCGGTCGAGCCCCTCTGCCGCTACCGGTGGCACGACGGGACGGAGCTCGACACCCACGCGGACGCCGAGCGCACGGCGACCGCGCTCGACGCCATCGAGCCCGGCGCCGGCCAGCGATGGCACGCCCTCCTGGCGCAGGGACGACGCACCTGGGAGATGTCGCTGCCGCTGTTCCTCGCCGCCCCGATCGGCAGTCCGCTCGACCTCGCGCGCCGCAGCGGGCGGCCCGTCGATCCCCGGGACATCCTCGCGCACCTGACGCTCGACCAGTACGCGGCGCGCCAGTTCCGGGACCCGCGGCTGCGCCAGCTGATCGAGCGCTACGCCACCTACTCCGGTGCCGACCCGGCCCGCGCACCCGCAACGCTGGGGATCATCCCCTACACGGAATCGGCCTACGGCGCCTGGCACCCGCGCGGCGGCATGCACCGCATCGCGGAGGTGCTCCGCGACGTCATCGAGGAGCGCGGGGGGAGCGTGCGCTGCGGCGAGCGCGTGGCGCGGATCATGGTGGAGGGCGGACGCGCGGTGGGGGTGCGCACGACCGACGGCGAGACGATCCGCGCCGATGCGGTCGTCGCCAACGCCGACGCCGCGAGCGTCTACGGCGACCTTCTCGACGCACCGCGCCAGGCCGCGCGCATCGCGTCGGCGCCGGCGTCCCTCTCCGGGTTCGTACTGATGCTGGGGGTGCGTGGGCGCACGCCCGGCCTGGCGCACCACAACATCTGGTTCCCGCGCGACTACCGCGCGGAGTTCGCGGACGTCTTCGACGACCCGCAGCCGCCGCACGACCCCACGATCTACCTGTGCAACCCGACGGCGACCGACCCGACGAGCGCCCCCGACGGCGACGAGTCCTGGTTCGTCCTCGTCAACGCACCGCGGCACGGCCCGGTCGACTGGGACGCGGTCGGTCCCCGCTATCAGGAGCGGATCCTCGATCGGCTGGACGCCCTCGGGCTCGAGGCGCGCGCGCGGTCGCGGGTGATCCTGCGCCAGACGCCGGCCGACCTGGAACGCCGGACCGGGGCGCCCGGGGGTGCGATCTACGGCACGGCGTCGATGGGCATGCGGGCGGCGTTCCTGCGCCCGCGCAACGCCTCGCCGGCCTGCCGCGGGCTGTACCTCGCGAGCGGCAGCGCCCATCCGGGCGGCGGGCTCCCGCTGGTGCTGCTGTCCGGCGCGATCGCGGCGGACCTCGTACTCGCCGACTGCGCCTGACGGCGGGGATCTGCGAAACCATGTGCGGAGGCGTTCTGCGCCCGATCCCCCGCCATGGAACGCATCGCACGCCTCGCCGACCGCTATCGCTGGCCGATCGTCATCGCGTGGATCGTCGTCGTGGTGGCCGGCGGACTGGCCAGCGCCCGGCTGGGCGATCTGCTCTCCAACCGCTACGAGATCCCGAATACGGAGTCCACCGAGGCTCTCGAGATCCTGTCCGATCGTTTCGCCCAGCGCGCTGACGCGTCGCTGCTGATCGTCGCCGAGGCACCCGACGGCGCGCCGTCGGAGGCATTCATCGCCGCGACCGGCCAGGCCGCGCAGCGCGCCGCCGATGCGCTCGGACAGGCCCGGGCGAGCGCCGTCGCTGTCGCCGGCCCCCTCGCGTACAGCACCATCGCCACCGCCCTGGAGCCGGACGACGTGCAGCGCCGTGTCGACGCCGTCCGCTCGGCCGTCGGCGAGGTCGACGGCGCGAAGGCCACGTACGTCACCGGGCAGGCGGCGATCAACAGCGACCTGCAGCCCGTCGTGCAGGAGGATCTCGTGCGCGGCGAGCTGATCGCCGTCCCGATCGCCTTCGCGGTCCTGCTCTTCATCTTCGGAACGCTGATCTCCACGTTCGTGCCGCTCGTCTTCGCCCTGGCGACGGTGCCGACCACGCTCGGGCTCGTCTGGATCGCGGCCCATTACCTCGATATGCCGATCTACGTGACGAACCTCGTGACCTTGATCGGCATCGGGATCGCCGTGGACTACTCGCTGCTGGTGGTCTACCGGTTCCGCGAGGAGATGCACCGCCTGCAGCGCGCGAAGCTGCCCGACCCCGACGGCGACCCGCGCCGCGTGCCCCTCGATCGCGATGAGATCCGCGCCGCCCTGCGCCCGACGATGATCTTCGCCGGCCACGCGGTGGTGTTCTCGGGCTTCACGGTCGCCGTCGGCTTGGCGGGGCTGATCCTGCTGCCGCTGCCGTTCATCCAGGCGATCGGCCTCGGCGGGCTGATGATCCCGCTCATCTCCGTCGCCGCCGCCGTCACGCTGCTGCCGGCGCTCCTGTCCATCCTCGGGCCGCGCGTGGCGCGGGTCCGGGTGGTCCCGGCCCGCGTCCTCGAGGCGCGCATGGACTCCGAGACCGGCTTCTGGGTCCGGCTCTCGACCGCGATCATGCGCCGCCCATGGCCGTTCCTGCTCGTCGGCTCCGCGGTGCTCATCGCCTTGGCGCTGCCGACGCTGACGATCAAGATGACCCCGGGGTCGAACGAGGGGCTGCCGACCGATGTCGAGAGCGTCCGCGGGCTCGAGCGCATGGAGCAGGAGATCGGCGCCGGCACGCTCGCGCCCTCGACCATCGTCGTGGACAGCGGCGCACCCGACGGGGTGTGGAACGCGGCCACGCTGCAGGCCGCCGGCCGGCTCGCTCAACAACTGCGCGAGGATCCCGCCGTGGCGACCGAGGCGGCCGCGGTGGTGAGCTACGGCGATCTTCTCGCGGAGGGCGACACGTCGGAGGCCCGGCAGGCGGCGATCGCCGCGGGGCTCGTCGACCCCTCGGGGCGCTACGGCACCGTCCTCGCCGCCTCGCGGGACGCCTACGGGTCCGAGGCGGCGCAGGAGCTCGCCAAGCGCATCCGCGCCGACCTCGTGCCCGCGGCGGCCTTCCCGAGCGACGTTCGCGTGATCGTGGGCGGTGGACCGGCAGCCGGTGTCGACTTCATCGACGCGGTCTACCGCGCGTTCCCGTACCTGATCCTCGCGGTGCTCGGACTCTCGTACATCCTCCTCGTCCGCGCCTTCCGCTCGCTGCTCCTGCCGCTCAAGGCCGTCATCCTCAACGTGCTCAGCGTCGCCGCGGCCTACGGGATCCTGGTACTCGTCTTCCAGGACGGATGGGGGACCTGGCTCGGCTTCGAGGCCACCGGGCAGGTCGAGGCGTGGATCCCGGTGTTCCTGTTCGCGATGCTGTTCGGCCTGTCCATGGACTACGAGGTGTTCCTCGTCACCCGGATGCGCGAGATCTACGATCAGGGCGCGTCGAACGAGGTCGCCGTCGCCCAGGGGCTTGAGCGCACGGGGCGGATCGTCACCGCGGCCGCCATCATCCTGGTGTCCGCCTTCGCGGGCCTGATGTTCGGCTCGATCCCGCCGCTGCAGCAGTTCGGCCTGGGCCTCGCGGCCGGCATCCTGCTCGACGCCACCCTGATCCGCATGATCCTGGTCCCCGCCTTCATGCGGATCGCCGGGGACGCCAACTGGGTCCTGCCGGCCAGCGTGGCCCGCATCCTGCGCGTCGAGCCGTCGCCGCGGCGCGGGCGTCCCTAGCGTCGTTTCCGCGGGTGCCACCGGCGCCCTGCGCACCCAGGGGCTCGGACTCGGCGTCGCGGGCTACTCGAAGCGCAGCACGCCGGGCGCCCGGTCGGCGAGGGCGGGGCGGACCGCGCCGAGGAACTGCCGGCAATCCCGGATGATCTGCTCCGCGGGCGGATGGCCGGGACGGCTGCCGCGCGCGTTGGCGTGCGCGAGCTCGTAGGCGGCGGCCTCGTACGTATGCAGCATGTCGCGGGCCTGCCGGCCGGCCTTGCGGGCCCGGCGGCGCATCCGCGCGCGGGCGCGCCCGCCGGCGATCAGCGCGTCGTACTCGGCGGCCGTGACGGTGCCGTGCTGGACCTCCGGCCGGAGGCCCTCGCGGAGGATCTGCCGCTCCCGTCGCGCGCTGACGATCAGCAGCACCAAGGCGACGCCGAGCAGGGGCAGGTAGACGAGCAGGTAGAGCGCGCCGGTGACCTCGATCCCGAACAGGGTGCTGACGTTCCAGAGGGCATGCAGGCCGATCGCCGCCAGCAGCCCCGCGCTCACGATCAGGACCTTCACCAGCCGGCCGAACGGGCGGCTGATGGCGTAGCCGAGCGCGATGCCGGTCATCGCGGTGAAGACCGGATGCGCGAACGGCGTCATGATGCCCCGGAGGACGAAGAGGGCGGCGAGCCCGCCGGCGCCCTCCTCGGCGAACGCCTCGGCGTAGTAGCCGATGTTCTCGACGGTGGCGAAGCCCAGCGCGACCCACGCGGCGTAGATCATGCCGTCGTGGACGCCATGGAGGAAACCGGGGCGAATGCGGATCACCAGGAGCAGTGCCGCCGCCTTGGCGATCTCCTCCACGACGGGGGCGGAGACGACCGTGGCGACCGCATCGCCGGCGGTGAGGGCGACGGTCGTGTTGATGATGCCGGCGACGAGGATCGCCACGCCAGCACCCCACAGGAACGTGCGGACCAGCAGTCGCGTCGGCTCCGGCTCGAACCGATCGAGCCGCAGGAGCAGCGCCGCGACGAGCGGCACCGGCAGCAGGGCCAGCACGAGCCCGAGCCCCATCGGCACGAGGCCGGTGAGCAGCGTGGCCAGCATCGACAGGACGAGGGCGGGCACGGCGACGAACTCGACGCGCATCATCTTGACGGCGGTGCGATGCCGCTGGCTGGCGAAGGCGATGCCGGCTGGCGGGGACGGCGGAATCAGCGTGGACGGCGGGGCCGACGTGGCCTCCAGGGGTGCGCCCGTCAGGTCCGACACGGTGTGAGCGTACGACGCAACCGTGTCGCGCGCCAGCGCTCGTGCGGCGCTGCGGGGCTACCCCCGCCGGACCACCGGCGCCGGGCTCCTCCGCACGCCCAACCGGTCCTCCGGCGGGGAGTCAGGAGGAGTGCCGAGTTCGACTGCGTCATCGTCGGCGGCGGCGTGCCTGAGCGAGACCCCGACCTCCAGGAGGCGCGCACCGCCGGCGCGCACGACGGTCAACCCGGTGGCGGGGGTCCACATGACCGGCGCGACGTGCGCCGACCTGATCCTCAACCCGGCCTGGGCGGCCGTTCCGCTCGCGCCCGCGCGAGCTGCGCGGCGCCGACGGCGACCAGGACGATCAGGGCGCCGAGGACCTGCACGACCGTCAGCGCCTGGTCGAGCACGACCCAGGCGACGGCGCCGGCGAGGATCGGCTCGAGCATGGCGGTGATCGTCGCGCCGTCGGCGCCCATGCGCTGGACCCCGGCGAGCATCAGCGCGAAGGGCGCGACGGTGCCGAGCACGACGACGTAGACGAGGTAGAGCCAGGCGTCGGCGGCGATCGGCGCGGTCGAGGCCGTCTCGCCGAGCTCGGACCACGGGAACGACCACCACGGCATCACGATGGCGACCGCCACGGCGCCGATGCCCATGCCGATCGCGAGCACCGCGACGGGCGAGCGGCGCTGGGTCAGCCGTTCGGCGTGGAGCGCGTAGTACGCGTACGTCACGGCGGCGCCGAGGCTCCAGAGGACGCCGGCGAGCGTGATCACCGCGACGTCGGCGCCACCGACGCCGAGCACGAGCGCGAGTCCGGCCAGCGCGATCGGGATCGCGAGCCAGGCGATCCACGGCAGCGGGCGGTGCCACGCGAACCGCACCCACAGCGCGACGAGCAGCGGCGCGGAGTACTCGATGATCAGGGCGATGCCGATCGGGATGCGGTTGATCGCCTCGAAGTACGTCCACTGGACGCAGACCAGCCCGATGACGCCGAACGCCGCGAAGGCGAGGAACTCGCGACGCGTCAGGCGCAGTGCAGCGCGCTCGCGCCACACGACCCACGCGAGCAGGAGGAGCGCGGCCGCCGTGATGCGGATCTCGGCGAGTCGGGCGGGGGAGAGCCCCGTGTCCATGACGACGCGCGACGCCGTGCCGTTGATGCCCCACAGCGCCGTCGCGCCGGCGACGAGGAGCGTCCCCGACAGCGTCCGCGACATCCCCATCGCCGGTAGCCTACGGGTCGTGCTCGCCGGGTCCGCCATCCTGCCGCTCGCCACGGCGCTGATCGCCGGCGCGCTCGCCGCGCGGATGGCCGGGAGCGCCACGCGCGCCTTCAGCCCGGCCAAGCCGCTGTGGGCGCTCGGGCTCCTGATGTTCGCCGGCGCGAGCGGCGCGGCTGCCTATGGCGTCGCCGACGGGTGGGGCGAGATCACCTTCACCGTCTACTACCTGGCCGGCGCCTGCCTGTGCGTCGCGTTCCTCGGCGCCGGCTCGGCGTTCCTCGCGCTGCCGCGTACGGTCGCGCTGATCGTGCTCGGCATGACGATCACGGCCGCCATCGGCGCGACGGTGACCATCATCGCCGCGGACGTCGACACGTCCGCCCTCGCCGCGGCCCGCGGGCACGTCGCGCCGCCGAATGACGCCCTCGTCGGGCTCGGCTTCGTCTGGGCGATCGGCATGAACACCGTGGGGACGGGGCTGATCATCGCCGGCACGATCACCTCGATCGTCCGCCGCGTGCGCGTCGGGTCGAACGTGGCGATCCTGGTCGGCGTCCTCATCATCGCGGCCTCGGGCACCCTGACCCGCTTCGGCGGCGAGGAGGCGCTCTACGTCGGTCAGATGGTCGGTCTGATCGTGCTGGGCGCCGGGATGGAGTGGGCCGGACGGGCGCGCTACGTCCCGAGGAACTCCTCGACCGTCGCCGCGTAGGCGTCGGCCTCCTCGAGGTGGGCGCAGTGCGCGCTCTCCTCGAACACGACCATCCGGCCCTGCGGGACGCCGGCGAGGATGGTCTGGGAGCAGGCGGGTGTGATCTCGTCGTAGCGGCCGCACGTGATCAGCGTCGGCTGCGTGATGCGGCCGAGGTCGGCGCTGCGGTCCCAGTCGCGCAGCGTGCCGACGAGCGTGAACTCGTTGGGGCCGTTCATGGTCAGGTAGACCTGGTTGCCGTCGAGCGCCTCGGCCGTCTTGAGGAACGCCTCGGGCCACGGGTCGAGCCGGCAGACGTGGCGCCGGTAGAACTCCATCGAGGCCTCGAGAAACGCCGGATCGTCGTAGGTGCCGGCTGCGAGGTGGTGGAGGAGGGGGTCGCGGCAGGCCGGTTCCATCTCCCCGATCAGCCGCGTGGCCTCCGCCCCGAACTGCGGCATGCTCGCGGACGTCGAGGCGAGCACGACCCGCTCGATCCCCTCGGTGCCGCGGCAGAGGTACTCGATCGCGAGCCAGCCGCCCCAGGACTGCCCGAGCAGGTGGCAGCGGTCGAGTCCGAGCGCCGCGCGGACGTCGTCGACCTCGCGGCACGCGCGGTCGAGCGTCCACAGCGACGGGTCATCGGGCTGGTCGGAGCGCCCGCACCCGAGCTGGTCGAAGATCACCGTCGGCCGGTGGGCCGCCAACCGCTCGGCGAGCGGCTCGATGTAGTACGACGCCGCCCCGGGCCCGCCGTGCAGCAGGAGGATCGGCAGCGCGTCGGGATCGGCGCCCTCGCCGACCTCCCGCCGCCACCACACCCGCCCGTCGGGCAGATCGAGAAGCCCCTCCTCGCGCATGCGGCGACTCTACACGACCCTTAATGAAACAAAGGGGTCTGGCCCCTTTGTTTCATTAAGGGGGTCATGGTGGGCAGCTGCGTGCGCATCCGGCACAGACGGCGACGTCGTCGAGCATCTCGACGCGGATTAGGGCGGATGCACGCGTGTGTCGTCGACCAGGACGCGGCACCGTGTCGACATGGCGAGACGTCCTCGCGATCAACGCGTCGGTTGCTGGCATCACGTGATGGGTCGAGGCTGCCGCGGCGAGCCGGTGCTTTCCACGGACGTCGACCGCGAGCACTTCTGCTTTCTCCTAGGCGACGTCGTGGATCGATTCGGTTGGACGGTCGGCAACTGGACCCTGATGCCAAATCACCACCACCTGCTCATCAAACTCGAAGAGCCCAACCTCGACGCGGGAATGCACCGACTGCATGGACTGTTCGCTCAGCGCTGGAACATCAGGAATGACAACACCGGACACGTCTTCTTCCGGCGATACAAGAGCATTCCGCTCACTCGGACGGGAGCTGCCGGACGCGTCGCCAAGTACGTCGATCTCAATCCGGTGCGCGCCGGTCTCTGCGACCGGCCGGAGGACTGGGAGTGGGGCGGGTACGGTGCCATCGTCGGTCGACGGCGAGCACTCCGATTGCACGCAGCCGAGGCTGGCTTGCAACTCCTCGGCGGTGATCACGCCGACTCGGCAGCCATGCAGTTCGAATACGCGAGAGCGGTTCGAGAGCGCCTGGCAACCACACGCGCGCACGGCGTCGCCGCACGGAGCCGGCCGCTGTTGCCGGAGATAATCGTCCGGGGAGACATTGACTCGCTGCGCGAAGCGCACGAAACCTGGTGGTATTCGACGCGCGCGATCGCCACGTACCTGGATGTATCCGTAGCGACGGTGCATCGATGGCTCAAGGAAGCACCCATCAAACGGACAGGTGCGGCGCTTACGCGGTGGCAAGGCGCGTCCTAATGAAACAAAGGGGTCTGGCCCCTTTGTTTCATTAAGGAGCCTTCAGCGGGGGCCGCGTTGGTCCTTCGGCCACGAGACGCGCATGCAGAACGTCGAGCCGCCTTCGATGTGCGGCATGAAGCGGCGGCGGAAGTCGACCGGGAGATCGAGGTCGTCGGCGGCGGCGCGCATGTGGCCGGCCCAGGCGGTGCGCTGGGCCTCGGTGATGCGCAGGCCGTGGTGCGCGCCCGCCATGACCGCGAAGCCGCCGCGCTGCTCCGTGTGGAGCGGGCGACCGCCGAGGAGCTCGGTCAGCCACAGGGCCAAGCGCCCCGCGTGATCCTCGCCCGGATCGCGGAACAGCGGCACGAGCAGCGGATCCTCGAAGACGCGCTCGTAGAAGCGCACGCAGAGGCGCTCGATGACCGGCTCACCGCCGGCCAGTTCCACCAGGCTCGCGGCGTCCGCGGCGCGCGGTGACGCGACCTGAGGCGTTCCCGCACCGGCCGAACCCCCTCGATCCTCATCGGGACGGTCAGATTCGAACTGACGACCCCGCGCTCCCAAAGCGCGTGCGCTACCAGGCTGCGCCACGTCCCGCTGGGGGTCGAGTCTAGCCGTCGTGCGTCAGGCCCCCGGCACCGCGCGCAGGCCCTGGATCTCGCGGATCGCGGCCAGCTCGCGGAGCGCCTCGACCTCGATCTGCCGGATGCGCTCGCGCGTCAGGCCGAACTCGCGGCCGATCTCGTCGAGCGTGCGGGGGTCGAGGCCGTCGAGGCCGTAGCGGAGCTCCAGGACGCGGCGATGCCGCTCCGGCAGGGCGCTGAGGCCCTCTTGCAGCGCCTCGTGGCGCAGCTGGTCGGAGACGGCGTCCATCGGATCGATCGCCTCGGAGTCGGCCAGGAAGTCGGAGAACGAGGACTCGCCCTCGTCGCCCACCGGCTCCTCGAGGGAGATGGGGGAGCGGGCGGCCTTGCGCACATCCAGCACCTGGTACAGCGGCAGCTTGGCCTCCTCCGCGATCTCCTCGTTCGAGGGCTCGCGGCCGAGGCGCAGCATCAGCGTGCGCTCCGCGCGGTTGATCTTCTGCAGGCGCTCCACGACGTGGACGGGCAGGCGGATCGTGCGGCTCTTGTCGGCGAGGGCGCGGGCGACGGCCTGGCGGATCCACCACGTGGCATAGGTGGAGAACTTGAGGTCGCGGCGCCAGTCGAACTTCTCGACCGCGCGGATCAGCCCGAGGATGCCCTCCTGGATCAGGTCCAGGAAGCCCAGGCCCTGACCGCGGTAGTTCTTCGCGATGGAGACGACCAGGCGCAGGTTCGACTCGACCATCTGCTGCTTGGCCTGCATGTCGCCCTTCTCGACGCGCTTGGCGAGGCGGATCTCGTCCGCCTTCGTCAGCAGCGGGTAGCGGCCGACCTCGTGCAGGAAGAGCTGCAGCGAATCCGTGGTGCCCTCGTACGCGAGCCGGCGCTCGAGCGCCGTCGGCTCGGCCGGGCGATCGCGGTCGTCGAGGATCTCGATGCCCTCCGCCTCGATCAGGCGGATGACCTCCTCCATCGCGTCGGGCTCGAGCTCGTGCTCGGCGAGCGTCTCGGCGATCTCGCCGTACGCGAGCGTCCCGCGCTCGTTTCCGAGCTCAATCAGACGCTGGAGCTCAGGGAGCTCGTGAACCTCGTTCGGCTGCTCGACGATCATGAGATGTCGTGACCCTTTCGGCGGATTCGGCGCGTCGCGCCGGTAGACTGCTGCTCGCGCTCCGGCGCTAGTAGGCAAACGTACGACGGAGACACCCTATTCCCCTGCAGACGACCTCACTGGCGCTCGGTCCCTACGGGACTAACTGCTACATCGTCCGCCCCGGAGAGTCGGCCGACTGCGTGGTGATCGACCCCGGCGAGGAGCCGGAGCGGGTGCTCGCCGTCCTGCGCGAGCTCGGGTTGCGGTGCGCCGCCGTGCTGGTGACGCATGCGCATCTCGACCACATCGGCGCGGTCGGCGCCGTCGCCGGGGAGGCGACGAGCCCAGTGTACACCTCGGAATCCGACGCCGTGGTCCTGCGGGAGATCAACGACCACCTGTGGCCCGGATTCGGCCCGTACGTGCCGCACGATCCCCTCGGGCGACTGGTGCCCGGCACCCCGATCGACCTCGCGGGACTCCATATCGACGTGTTCGACACGCCCGGTCATCGCCCCGGCTCCGTGTCGCTGCTCCTGACCGGGCCCGACGGGGATCAGGTGCTCGCCAGCGGCGACGTGCTGTTCGCCGGATCCGTCGGTCGCACCGACCTTCCCGGCGGTGATTGGCCGACCCTCGAGGCCTCGATCGCGCTGCTCCTGCGGGAGATCGACCAGGACATCCCCGTTTTGCCGGGTCACGGGCCCGTCACGACGCTGCGCCACGAGCGCGCGACCAACCCCTTCCTGGCGGGGATCGAGGCATGAGCGACGGCTTCCAGGCGCCCCGCGGCACGCTCGACTGGCTCCCGGAGCGCGCCCGCGCCCGCCGCGCGATGATCGACGCGTTCCGCGACCTGGCCGAGGGCGCCGGCTTCGGCGAGGCGATGACGCCGGTCTTCGAGGACAAGGCGCTGTTCGCCCGGACGGCCGGCGAGTCGTCCGAGGTCGTCGGCAAGGAGATGTACGTGTTCGAGGACCAGGGCGGGCGCGAGCTCGCGCTGCGCCCCGAGTTCACGGCGTCGATGGTCCGCCTCTACCTCGAGCACGGCCTGCACCGCGAGCCGCTGCCCGTCCGGCTCTGGTCGGCGGGGTCGTGCTACCGCTTCGCCGCCGTCCAACGCGGCCGCTACCGCGAGTTCACGCAGGTCAACGCGGAGGCGCTCGGCTCGGCCGACCCGGCCGTCGACGCGGAGCTGATCGCGCTGCAGGTCCGCTGGTTCGAGCACCTCGGCCTCGACGGGCTGGAGGTCCGGCTGAACACCATCGGCGACGCCGCCGATCGCGCGCCCTACCTCGCCGAGCTGCGGGCGTACCTCGACGCGCACCTCGCCGAGGTCGACGACGAGGTACGCCGCCAGCGCGATCTCAACCCCCTGCGCGCCTTCGACACGAAGGATCCCGACTCCGCCGCGGTGATGGCGGGCGCGCCGAGGATCGCGGACGCCGTCTCCGCCGAGGCCGCCGAGCACTTCGCACAGGTCCGCGCGTTCCTCGACGCCCGCGGCATCGCCTACGTGCTGGACCCGACGCTCGTGCGGGGTCTCGACTACTACAGCCGCACCACCTGGGAGGTGTCGTGGCCGGCGCTCGGCGCGCAGTCCGGCATCGGGGGCGGCGGGCGCTACGACGGCCTCGCCGAGCTGATCGGCGGGCCGCCGACGCCCGGCGTCGGCTTCGCCTGCGGCGTCGAGCGCGTCCTGCTCGCGCTCGAGGACCAGGGGCGCCTGCCCGGCACGCCGCGCGCCGTCGACGCGTTCTTCCTGATCACCGCCGCCGACGCCCGGCCGGTCCTCCACGCCGCGATGGACGCCGCCCGCGCCCGCGGCCTCGTCTGCGAGGCCGATCTCGCCGGTCGCTCCGCGAAGGGCCAGGGCAAGCAGGCCGATCGCCTGGGTGCCGCATGGATCGTCACGTGCGACGACGATGCGTGGACTCGGCGCGCCGTGCGCGTCCGGGCGGCGAAGGGCGGGGCGGAGACCGAGGTTCCCCTCGACCGCCTCGTCGAGCACCTGATCGAGCTGGGGGATACCGCATGACGTACCGAACCGAGCACTGCGGCGCCTACGGCCCCGAGCACATCGGCATGGAGGTCGACGCGTCCGGATGGACCGCCCGCCGCCGGGACCACGGCGGCCTGGTCTTCATCGACCTCCGCGACCGCTCCGGCATCGTCCAGCTCGTCGTGGACCCCGATCACGCGCCCGCGGCCCTCGCGGTCGCACAGTCGGTCCGCGTGGAGAGCGTCCTCCACGCGCGCGGCACGGTCGTCGCCCGCTCGCCGGAGACGGTCAACCCCAACCTGCCGACCGGCGGGGTCGAGATCCTCGTGGACTCCCTCGAGGAGCTCGCGCCGAGTGAGCCGCTGCCCTTCCAGCTGGACGACGAGGGCGTCGACGAGTCGCTGCGCATCCGCCACCGCGCGCTCGACCTGCGCCGCGACGAGCTGCAGCGCACGCAGTACGTGCGCACGATGACCACCCGCCTGATCCGTCGCCACCTCGAGGATCGCGGGTTCTGGGAGCTGGAGACGCCGATCCTGACGAAGTCGACACCGGAGGGCGCGCGCGACTTCATCGTCCCCGCGCGCCTGCACCCCGGCTCGGTCTACGCGCTGCCGCAGTCCCCGCAGCTGTTCAAGCAGCTCTACATGATGGGCGGATTCGAGCGCTACTACCAGATCGCCCGCTGCTTCCGCGACGAGGCGCAGCGCGCCGACCGCCAGCTCGAATTCACCCAGCTCGACCTCGAGATGTCCTTCGTGACGCGCGACGAGGTACTCGACCTGACCGAGGGGCTCTACTGCGCGCTGTGGCAGGAGATCCTCGGCGTCGAGCTGCCGCGGCCGTTCCCGCGGATGAGCCACGCGGAGGCGATGCGCCGGTTCGGGTCCGACAAGCCCGACCTCCGCTACGGCCTCGAGATCGCGGATGTCTCCGAACTGGTCGCGGAGTCCGGCTTCTCCGTCTTCGCCGGCGCCGTCTCCGGCGGCGGCGTGGTCCGCGCACTGGCGTGCCCCGGCGCCGCGTCCCTCAGCCGCAAGGACCTCGACGAGCTCGCGGAGTTCGCCAAGGAGTGGGGCGGCAAGGGCCTCGCGTACCTGCTGCTCGACCCGTCGGGCGAGGTGCGCTCCCCGATCGCCAAGTTCCTCGGGGAGGACGAGATCGCCGGGATCATCGCCGCCACGGGCGCGAGCCCGGGCGACGCCGTCTTCCTCGCGGCCGACGCCGAGCCGGTCGTGGTCCGCGTCCTCGGCGCGCTGCGGCCGCACCTCGCGGCGCGCTTCGAGCTCGCCGATCCGGACGCCTGGGCGATGCTCTTCGTCGTCGACTTCCCGCTGTTCGGCTGGGACGAGGACGAGCAGCGCTGGGTGGCGGAGCACCACATGTTCACCGCGCCGCGCGCGGAGGACGAGGACCGCATCGAGACGGATCCCGGTTCCGTGCTCAGCGAGGCCTACGACTTCGTGGTGAACGGCAGCGAGATCGCGTCCGGCAGCCTCCGCATCAACCGTCCCGAGCTCCAGGAGCGCGTGTTCCGCACCGTCGGCTTCTCCGCCGAGGAGGCGGAGGATCGCTTCGGATTCCTGCTGCGCGCCCTGCGCTACGGCGCCCCGCCCCATGGGGGCATCGCGCCCGGCATCGATCGCACCGTGATGCTGCTCGTCGGCACGGAGTCGATCCGCGACGTGATCGCGTTCCCGAAGATCGCGGGCGGGTTCGACCCGCTGACGGACGCGCCGTCGCCCGCCGCGCCGGAGCAGTGGCGCGACCTCGGCCTGCCGGTGCCGCCGGCGCCGAAGGCCGGGAAGGACGGGGCATGACCCGCCCCGACGGTCGCGCGCACGACGAGCTCCGGCCCGTCCGCATCACACCGGACTTCCTCCAGTCCGCGCCGAGCGCGCTGATCGAGGTCGGCGCCACGCGCGTGCTGTGCACCGCGATCGTCGAGGACGGCGTGCCGCCGTGGCTGCGCGGACAGGGCCGCGGCTGGCTGACCGCCGAGTACGGGATGCTGCCCGCCTCGACCGGCCAGCGCAAGGCCCGTGACGCGACCCGCGGCAAGCTCGACGGCCGCACCGTCGAGATCCAGCGCCTGATCGGCCGCTCCCTGCGGGCCGTGGTCGACCTCGCCGCGCTCGGCGAGGCGACGCTGTGGGTGGATTGCGACGTCCTGGAGGCCGACGGCGGCACGCGCTGCGCGTCGATCACCGGCGCCTACGTCGCCGTGCACCTCGCGCTCCAGCGCAACGGGCGGACCGCCGCCCTGCGCGACTCGATCGCCGCAGTCAGCGTCGGCATCGTCGACGGCCGGGCCGTGCTGGACCTGCCGTACGCGGAGGACTCCCGCGCCGATGTCGACATGAACGTCGTGATGACCGGAGCCGACGGCCTCGTGGAGGTCCAGGGCACCGCGGAGGGCACGCCGTTCCCGCGGGCCGACCTGAACGGCCTGCTCGACCTCGCGCACCACGGGATGACCGGCCTGCGGGCCGCGCAGACGGAGGCGATCGCGGCGTCGTGATCGAGCGCATCCGCCTCGCCACCGGCAATCCCGGCAAGGCGGCGGAGCTCGGCCGCCTGCTCGGCTGCGAGGTGCTGCCGATCGACGGCTGGGCCCCGCCCGTCGAGGACGGCGAGGACTTCACCGCGAACGCCCGCATCAAGGCCCGCGCCGGCGCGCAGCGGTGCCCGGGCACGTGGGTCGTGGCCGACGACTCCGGACTGGAGGTCGACGCGCTCGACGGGGACCCGGGGGTGCACAGCGCCCGCTACGGCGGTCCCGGGCTCGACGACGCGGGTCGCGTCGCCGCGCTGCTGGCGGCGACGGCGCAGGCGTCCGATCGGAGCGCGCGCTTCCGCTGCGTGCTCGTGGCGATCGGCCCCGACGGCCGGGAGGTGGTCGCGGACGGCACGCTCGAGGGAACGCTGGCCCTCGCGCCACGCGGGGCGAACGGGTTCGGCTACGACCCGATCCTGATCCCGCACGGCACCGCGTGGACGTGCGCGGAGCTGGCGCCAGCGGAGAAGGACGCCATCTCCCACCGCGGAGCCGCGGCCCGCGCGCTGCGGAAGGCCCTCGACCGGTGAACCGGGCCGCGCAGCACGCCACGGCGATCGCCGTCGCCGTCGCGGGGGCCGTCCTGCTCGCCGCCGCCGGCTTGACGGGATCCGGGAGCGCCCTCGCCGCCGCCGCGCTCGTGGCGACGCTGCTGATCGCATCGATCGCGGATCCGCCCGTCGCGACGCGACAGGCGGGGCGCCGCGCCGCCGGTCGCCTCGCGGCGGCGATCGCCGCACTCGCCCTCGGGACCAGCGGGGTGATCGCGGCCCTCGCCGCGGGCGTCGCGCTCAACCCGGACTGGGCGATCGTGGCGATCATGGCCGGCGTCGCCGCCCTTCTGCTCGCAGCCCCGGTGGCGATCCTCGCGCGCGCCGACCTCGATCTGCCGGTCCGCCACGTCGACCGCACCCTGCTGCTGCGCGGTGCGGCCGCCTGCGCGGCCCTCGGAGCCGGGGTGCTGATCGCGGCCTACGTGCTGCCGGCCGTCGACCTCGTGGTGGGCGTCGCGCTCGGCCTGATCGCCGTCCTGGACGGCGTCGCCCTCGCCCGGCCGGGTGGCGCGGGTCTCCGCCGTCTGGCCACGCCGGCGGAGCTGCGGGCCGTCGAGGGCGCCGTCACCCACGGCCCCGCGGAGATCGTGGGGCACCGGCGCGTCGTCGTGCGAAGCACGGGCGGCGCGGAGTACCTGTCGGTCGAGGTCCTGCTGCGCCCCGGCGTTCCGGCCGGCCGGATTCCCGGCGTGCGCGACGCCCTGGAGCACGCCATCAAGCGGGCCCTGCCGGATCTCGTCGTGTCCGTCCGCCCGGTGCCG
>JAUMCA010000090.1:0-24476 GCA_032119475.1 Thermoleophilia bacterium | reverse complement strand
GGAACGCTGACGGCGGCCGACGCGCTCGCGGAGCTGATCGACGTGTCGACCAGCATCCGCCGGGCCGCGCTGATGGACGCCGAGGGGCACGTCGAGGCCGAGATCGGGGGCACCGGACTCGAGGCGTCGGGCCTCTGGCAGGCGGTGGACGACGCCGCCCGGCTGCTGGGCCGACCGCCCGTGCACCAATGCGAGGTGGGGCTCGGCGACGCACTCGTCTTCGCCGTACGCGACGGTGGACGCTCGGCCGTGGCGGTCACCGATGCCGACGCGACCGCCGGTCTCGTGCTCTACGACCTGCGCCACGCCCTGCGCAGCTCCGGAGGCGCGGATGCGTAGGGTCATCGCGCCCGTCATCGCCCTCGGCGCCGCGATCGGCGCCGTGGCGCTCCTGCGGGCGCGCAGCACCGCCACGCGGGCCCGGGCGGACCTCTACTTCGAGGACGGCTCGATGCTGTCGCTCGAGGCCGACGCCCCGGAGCTGGACCCGATCGTCGTCGCGGCCCGCCGCATCGCGGGAGTCCCCGCGTGAGCGATCTCGCCGAGCGCGTTCGCGCTGTCGCCTACCTCGAGGGCGACTTCGTGCTGCGCTCCGGGCGCCGAAGCTCCTTCTACCTCGACAAGTACCGGTTCGAGACCCAGCCGGACCTCCTGCGCGAGATCGGCGAGGCGCTCGCCGCGCGCATCGCCGAGGTCGAGCCGCAGGCCGTGCGGATCGCCGGTCCCGAGCTCGGCGCGGTCGCCCTCGCCGCTTCGTCGAGCATGGCGTCCGGCCTGCCGTTCCTGATCGTCCGCAGCGCCGCGAAGGACTACGGCACCGCGAACCGCCTCGAGGGCATCTTCGAGGAGGGCGAGCGCGTCGTCGTGGTGGAGGACATCGTCACGAGCGGCGGTGCGGCGCTCGATGCGGTGCGCGCCCTGCGGCAGATGGGCCTCATCTGCGAGACGGTGGTCTGCGTCGTCGACCGCGGCGAGGGCGGCGCGGAGGCCATGACCGACGCCGGCGTGCGCCTCGAGCGGCTGCTCGACGCCGCGGCCCTGCGCCTCGGGCGCTGACCGGATTTCCGCTCAACGGCGCGGTTTGCCGGCCCATTTGGCTCAACCGTGCGGGGGTTTTCCGGCAAATCCGCATGGTTGAGCGGAAGTCCGTCCGATGGCACTGGTACCTTCGTGCCGTTCACAAACGCCCTGGAGGGAATCGTGACCAAAGCGGAATTCATCGATCAGATCGCCGAGCGAACGGGTCTGAGCAAGAAGGACGCCGGCGAGGCCGTCGAGGCCATGCTCGCCACCATCACCGACACGCTGAAGCGCGGCGGCGATGTGACGTTCACCGGGTTCGGGAAGTTCACGGTGCAGGATCGCGCTGCGCGCACCGGCGTCAACCCGCGGACCGGTGAGAAGGTGCAGATCGCCGCGACGAAGGTGCCGAAGTTCTCGGCCGGCTCGCAGCTGAAGGCCAGCGTCAAGAGCTGATCGGCATGCTGCCGCGGATGCCCGCGGACGTGGGGCGGCCGCTCCCTCCCCTCGGGGATGGGGCGGCCGTTCTGCGTTGCGGGGAGGGACAGGCGTGACCGCGCCCTTCGGCGACCGGCTCGCGGCCCGCGTGGCTGCCTCCGGCAGCGCCCTCTGCGTCGGCATCGATCCCCGCGGGCCGTTCCCCGCCGAGCTCGAGCGCGGCCTCGCCGCGTCCCGTGCCGGGCGGGCGCGGGCGATGGAGCGCTACGCCTGCGGGCTGGTCGAGGCCGTCGCGCCGTGGTGCGCGGCGATCAAGCCGCAGGTGGCCCTGTTCGAGCTCTACGGCGGCTACGGGCTGCACGCTCTCGATGCGGTCTGCGCGACAGCCCGCGAGCACGGGCTGCTGATCATCGCCGACGCCAAGCGCGGCGACATCGCGTCCACCGCGACGGCGTACGCGGAGGCGTGGATCGGCCTGCGGCCCGGGGAGGACGCGCCCCTCGCGGATGCGCTGACCGTGAATGCGTACATGGGGCCGGACACGATCGACTCGTTCCTGGAGGTCGCCGACGCGCACGCCGCGGGCCTGTACGTCCTCGCGCGGACGTCGAACCCGGGCGCCGCCGAGCTCGAGGAGCAGCTGCTCGCGGACGGCGAGCAGGTCTGGGAGCGCGTCGCCGGTTGGATCGACGGATGGGGTCGCGAGCGTCGCGGGCAGAGCGGTCTCGCTTCCGTCGGCGCCGTGATCGGCGCCACGGCGCCGGCCGTCGTGGCTGCCGCGCGGGCCCGCATGCCCGCCACGCCGCTGCTCCTGCCGGGTGTCGGCGCGCAGGGCGGGCGCGTCGAGGACCTCGCACCCGCGTTCGCGAGCCACCCCGCCGGCGGCCTCGTGGTCGCCGCCCGCTCCGTCATCGAGGCGTGGCGGGACACCGACGGCGACTGGATGGCGGCCGTCGCCGAGGCGGCGCGGGCGCACCATCGCGCGATCGCCGCGCTGACATCACATTCCTGACGCCGCTCCGGGCTAGGATGCGGCCGTGCGGCCGGCTCCCCGACACTCCGTGTGGACGATCGTCGCGCCGCTCGCGCTCGTCGGCGTGTTCGCGCTCGCCGTCATGCTCGTCGTCCAGACGCTGCAGGAGCCCGATCCGCAGCCGGCACCCGCCGCGGTCACGGCAGCCGTGGCCGAGGAGGTGACGATCGACCCGAGCGCGCCGCAGACCTACCGCATCCGCAAGGGCGATACGCTGTCCACCATCGCGGAGCGCTACGGCGTCCCCGAGGACGTCATCCGCGACCTGAACCCCTCGCTGGATCCGCTCGCGCTGATGCCCGGCGAGCGCATCCGGCTACGCCCGACCACGGACGCCGCCGCCCCATGATCATCACCGTCACCCCCAACGCCGCCCTGGACAAGACGATCCAGGTCCCCAGCATGCAGATCGGCATGCGCCACCGCGGCGCGCAGGGGCTCGTGGCGCCCGGCGGCAAGGGCATCAACGTGGCGCGCGCGCTGCGCATCCTCCAGGAGCCGGTGATCGCGACGGGCCTCGCCGGCGGCGAGACGGGTGCGCGCATCCAGCGCGAGCTCACGGCCGAGGGCATCCTCAACGACTTCGTGCCGATCGGCGGCGAATCGCGCTCGTCGACCGTGCTCGTCGACCCGACGAGCGGACGCCAGACCGAGATCATCGAGAACGGGCCGAGCGTGACGGCGGACGAGCTCGACGCGCTGCTGGGTCGCATCGAGTACGTCGCCCGCGACGCCTCGGCGGTCGTCCTCGCCGGATCGCTGCCCCGGGACGTGCCGGAGGACTGGTACGCCGACGCGATCAAGCGCCTGCGGCGCACCGGCGCATCGCTCGTGCTCGACTCCGAGGGCGAGCCGCTGCGGCTCGGCGTCGCCGCCGAGCCGCACCTCGTGTCGCCCAACCAGGCCGAGGCCGAGGAGCTCGTGGGGCATGAGTTCGCCGGCGACGAGGATCTGATCGGCGCCCTCGACGAGATCGCCGATATGGGCCCGCGCAACGTGCTGATCACCTCGGAGTCCGGCCTCGTCGCGCTCCTGCGGGAGGGCACCCAGGCCCGCCGCTTCCGGGTCCGCGCGCCGCGGGTCGAGGTGCTGAGCACCGTCGGCGCGGGCGACGCGCTGCTCGCCGGCTACCTCCACGGGCGCCGCCGCGAGCTGGGCATGGAGGACGCGCTCCGCTTCGCCGTCGCCTGCGGCACGGCGAGCACGCTCCTGGCCGGAGCGGGACGCGTCGATCCGCGCGAGGCCAAGCGCCAGGTCCAGAGCACCGAGGTGCTCGAGCTGTCCCTGCGCTGAGACTGCGGGGAGTCCGAAACGCGGCGTCGCGTCCGGAGGCGTGACTAGTGTCCGGGGCAGGCAATCGACAGGCGCGGCGTCGCCCCGAGACTCCAGGGCCGCGCCGGCGAAAGGACACGGCGGACTGGTGGAGATCGAGATCGGACGGGGAAAGAAGGCGCGACGCGCCTACGGGTTCGACGACATCGCGATCGTGCCGAGCCGGCGCACGCGCGACGCCGAGGACGTGGACATCGGCTGGAAGCTCGGTCCCTACCTGATCGAGCTCCCGCTGCTCGCCAGCGCCATGGACGGCGTCGTCTCGCCCGCCACGGCGATCGAGATCGGCAAGCTCGGCGGCCTGGGCGTGCTCAACCTCGAGGGCCTGTGGGGACGCTACGCGAACGCGGATGAGATGCTCGAGGAGATCGCCGCCCTCCCGCCGGAGACCGCCACCCGGCGCATGCAGGAGATCTACGAGCGCCCCGTCGACTCCGACCTGATGGCCCAACGCGTGCGCGACATCAAGGCCGCCGGCGTCATCACCGCCGCGTCGCTGACGCCGCAGCGCGTGCGCGACCACTGGGAGGCGATCGTCGCCGCGGGGCTCGACGTGCTCGTGATCCAGGGCACGGTCGTGTCCGCCGAGCACGTCTCGCGCAGCGTCGAGCCGCTCAACCTCAAGGAGTTCATCGCCAGCGTCGGCATCCCGTGCATCGTCGGCGGCTGCGCCAGCTACCAGACTGCCCTCCACCTGATGCGCACGGGCGCGGCCGGCGTGCTGGTCGGCGTCGGCCCCGGCGCCGCCTGCACGACACGCGGCGTCCTCGGCGTCGGCGTCCCGCAGGCCACCGCGATCGCGGACGCCGCCGCGGCGCGGGTCCAGCACCTGCTCGAGACCGGCCAGTACGTGAACGTGATCGCGGACGGCGGCATGCGCACGGGTGGCGACATCTCGAAGGCGATCGCCTGCGGCTCCGACGCCGTGATGGTCGGCTCGCCGCTGGCCCGCGCGCACGAGGCGCCCGGCCGCGGCACCCACTGGGGCATGGCGACGTTCCACCCGACGCTCCCGCGCGGCGCGCGGGTCAAGACGAGCCAGGTGGCGTCGCTCAAGGAGGTCCTGCTCGGGCCGGCCAACGAGAACGACGGGACGCTCAACCTGATGGGCGCGCTGCGGACCTCGATGGCGACGACCGGCTACGAGACGATCCACGAGTTCCAGAAGGCCGAGATCATGGTCGCGCCCGCCCTCCAGACGGAGGGCAAGAAGCTCCAGCGCGAGCAGGGCATCGGGATGTCGCGCTGACCCGGTGAGCGCCGACCGACCGATCCTCGTCCTCGACTTCGGGGCGCAGTACGCCCAGCTGATCGCCCGCCGCATCCGGGAGTGCCGGGTGCTGTCCGAGCTCGTGCCGCACGACATCGGCGTCGAGGCGATCCGCGCGCACGACCCCGCCGGCATCGTGCTGTCCGGCGGGCCGGCCTCGGTGAACGAGCCGGGGGCGCCGGCGCTCGACCCGGCGATCCTCGATCTCGGCGTCCCGGTGCTGGGCATCTGCTACGGCATGCAGGCGATGGCGCAGGCGCTCGGGGGCGAGGTCGGCGGCGGGGGCAGCGGCGAGTTCGGCAAGACCGAGATCGCGCTCGACGGGACGGCGGTCCTGTTCCACGGCGTGCCGGCGACCCACTCCTGCTGGATGAGCCACAACGACTCGGTCACGCGGCTGCCGGACGGCTTCCGCGCGACGGCGTCGACCGCCGGGGCGCCGACGGCCGCGATGGAGGACCCGGCCCGGGGGCTCCACGCGGTGCAGTTCCACCCCGAGGTCGTGCACACCCCCTTCGGCACGGAGATGCTCGAGCGCTTCGCCTACGCGGTCTGCGGCCAGGACGGCTCGTGGACGCCCCAGCACGTCATCGACGAGCAGATCGCGCGCATCCGGGAGCAGGTCGGCGACCAGAAGGTGCTGTGCGCGCTGTCCGGCGGCGTCGACTCCGCGGTCGCCGCGCTGCTCGTGCACCGCGCCGTCGGCGACCAGCTGACCTGCGTGTTCGTCGACCACGGGCTGCTGCGCGAGGGCGAGGCCGAGCAGGTGGTGGAGACCTTCGGCGGCCACTACAGGGTCCCGCTGGTCCACGTGCAGGCGCAGGACCGGTTCCTCGACCTGCTCGCGGGCGTCACCGAACCGGAGCAGAAGCGCAAGATCATCGGCGAGGCCTTCATCCGGATCTTCGAGGAGGAGGCCCGGCGACTGGACGGCGTGCGCTTCCTCGTCCAGGGCACGCTGTACTCCGACGTCATCGAGTCCGGCTCGAAGACCGCGGCGAAGATCAAGTCCCATCACAACGTCGGCGGCCTGCCCGACGACATGGACCTCGAGCTGTGCGAGCCGCTGCGCCTGCTGTTCAAGGACGAGGTGCGCCGAGTCGGCATCGAACTGGGGATGCCGGACCGCATGGTCTGGCGCCAGCCGTTCCCCGGACCGGGCCTGGCGATCCGCATCATCGGCGACATCACCCGCGAGCGCCTGGACATCCTCCGTCGCGCCGACTTCGTGCTGCAGGAGGAGATCCGCGCGGCCGGCTGGTACCAGAAGCTGTGGCAGAGCTTCGCCGTGCTGCCGTGCGTCAAGAGCGTCGGCGTGATGGGCGACGCCCGCACGTACGACTACCCGATCATCATCCGCGCCGTCACGAGCGAGGACGCGATGACGGCGGATTGGGCGCGCCTGCCGTACGACCTCCTCGAGCGCATCTCGACGCGCATCATCAACGAGGTCGACGGCGTCAACCGCGTGGCGCTCGACATCTCGTCGAAGCCGCCGGGCACCATCGAGTGGGAGTAGCGTCACCGACGTCGCGGCACCCGCGCGATACGCTTGATACATGGCTTCCCGCCCGGCCGCGCGCAGCGTCTCCCAGGCGCGCATCCGTCGCCGACGGCGCGTCCTGCTCGCCGTCGTCGTCCTCGTGGGCGTCGCCCTGGCCGCGGTCTGGGGACTGCGCCCGTCCGAGTCGCCGCCCATCAGCAACTACGTGTCGGATTCCGCCGTCGACCAGGCGGCGGCGAACGCGGCGAAGTCCGCTGACGAGGCCGCTCGCGCCGCCGACGAGATCGAGCAGCGGACCTGGTCGACCGGTCCGTACGCCGCCGAGGTGCCGGCGCAGGACGGCGTCTCCGCCGGTGCCGCCACCGGCAACCGCGTCGCGTTGACCTTCGACGACGGCCCCGGACCCGCCACGGGCGCGATCCTGAATCTGCTCCGGAAGTACCGGATGAAGGGGACGTTCTTCGTCCTCGGCAATCGCGCGGAGCAGGACCCCGCCATGCTCAAGCGGATCGTCGAAGAGGGGCACGTGATCGGCAACCACTCCTGGTCCCATGCCAGCCTGGTCACGCTGCCGGCGCAGGGCGTTCGCGACGAGATCGACCGCACCTCGCAGGTGATCACCGCGGCCACCGGCCATACCGTCACGACCCAGCGTCCGCCGTTCGGGGACTTCGACGGGAAGGTCAACCGCATCGTGCGCAAGAAGGGCATGCTGCCGATCCTCTGGAACGTCGACTCGAACGACTGGGCGCTCGACGACTCGCAGCAGATCGCGGACAACGTGACCGGCGCGGCGGCCTTCGGACCGGGGGCGATCATCCTGTTCCACGACAGCGGCGCGGCGAACGACGCCTCGATCAACGCCGTCCGGATCGTCCTCGACACGCTGAAGGCGCGCGGGCTCCGCTCGGTGACCGTGCCCGATCTGCTGCGCGCAGGCCCGCCGGACACCGTGGCGCCCGGCACCTACGCGCCGAGCACGTACGCCGAGCGCGGCTAGGCGCCGAGGACGCGGCGGTAGGCGTCCGCGCGCTCGGCGATCGCCTCGGCGTCACCGGGCGCATGCGGCCACAGGGCCAGCCCGTCGCCGGGCGTACGGGGCACCACGTGCACGTGCAGGTGGAAGACCGTCTGGCCGCCGTCCGGGCGCGCGAACGAGAAGAACGACACGCCGGTGGCGCCGACGGCGCTCTCCGCCGCCCGTCCGACCTCGGCGGCCAGCTCCCACACGTCGGCGAGATCCTCGGGCGACGCCACCAGCGCGTCGGCGACGTGACGACGCGGGATCACGAGGGCATGCCCGGGGCGCGCGGGGGCGATGTCCATGAAGGCGAGGGCCCGATCGGAGGAGGCGATCACCTGCGCCGGGATCGCGCCGTCCGCGATGCGGCAGAACAGACAGTCCGACATGGCGCGGACTCTAGCGCCGCACGACCGAGTCCTCGGGCGGACATTTCGGGTCCGGACCCAAAATGTCCGCCCGATGGTCTCCGAGGCCGTGCGGCAGACGCGTCGAGCCGACCCGATGCCGCCTCACGACGGCGATTCACTGCCGCACCGCGGACATTTTGGGTCCGGACCCAAAATGTCCGCTCTGGCCGGGATGCCATCCGCTCCGGCTGGTATCCCTGTCCCCGGTGAGCGCGTTCTCCGATCCGCGGTGGTTCGATCGCGAGGCGGTGGCCGAGCGCGAGGACGTCGTCTGCCGCGCCGTGCCGCAGGACGACGGGCGCTACGTGCGACACGCCGTCACGCAGTCCGGCGCGGAGCTCGACGTCGTCACGTTCCGCGTCTGCGACGGGCCGCTGGCCGGGCGCCACGCGGGCCTCCTGATCTGGCCGCCGCGCTCCCAGAGCGATCTGGAGCGCACCCTCGGGCCGCTCGCCGCCGACGGCGTCGACGGGCTCGACGACCTGCTGCCGACGACCACGGTCCGCTGCCGCGTGGAGACGTCGCCGTTCGGCGAGCTCGAGGTCCGCCGCATCCACGAGGTGGTCGCCGAGCACGCGCTGCCGGATCCCGCGGGCCCGACGCCGCCGCAGGTCCCCGCCGACCTGCTGCCCGCCGCCCCGGCGACGCCCGCGACGTTCCGCGTGCACGTGATCCGCACGCAGGAGGAGGTGCAGGAGGCGGTCCGGCTGCTCGATCCCTGCCCCGTGCTCGGCCTCGACATCGAGACGGCCTGCACGCGGCTGCCGCCGGAGCAGCGCGAGGAGCGTGCGGCGTTCGAGCCGTGGAACGGCACCGTCCGGCTGGTGCAGCTCGCCGCGCCCGCCGCGGGCGGCGACGCCCCTGCGATCGTCATCGACTGCTGGGCCTGCGATCCGGGCCCGGTGCTCCGGCTCCTCGCCGACGGGCGGCAGGTCATCGCGCACAACGCCAAGTTCGAGCAGTCGTGGATCCGGTACCGCTGGGACGTGGAGTTCGGCGACGTCTTCGACACCTGCGCCTGGTGGACGGTGATCGCCGGGCACCTCGAGGCCGCGGGCTTCGACCACGGCGTCGGCGACGCGAAGCTCGTCAGCCTCGCCGAGCGCTTCCTCGCCGCGAGCCTCGACAAGACGTTCCAGACGTCGGACTGGGGGCAGGAGGAGCTGTCCGACGACCAGCTGGCGTACGCGGCGGAGGACGCCACCGTGCTGATCCCGCTGGCCGGCATCCTGGAGCGGATCGGGGCCGCGCTCGGCTGCGATGCCCAGGCGCGAGCGGCATCGCTGGCCGGGGCGCGGCGCGCCTCCGCGTCGGCGCACTTCGCCGCGGATCGGCAGACCGACGAATTGGCGGAGGCGCTCGAGCTGGTGCGCGCCACGCAGGGGCCCCGCGATCTGGAGGCCGCCGGTGCGGCGATCCGACGCCTGGTCCTCAGCGCGCGCTCCCGCGCGGCGGTGGCCGACGCCTACCGCGCTCAGCGCGCGGCGTCGTCTGCCTGAGCGCCATCCGCGCGCCGATCCCAGGCGCCCGTGAAGACCGCCCAGCTCCCGGCCGCAACGAGGGCGCCGACGAGCAGCGCGGGACGGCGCAGCGGGGACGGCAGCACCGCGGCGGCGACGCCGAGGCCGAGCCCCGCGTGGACGCCGTAGAGCACGTGCTCCGCCGTCCCGAGGCGATGCGCCGCGGACGGCACCGCGAGGGGCGTCCACAGCCAGGGGATCGCCCGGTTGAGCCGATCGTGGACGTCGTTGACGGCAGCGTCCGCGACCGCCAGGGAGCCGCTCAGACGGGAGGCGAGCGAGGGTGGGGAGGGTGCTTCGCGATGCATGGCCATCGTGCTACGGTTCCGCGCCGGTGGCGGAAACCGACCGCGCCCCCGTGACTATGCCGCAGAAGACCCTCTCCGCAAAGCCCGCCGACGTCGAGCACGGCTGGTTCATCATCGACGCCGACGGCGAAGTGCTCGGCCGCCTCGCGACCCGCATCGCCGACGCGCTGCGCGGCAAGGGGAAGGTCAACTTCACCCCGCACGTCGACACCGGCGACTTCGTCGTGGTGATCAACTGCGAGCGCGTGCGCGTGACCGGCAACAAGCTGTCGCAGAAGAAGTACTACAGCCACTCGGGCTACCCCGGCGGCCTGCGCGAGCGCACGCTGCAGGAGCAGCTCGACCGCAACCCCGCCGAGGTCATCCGGCACGCGGTCAAGGGCATGCTGCCGAAGAACAAGCTCGGCGCGGCCCAGCTCCGCAAGCTGAAGGTCTACACCGGCGCCGACCACCCGCACGCGGCCCAGTCGCCGCAGCCCCTGCCGTAAGGACGAGACGAGACGTGAGCGACAAGGCCATCTACCGGGCGACCGGCAAGCGCAAGACCTCGGTGGCACGCGTCACCCTGACGCCCGGCTCGGGGACGGTCACCTGCAACGGCCGCCCGGCCGAGCAGTACTTCGATCGCGGTCCGCTGCGTGCGATGGCGCTCTCGCCCCTCGAGGCCGTCGGGCTCACCGACCGCTTCGACGTCACGATCCGCCTGCACGGCGGAGGCATCAGCGGCCAGGCCGGGGCCTCGCGCCACGGCATCGCCCGCGCGCTCGTCGAGGCCGATCCCAACCTGCGCGGCGAGCTCAAGCGCGCCGGCTACCTCGCGCGCGACGCACGCGCGGTCGAGCGCAAGAAGGCGGGCTTCAAGAAGGCCCGCAAGCGCCCGCAGTTCTCCAAGCGCTAGCGCCACGCGGATGGGCCGCGTCTGGTTCGGCACCGACGGCGTCCGCGGCGTCGCCAACGAGCGACTGACCGCGGATCTCGCGCTGCGCGTCGGACGCGCCGCGGCGCTGCGGCTCGGCGGCGCGCCGACGATCCTGATCGGCCGCGACACCCGGCGATCCGGATCCATGCTGGAGGATGCCGTCGCCGCGGGCATCGCGTCCGCCGGTGGGCGCGCCGTGCGGCTCGGCGTGCTGCCGACGCCCGCGGTCGCGTGGTCCGTGGTCCGCGAGGGCGCGGACGCGGGCGTCGTCATCAGCGCGAGCCACAACCCGTTCCCCGACAACGGGATCAAGCTCTTCGGCGCCGACGGCTACAAGCTGGCCGACGCCGACGAGGAGGCGATCGAGGGGCTCCTCGACCCGCCGGGACCGCTGCCGACCGGCGGGGGCGTCGGCACCACGGAGACCCGCGAGGGAGCGGCTGACGCCTACGCCGATTGGGTCGCCGAGACGGCGGGCACGCCCCTGGATGGCCTCCGCATCGTCGTCGACTGCGCACACGGAGCCGCCACCGCCGTCGCCCCGCGGCTGTTCGGCGCGCTCGGCGCCGACGTCGTCCTGACCGCCTGCGCGCCCGACGGCGTCAACATCAACGTCGACTGCGGCTCCACGCACCTCGACCACGTGGGGGCGGTCGTGCGGGAGCACGGCGCGGCCCTCGGCGTGGCCTTCGACGGCGACGCGGATCGGGTGCTGTTCACCGCTGCGGACGGCAGCCCCGTCGACGGCGACCACATCCTCACGCTCCTCGCGGACGACGCGCTCGCCCGCGACGCCCTGCCGGGCCGACGCGTCGTCGTCACGTCGATGGCGAACCTCGGCGCCCACCGGGCGCTGACCGCCCTCGGCTGCTCCGTCGAGGTCACCGACGTCGGCGATCGCTACGTGCTCGAGGCGATGCGCGCGACGGGGGCGACGCTCGGGGGCGAGCAGTCCGGGCACATCATCGCGCTCGACCACCAGACGACGGGCGACGGCCCGCTCGCCGCCGTGCTCGTGCTGAGCGCGCTGCAGCGCCGCGCCCGGTCCATGGCCGACGCCCTCGCCGCCGTGGAGAAGTTCCCGCAGCGGCTGATCAGCGTGCGCGCGCGTCGAGAGGGCCTCGCGGACTGCAGCGCGGTCTGGGCCGCCGTGCGCGTCGCCGAGGACGACCTCGGCGACGACGGTCGCGTCGTCCTGCGCGCGTCAGGCACCGAGCCGCTCGTCCGCGTCATGGTCGAGGCCCGTGACGGCGAGCGCTGCGAGGCCATCGCGCGGGACCTCGCGGACCTCGTCGCCCGCGAGCTGCCCGTCGACGCCTGATCGCCGCTGCCGGCCGCGCCGGTAGGATTGCCGCTGTGTGCGGGATCATCGGCTACGTCGGCGCGCGCCCGTGCAAGGAGCTCGTCCTGCAGGGGCTCGAGCACCTCGAGTACCGCGGCTACGACTCCGCGGGTCTGGTCGTCGTCGACGCGGGCAGCGCCCGCCTCGATCGCGCCCGCGCCGTCGGGCCGGTCAGCGCGCTGCGCGAGGCGTCCACGGCGACGTCCCCGACCGCCACACTCGGCATGGGCCATACGCGCTGGGCGACGCACGGCGGGGTGGAGGTGCGCAACGCGCACCCCTTCATGTCCGAGGACGGCCGCTTCGCGGTCCTGATGAACGGGATCTTCGAGAACTACGTCGAACTCCGCGCGGAGGTCACGGCACGGGGGCACGAGCTGACCTCCGACACCGATACCGAGGCCCTCGTCCACCTGATCGAGGAGGCCTACGACGGCGACCTCGCAGAGACGTGCCGTCGGATCTACCCGCGACTGGAGGGCCACTTCGCGTTCCTCGCGGTGTGCGTCGACGAACCCGACCGCATCATCGGCGCCCGCCTGGCCTGGCCGCCGCTGGTCGTCGGACGCGGCGAGGGGGAGACGTTCCTCGCCTCCTTCACACCGGCGTTCCTGGAGCAGACCCGCCGGATCCAGATCGTCGACGAGGGCGAGATCGTGATCGCCACCGCCGCGGGCGTGACATTCCGCGACGTCGTATCCGGCTCGGAGCGCGAGCATCCGATCGAGGAGGCCGACGAGTCGCTCGAGGTCGCCGCCAAGGGCGGCTACGACACCTTCATGCTGAAGGAGATCCACGAGCAGCCCACGGCGATCGCCGACACGATCGCCGAGCGCTTCCACCATGGCGAACTGCACCTCGAGGGCATCGGCCTCACGGACGACGAGCTGCGGTCGATGCAGCGCGTCCTCATCGTCGGCTGCGGCACCGCGCTCCACGCCGGCCTCGTCGGCCGCTACCTGATCGAGGAATGGGGCGGCGTGGCGACGGAGGCCGACGTCGCGAGTGAGTGGAGGTACCGGAACGGCGTGTTCGACCCGACGACCCTCGTCCTCGCGATCTCGCAGTCCGGCGAGACCGCCGACACCCTCGCGGCCATGCAGATCGCCTCGGAGCGGGGCGCGCGCGTCGTCGCGATCACGAACATCATGGGCTCCGCGATCGCGCGGGCCGCCGACGGCGTCCTGTACACGCGGGCCGGTCTCGAGATCGGCGTCGCCGCCACCAAGACGTTCACGTCGCAGGTGACGCTGATGACGCTGCTCGCCCTGCACCTCGGGGCGGTCCGCGGTCGGCTGACCACCGCCGAGGTGGCGGCGATCGGCGAGGAGCTGCGGGAGCTGCCCGGCCTGGTCCAGCGGATCCTCGACGACACGGCGCTCGACCAGCAGCTCGACATGCTGGCCGACCGCTTCGCCCACGACCGCTTCTTCCTCTACCTCGGCCGCCACCTCGGCCTGCCGATCTGCCAGGAGGGCGCGCTGAAGCTGAAGGAGATCTCGTACATCCCGACGGACGCCTACGCGGCCGGCGAGATGAAGCACGGCCCGATCGCGCTGCTCGGCGAGGACACGCCCGTGGTGGCCGTGGCCACCGACAGCCACGTGTTCGAGAAGATGGCCTCGAACCTCGAGGAGGTTCGCGCCCGTGGCGCGCACGTCGTCGCCGTCGCCACCGAGGGGAACACGCACATCGCCACCCACGCGGAGCACGTGCTGTACGTCCCGCAGACCCGGCCGGAGCTCCAGCCGATCCTCGCGGTCCTCCCGCTGCAGATCCTCGCCTACAAAATCGCGGGGCGGCTCGGGCTCGATGTCGACCGCCCCCGCAACCTCGCGAAGACGGTCACGGTCGAATGACCGCGCCGCGCCTCGCCGTCGGGCTCGACCTGATCGAGATCGACCGCGTCGAGCGCGCGCTGGAACGGCACCCCGAGCGCTTCCGCGCGCGCTGCTTCACCGCGCGCGAGATCGCCGAGCTCGACCGCAAGCCGCGGCCGTCGGAGAGCTACGCGGGGCGGTTCGCCGCGAAGGAGGCGGTCGGGAAGGCGCTCGGCACCGGCGTGCACTTCACCTGGACGGAGATCGAGGTCGCCGGACACGGCAAGCCGACGGTGACGCTGTCCGGGTGGACGGCGGAGGTCGCCCGGCGCAAGGGGGTCCTCGCGATCGACGTGTCGATCACGCATTCGCGCACGACGAGCGCGGCGGTCGCGATCGCGATCCTGGCGCCCGCCTAGGAGGCGTCGTCGGCGTCGGCCTCGGCGGCCGGCTCCGCAGCGTCTTCGGCGGCGGCCTCGTCGGCCTCCGCAGCGGGAGCCTCGTCAGCCTCCGCAGCGGGAGCCTCGTCGGCCTCCGCGGTGGGAGCCTCGTCGGCCTCGGCGGCGGGGGCCTCGTCGGCCGGCGCCTCCTCGACCTCGGCGGGAGCCTCCTCAGCCGGCGTCTCGGCGGCAGCCGGGGCCGCGGCCTTGGTGGCCTGCTTCTTGGAGACGCGGCGCTTCTTGGTCTCGACGACCTGGGGGCCACGGGCGATCACACGCGTGGCGCGGGACTTCTTGCGCGAAGCGGTGTTCGGGTGGAGGGCCTTCTTGGCCGTGGCCTTGTCGACCAGGGCGACGTACGCCTGATGGGCAGCGGAAACCTGGTCGGCGTCGCCCGACTGGACGGCGTCGATGAGGCGGCGGAAGGCGGTCTTGATCGAGGACCGGTAGCGGATGTTCTCCATGCGCTGCCGCTCGGCGACGAGGATGCGCTTCTTCTGCTGCTTGATGTTGGCCATTGTTCCCCTGTGCGATGCGCGGGGACCTCCCGCGAACGCGCGGAGAGTAGCAGGGGAGCCGATTCCGCTGCGGCAACCGGGATGCGTGCGATGATCGGTGCATGGCGATGCAGGAGGACGCGCCCGCGGCCGGCGCACGCAGTCGCTCCGTGTCCGCGGCGCTGTTCAGCGCGGCGACCGGCGTCTCCCGTGTGCTCGGCCTCGTGCGGGAGATCATCTCCGCGCAGCTCCTCGGCGTGACCGGCCCCGCGAGCGCGTTCGTGGTCGCCAACAACATCCCGAACACGGCGCGCTCGCTCGTCGCGGACTCCGCGTTGGGCGCCTCGTTCGTCCCGGTGTTCAGCGAGCTGCTGGTCAAGGGCGAGCGCGCGCGGGCCTGGCGCGTCGCGTCGAGCGCCCTGACGCTCGCCGTCCTCTGGCTCGCGGCGATCACCGCCCTCGGCATCGCGTTCGCGGAGCCGCTCCTGCGGCTCGCGAACCTCGAGGGCGATCAGCTCGACCTCGCCGTGACGATGACGCGGATCCTGTTCCCGATCCTCGTCCTGCTGGGCATCTCCGGACTCGTGCAGGCGATCCTCAACTCCTTCGACGAGTTCGTCCTGCCGGCGATCGCGCCGGTGTTCTGGAACCTCGTGATCATCGCGTTCCTGATCGGCGCCTTCACCGTCGACGATCTGGAGCAGCGGGCGGTCGTGCTGGCGGTCGGCACGCTCGTGGGCACCGCCGTGCAGACCGCGATCCCGCTGCCCGGACTGCGGGGCAAGGGGGCGACGCTGCGCCCGCGCGTCGACCTCCGCGACCCGGCCGTCCGCCGCGTGCTGATCCTGCTGGTGCCGGTCGCCCTCGCGCTGGGCCTCGCGAACGTCAACCTCACGGTCGCGACGTTCATCGCGACCTACGTCGACCCCGCCTACGCACCGCGGGCGATCGACGCCGCGTTCCGGGTCTACATGCTCCCGCAGGGCATCTTCTCCGTCGCGGTGACGACCGTGCTGTTCCCGAGCCTCGCCCGCGCGATCGCGGCGAAGGACCTCACCCGCTACCGGGAGTCGATGGGCGACGGGATCGGCCTGATCCTCTACCTCCTGCTGCCCGCCAGCGCCGTCATCGCCGTGCTCGCCACGCCGATCATCGTGCTGCTGTTCCAGCGCGGCGCCTGGACGCCCGACCAGACGCCGGGCGTGGCGGAGTGCCTGATCGCCTTCGCCGCCGGTCTCGCCCTGAACGGCGTGATCCTGCTCCTGACGCGCGGGTTCTTCGCCCTGCAGCGGGTCTGGGCGGTGACGGCGATCGCGGGGGTCAACCTCGTCGTGGCGATCGGAGCGGCGCTCGTCCTGTACCCGCAGGTCGGCGTCTGGGGCATCCCGCTCGCGAATTCCCTGGCCAACGCGGTGGTGGTGCCGCTCATGTGGGTGGTGCTCGCCCGGCACGTCGGCCACCTGCCGGCGGGCCGTGTCGCCCGCGCGGCGCTCCGCGCGCTCCTCGCCAGCGCCGCCATCGCGCCACTCGCCTACGGCGCCTGGTGGGCGCTCGACGCGGCGCTCGGCACGAGCCTCCCCGCCCAGATCGCGGCCGTCGGGGCCGCCGTCGCGCTGGCCGCCGTCGCGTACCTCGCGCTCACGCGCGCGCTGCGCTTCCCCGAGGCGGACCGCGTCCTCGCGCTGCTGCGTCACCGCGGACGGCAGGCACCGGCATGACGTTCCCGGACATCGGCATCCCGCAGCCGCTCGTCTTCGTCGGCCTCGTGCTGAAGGACGGCTTCAGCCGCTTCCAGCGCCACCGATGCACGACGGCCGCGGCCGCGATCGCCTTCCACGTGCTGTTCAGCCTGTTCCCGCTGATCCTGCTGATCGCGGTCGTCCTGGGCACCCGCCTGCGCGATCCGGCGGTGCGCCAGAGCGTGACCGACACGCTCCTGACCGCGTTGCCCCTCGCCGAGACCGACACCGTCCGCATCGACGACCTGCTGCAGAACGCCACGCAGAACCTGACCGCCCTCGGCATCCTCGGCGTCGTGGGCCTGATCTGGGCGGCCAGCGGGATGCTCGGCAGCGTTCGCGGCGCGATGGAGCTGGCGTGGGGCGGCGAGCACGATACGCGCCCGTTCGTGCGCGGCAAGCTCGTCGACGCCGTGCTGCTCGGGATCATCGTCAGCCTCGTCCTGACGTCGTTCTTCGTCGGGCTGGTGATCAGCGTCGTGCCGCAGGTCTCGATCGAGTGGCTCCCGGAGGGCTCCAGCTGGCTCGGCGCGGCGGATCTCGTGCGGTCCTCGATCGGCGCGGCGATCTCGCTGGCCATCACGACGCTCGTGCTCCTGCTCGCCTACAAGCTGCTGCCGAAGCCGCGTCCCGACGCGCGCTACGCGCTGGCCGGGGCGCTCGTCGGCGCCGTCCTGCTGGAGGGCGCGCGCGTCGGCTTCGGCATCTACGTCGACCGGATCGCGCGCTACGACGTCATCTACGGATCGATCGGGTCGATCATCGCGTTCCTGTTCTTCGTGTACCTCGGCGCCCTCGTGATCCTCGCCGGCGCGGAGGTCGGCGCGGCGGCCCGCAGCGTGCACCTGTCGCGGCGGATCGTGCTGGGCGACCGGGGGGAGACCGCATGACCGGTACCCTGTGCGCGTGCAGCAGGATCTGATCCGCAACTTCTCGATCGTCGCGCACATCGATCACGGCAAGTCGACGCTCGCGGACCGCATCCTCGAGGTGACGAACACGGTCGCGATGCGCGAGATGCAGGACCAGCTGCTCGACTCGATGGACATCGAGCGCGAGCGCGGCATCACGATCAAGGCGCAGGCCGTGCGCGTCCTGTGGGAGCGAAACGGCCGGACCTACCAGCTGAACCTGATCGACACCCCGGGGCACGTGGACTTCACCTACGAGGTCTCCCGGTCGCTCGCGGCCTGCGAGGGTGCGCTGCTCGTGGTCGACGCGTCCCAGGGCATCGAGGCCCAGACGGTCGCGAACGCCCACCTCGCGATCGACAACGGGCTGGAGATCGTGCCCGTCGTCAACAAGATCGACCTGCCGGCCGCCTACCCCGACGAGGTCGCGCAGGAGACCGCGGATTTCCTCGGTGACGATCCCGCCGGCGTCGTGCGCATCTCCGCCAAGAGCGGGATCAACGTGGCCGCGGTGCTCGACGCGGTCGTCGACCGGATGCCGCCGCCGCGCGGGGAGCCGGACGGCCCGACGCGCGCCCTGGTCTTCGATTCCGTCTACGACCAGTACCGCGGCGTGATCGCCTACATCCGCGTCGTCGACGGGACGCTCCGCAAGGGCATGACGCTCCAGTCGATGGCGACCGGCGAGCGGCACGAGATCGAGGAGGTCGGCGTGATGACCCCGCAGATGACGCCCGAGGACGGTCTGACGGCCGGCGAGGTGGGCTACGTCATCACGGGCGTCAAGGACGTCGCGGAGATCAAGGTCGGCGATACGTTCACCGACGCCGCACGCCCCGCCACCGAGGCGCTGCCGGGCTACGAGGACGTCAAGCCGATGGTCTTCGCCGGGCTCTTCCCGACCGACGGCGAGCAGTACGAGGACCTCCGCGACGCGCTCGCGAAGCTCCGCCTCAACGACGCCTCGCTCATCTACGAGCCCGAGAACTCCCAGGCGCTCGGCTTCGGGTTCCGCTGCGGCTTCCTCGGCCTGCTGCACATGGAGGTCGTGCGCGAGCGCCTCGAGCGCGAGTGGGACCTCGACCTGATCGCGACGACGCCGAACGTGCTCTACGACATCCTGACCACGGCGGGGGACACGATCGAGGTCCGCAACCCGTCCGACATGCCGCCCGCGACGACGATCGAGCACGTCGAGGAGCCGTACGTGCGCGCCTCCGTGATCGTCCCGAAGGAGTACGTCGGCGTCGTGATGAAGCTGTGCGGCGAGGAGCGCCGCGGGGAGTTCGAGAAGATGGACTACCTCTCGGAGAAGCGCGTCAACCTCGTCTACGCGATCCCGCTCGCCGAGATCGTCCTGGATTTCTACGACCAGTTGAAGAGCCGGACGAAGGGCTACGCGTCGTTCGACTACGAGATGATCGGCTACCGCCCGTCGAACCTCGCGAAGGTCGACATCCTGCTGAACGGCGATCCGGTCGACGCGCTCAGCATCATCGTGCACCGCGACAAGGCCTACGAGGCCGGCCGGGCCCTCGTCGAGCGCCTCCGCACAATCATCCCGCGCCAGTTCTTCGACGTGCCCGTCCAGGCCGCGATCGGCTCGCGCGTCATCGCCCGCGAGACGATCAAGGCGAAGCGCAAGGACGTGCTCTCGAAGTGCTACGGCGGCGACATCAGCCGCAAGCGCAAGCTGCTCGAGAAGCAGAAGAAGGGCAAGAAGAACCGCATGAAGTACGTCGGCGCGGTGGAGGTGCCGCAGGAGGCGTTCCTGGCGGTGCTGTCGTTGGATGACTGAATCAAAGGGGCCAGACCCCTTTCATTCACGCGTTCGGATTCGGCTGATCGAGGCGCTGATCGTGAATGAAAGGGGTCTGGCCCCTTTGATTCAGTCATCCAACGACCCTGGCGCCGGCCCCGGCGGCCCTTGATCGGCGGCATCACAGGGTCAGATGCCTTTGGGGCCGCGCGGCGGCGGCCGTTGACGGAGTCGTGCCCCTTCGTGCCGCGTGCCGCAAAGGCGTCTGACCCCTTTTTCCGACGTGTGCCGACGGTGGACAGCGAAGCCGTGGGGGAGCGCTTGGACTGGAGACCCCTTCTTCCGCGATGGGTCAGCTGCGAGGGCATGTCGGCCCAACGGAGATAGCTCGCCCGGAGTGACGACGTGCTCCACGGGTGACCCGTGCAGGAAGAAGGGGTCAGACGCCTTTGGTGCACGCCGGCACCGTCGCCGCCGCAATCCCATCCGACTCTGCCGGCCTGCCCCAACGGCGTCTGACCCTGAGGGTCGCATCCGGTCAGCGTCGGTGACGGTGTCGCAAAGGGGTCAGACCCTTGTGCGACATGACGCGGTCAGAGGGCGATGGTGGACGTCACCGCATGTCGCACAAGGGTCTGACCCCTTTGCGACACCGCCGCCTATACCCACCGAAGCCACTTGAACACCCCGAGCAGCGCGAGGATTGCGCCGAGCAGGACGCCGAAGATGGCGAAGAAGGCGACGCCGACGTGGTCGAACGGCACCGGGACGTTCATCCCGAACAGGTTGGTGATGAACGTGACGGGCAGGAAGACGACCGTCAGGACGGTCAGCACCTGCAGGATCCGGTTCTGCCGGTGGGAGATCGCCGTCTCGTTCGTCACCTCGAGCGCCTCCACGACCTCCTTGTAGTTCTCCAGGAGGTCCCAGATCCGCTCGGCCGAGTCGATCAGGTCGTCGTAGTAGATGTCGAGCTCCTCGTCGGCGAGGAACCGCTCGCCGGCGCGCTCGAGCTGGCGCAGCACGGGACGCTGCGGCTTCGTGATCTTGCGGTAGGAGATGATCTCCTGCTTCACGTTCGAGATCTGCCGGACGATCGACTCGTCCGGATCCCGCTCGAACATGTGGTCCTCGATCTCCTCGAGCTTGCGCCCGATCTGGTCGAGGATCGGGAAGCAGTAGCCGTAGAGGGCGTCGAGGACCTCGTAGAAGATGAAGCCGGAGCCCTTCGCGAACCACTCGGCCCGCTCCGCCTCGTTCTGCTCGAGCCGACGGAACACGTTCCGCACCGGCTTCAGCGGCACGTTCGGGATCGTGATCAGGAAGTCGTCGCCGATGAAGGCGTTGACCTCGGCGGGGAACAGGCGACCGGAGGCCTTGTCGTACCACGGGAAGTGGAGGACGACGAAGACGTAGTCGGGGTAGTCGTCAACCTTCGGGCGCTGGCGGCGCGAGCGGACGTCCTCGATGTCGAGCTCGTGGAAGGAGAACTCCTCCTCGAGCCAGGCGATCTCAGCGGGGCCGGGTGACTCGATCTGGATCCAGCGCCGCCCGCCGTGCTCGAGCACGCTCACGCGAGGCTCCGAGGCAGGGGGAGCCGTCATGGACACCGCACGGTGCCGTGGTCGACGGATGCGTGGCATGGGGCGAGGAAGGTGAACGGAGCATTGCGCTGCGTCGATTCTAGCGCGCGCCGCGTTTTGGCTGGGCTATCGTCCGCTCGTGCGGATCGTCGTCATCGGAGCGGGTCGCGTCGGCGCCAGCGTGGTCGCCGCACTCCACGAGCAGCACGACGTGACGGTGGTCGATCTCGACGCCGATCACCTGACGGCGATCGGCAATCGCTACGACGTCCTCACGGTCGCCGGCAACGGCACGTCGCGCGCCGCGCTGCAGACCGCCGGGATGGCCGAGGCCGACCTCGTCATCGCGGCCACCGACCGCGACGAGATCAACATCGTCGCGGCGCTGCAGGCGCGCGCGCTGTGCAGAGGGCGCATCCTCGTGCGCACCTCGAGCGCCGAGTACCTCGACGCCTGGCGCGCCGGCGAGCTCCCCGTCGACATCATGATCTCCGCGGAGAACGAACTCGCGCAGGCCGTCGCGAGGATCATCGGCCTGCCCGGCGCCCTGCAGACCGACCTGTTCGCTGACGGGCAGGCGGAGATGGTCGAGTTCGAGGTCCGCAGCGACGCCCGCGACAGCATCGCCGGCAAGCGCATCGCCGACATCCGCATCCCCGACGAGAGCGTCATCGCATCACTGATCCGCGAGGACTCCGTGACGATCCCGGGCGGCATGGACGTCGTGGAGGAGGGCGATCGGATCGTGCTCATCACGTCGCCCCGGGCGTCGGAGGAGTGGTCGCATCGTCTCGCCCGCCAGGACGTCGAGAAGGTCCGCGAGGTCGTGGTCGTCGGCGGTGGCGCGACGGGCAGGGCGATCGCGCGACAGCTGTGCCAGCAGCGGCTCCGCGTGCGCCTGATCGACGCCGACGCCGCCGTCGCCCGCTTCTGCGCGGAGGAGATCCCGGCGGCCGATGTCTTCTGCGCTGATGCGACCGACCCGTCGTTCCTCGATCGCGAGAACGTCGGGCGTGCCGACGTCGTCGTCTGCTGCACCGATCGCGACGAGCGCGACCTCCTGATCGCGCTGCTCGCGAAGTCCCTCGGCGTGCCGTCCGCGATCGCGATCGTCGGCGACCCCGACTACGTGCCGATCTTCGAGCGCGTCGGCGTGGACCACGCCCTGAACCAACGGCTCGTCGTCGCCGAGGAGATCGTGCGCTACACCCACGATCCGCGGACACGCGGATTCGCGATGCTCGAGAACGACCGCGTCGAAGTGCTCGAGATCGCGATCAACCCGGACAGCGCCCTGATCGGCCGACCGTTCCGCGAGCGCCCGCTGGAAGGCGCGATCGTGGGCGCCATCGTCCGCAACGGGCGGGTCGTGTTCCCCCGCGGGGACGACAGCCTGCAGGCCGGTGACACGGCGATCATCCTCGCCGAGGCCTACCGCGTCGCGGAGCTGGAGCGGGCGCTGTGATCGACGCGGCACCCATGACGGGCATCGGCGCCGATCGACTGCCCCTGCTCATGCCGGCGACCCACCCGCACTGGCTCCGCTGAGGCCGGGGGTGGCGCGCTCGGCGAGGATCCGCATCGCACCGGCGCTCCGCGTCGTCGGCCTCGTGGTCGGCGGGGCGGGGGTGACGATCGCCGCGCCGCTCGTGTATGCCGCGTGGCTCGGCGAGCCGCTCGCGCCCTATGCGGTGCCGCTGATCGCGGCCGGCGGCATCTTCCTGCTCGCGTACCGCGGCGGCCGGAGCCTCCCCTCGCCGTCGCGTCGCGAGGCGCTGCTCGCCGCGGTCCTGACGTGGGTCGGCCTGTCGCTGTTCGGCGTCGTCCCGTACGTCCTCGGCAGCGCCTCCGGCGGTCCGACGACCCTGATCGACGCCTTCTTCGAGAGCGCGGCCGGCTTCACGGCGACGGGCGCGACGGTCATGACGCAGTTCGATGACCAGCCGCGGGCGCTCCTTCTGTGGCGCGCGCAGACGCAGTGGATCGGGGGCATCGGCCTGATCGTGCTCGCCGTGATCTTCCTGCCCCGGCTCGCCGTCGGCGGCCGGCAGCTCGTCGAGACCGAGACCGCAGGGCCGCAACTCGAGAAGCTGGCCCCGCATCTGCGCGCATCGACCTTCCGCATCGTCGGCGTCTACGTCACGCTCACGGTGCTCGTGATCGTCGGCCTGACGACGCTCGGTTGGCTCGATCTGGCGCCGGGCATGACGCCCTTCCAGGCGATCGCGCATGCCTTCACCACCGTGTCGGCCGGTGGGTTCTCCCCGAACGCGCGCTCGATCGAGCCGTTCGGGCCGTGGGCCCAATGGCTGATCGCGATCGCGATCATCCTCGCCGGCACGAACCTGACGCTGTGGTTCCGGGCGATCGCCCAGCGCAAGCCGCAGAGCTTCCGTGACGACGAGCTGCGCTGGTACCTGATCATCCTCGCGGTCGGCAGCGCGATCCTGGTCAGCAACCTGATCGCCGAGGGCACGTACGGCGCGGCGGACGGTGTGCGGCAGGGCGTCTTCCAGGCCGCGTCGATCATGACGGGCACGGGCTATTCGACCGCCGACTTCGCGGCGTGGTCCGAACTCGCGCTGGCCACCCTCTTCATCCTGATGTTCTTCGGCGGATGCACCGGGAGCCCCACGGGAGCGCTGAAGGTGATGCGCGTCGTCCTCTTCGGGCGGGTGATCCTGCGGGAGATCCGCTCCACCGTGCATCCGGAGCAGGTGCGCCTGATCCGGGTCGGCCGGCGCGCCGTCAACGACCGCCTGGTGCAGGGGGTGATGGTCTTCGTGCTCCTCTACGTCGCGATCGTGATCGCGGCGGGCCTCGTGCTGCTGATCGACCCGCAGCGGCCCGCGGGGCTCAACTTCGAGGACGCGCTGTCGGCGTCGGCCGCCACGGTCGGGAACGTCGGCCCGGGATTCGGCTTCCTCGGCCCGATGGGCTCGTACGCGCCCTTCTCGGACCAGTCGAAGGTCTTCATGTCGCTGCTGATGATCGTCGGCCGCCTCGAGATCTTCCCGGTGCTCGTCCTGCTCAGCCGCGCCTTCTGGCGCAGCTGAGGGACCGCAGGGCGGCGTCCGATACGATCCACCTCGGCGCGCCGGGAAGTCTGGTCGGCATTCAACCACCATCGGTGGCAGGACCACTGGGGGAACTCATGGAGCTCGTCACCGCCGGCGTCTTCGCCGCTGCCCTCGTCGCCATCGTCCTCGACTGGATCGATCGCACCAAGATCGCACTGCTCGGTGCGGCGCTCGTCGTCCTGATCGGCGCCATCGGCGTCAACGAGGCGGTCGACGCCATCGACTGGGAGACGCTGGGCCTGCTGGTCGGCATGATGATCCTCGTCGTACTGAGCCAGCCGTCGGGCATCTTCGGCTGGGTCGGCATTCGCGCGGTCCAGCTCTCGCGGGGGCATCCGATGCGGCTCCTGCTCCTCGTCGGCGGGCTGACCGGCGTGCTGTCGGCGTTCCTCGACAACCTCACCGCGATCCTGCTGGTGCTGCCCGTCGCGTTCACGGTCGCGCGCATCCTCGCGATCTCGCCGATCCCGCTCGTCGTCACGCAGATCCTCGCGAGCAACCTCGGCGGCACCGCCACGCTGATCGGCGAT